>NZ_CP163435.1:5365000-5708750 GCF_041051975.1 Streptomyces sp. R21 | reverse complement strand
GAGCGTCACGCCTCCCCCACCTCGCACCACACCGTCTTGCTCGCGCTCCCCTGCTCCACGCCCCACCGCAGAGCCACCGCGTCGAGCAGGACGAGACCGCGCCCGTACTCGTCGTCTCCGGTGGTGGACAGGAGGACAGGCAGGGCGCGCGGGTCGGGGTCGGTGACCTCGACGCGGGTACGGCCCTGCGCGACACGGGACAGGCGTACGCGTACGGGGGTGCCCTCGCCCACGTGCCGGATGACGTTGCCGAGCAACTCGCTGACGCAGAGCTGCACTTCGGGGCACCTGTCGCCGAGATACCCACGCACGACGTGACGCAGCTCGGGCACGGCCTTCGGTACGGCGAGCAGGTCCACCTGGAGGTGCGGAGCGTTCACTCTCCGGCCGCCTTGCGGAGCGCGACGGGGCGGATGGGGCAGGGCATGGGGTGCCTCCCGGTCGTTGGGTGCGTTCTGTGACGAAGCAGTCACACCCTGACGTGGGGCGGCGTACCGTGAAAGGGGTTTGGGTTACGCAGGGCAACTGGCAAACGGTGGTGGTGGGTTGTGTCCTCCCGTAAGGACCCCGACGCGTCGGCGAACGTCCCGTCCTTCTACGGCGCCGAGTTGCGCTTCAAGAGGGAACTCGCGGGGCTCACGCTCGAACAGTTGGCGGAGGGAAGCTTCCGAGGCGTCCCTTTCCTGAGCCAGATCGAGCGCGGGGAGCGGCGCATGCCGCTGGACCTGGCCCGGCACGTGGACGAAAGGCTCGGCACGGACGGCTTTTTCCAACGGCGCTGTGAAGATGCCCGCAAGGCACGGCAGTCGGGACATGCGGAGTACTTCGCCGACGTGGCTGAGATGGAACAGCATGCGGAGTCGATCGAGGATTGGGGGCCGATGCTGCTGCCCGGCCTGCTGCAGACCGAGGCGTATGCCCGGAAGGTCGTGCGGACCGGCAGTCCGTGGCTGCGACCCGAGACGGTCGAGAAGCAGGTCAGCGCTCGCATCGAGCGCGCAAGGATCTGGGAACGCGAAGACCATCCGGCGTTCTGGGCGGTCACCCGCGAGGCGCTGATCCGCAACCCCCTGCTGCCGCCTGAGGAGATGGCGGCGCAGCTGGAGCACATCGCCCACGCGGTCCGTTCCACGCAGAGCGTTTTACAGCTTCTTCCGGAAACGGCTGCCCACCCGCTCATGATGGGCATAATCAGGATCATGACCTTCCTTGACGCACCGCCCGTGGTGTACACGGAGGGCCTTCACAGCGGCCAACTGATCGACTATCCAGCCCTCGTGAAGGACTACCGCAGGTCGTACGATCTGCTCAGGGCCGCGGCGCTACCGCCGGAGACATCCCTGGCCATGATCGAGCAAGCGGCGGAGGACTACCGAAATGGCAAGCGCAGAGCTTGACTTGAGCACCGCCCGCTGGCACAGGAGCAGTTACAGCAACTCCAGCGGCGGCGAATGCGTCGAGGTAGCCACCGACCACCCCACCCACACCCCCGTCCGAGACTCAAAGGCCACCCACACAGGCGGCCCCGTCCTCCTCTTCCGGGCCCCCGCCTGGTCGGCCTTCGTGGCAGAGATCAAGCGCTGACCCCTGCCCCGCCCCCCGCCCCCACGTCACCGCCCCCGCAACTCCCCCTTGACCACCTTCCCGCTCGCGTTCCGAGGCAGTTCCCCCACGAACTCCACCGCCCTCGGTACCTTGTAGTTCGCCATCTCGCGGCGGGACCAGGCCATCAGGTCGTCGGCGGTCAAGGTGGCCCCTGGCCGCCGTACGACATAGGCCTTGCCCACCTCGCCCAGGCGGCCGTCCGGGACGCCGATCACCGCGACGTCGGCGACATCCGGGTGGAGGCCGAGCAGTTGCTCTATCTCCGCCGGGTACGCGTTGAAGCCGCCGACGATGAACATGTCCTTGATGCGGTCGGTGATGCGGAGGTTGCCGGCCGGGTCCAGGACGCCTACGTCGCCGGTGCGCAGCCAGCCGTCGGGAGCGAGGACGGTCGCCGTCGCCTCCGGGTCCTCGAAGTAGCCGCCCATGACGTTGAAGCCGCGGACCAGGACCTCGCCGGGGTCGCCCGGGTCCAGGACGTCACCGGAGGCCGACACCACCCGCACCTCCGTGCCCGGGATCGCCCGGCCGGACGTCGAGGCGATCACCGGCGCCGCGTCCCCCCGACGGCACATGGTGACGATGCCGCTCGCCTCCGAGAGGCCGTACGCCGTGAGGACGGTCTCGATCCTCAACTCCGACCTCAGGCGTTCCACCAGCCTCAGTGGCACCACCGCCGCGCCCGTCACCACCAGCCGCAACGCCGACAGGTCGTACGTCTCCCGGGACGGGTGGTCGAGGAGTGACTGGTGCAGGGTGGGCGGGCCGGGGAGGACGGAGATGCGTTCCGAGGCGATGTTCGCCAGCACCGTGTCCACGTTGAACACCGGTTGCGGGATCATCGTCGCGCCGCGCATCAGGCAGGCGATGACGCCGGCCTTGTAGCCGAAGGTGTGGAAGAAGGGGTTCACGATCAGGTAGCGGTCACCCTGGCGCAGGCCTGCGAGGTCGCTCCAGATCTCGTATCCGCGCAGGGTCTGTGCGTGGGTGATCACCGCGCCCTTCGGGCGGCCCGTCGTCCCTGAGGTGAAAATGATGTCCGAGGGGGACGACGGCGAGATCTCCGCCTCCCGGGCCCTGACCTGCGCCTCGTCCACTCCGTCCCCGCTCGCCAGGAAGTCCTTCCAGGTACGGAATTCGGCGGGGGCGTCGTCCGAGAGGACCACCACCTGTTCCAGGTGCGGGAGCCCGGGCAGCGGGCCCGGTCCGGTGCCGGAGGCGCGGGCCCGTCGTAGCGAGGCGACGTACGACGTCCCGAGGAAGGTGCCTGTCACGAAGAGGAGGCGGGCCCGGCTGCGTTCCAGTACGTCCGCGGCCTCCGTACCCTTGAAGCGCGTGTTCAGGGGGACCAGGACCGCGCCCGCCGAGACGGCGCCGAGGGCGGAGACGATCCAGTCCAGGGTGTTCGGCGCCCAGATGGCCACCCGGTCGCCCAGCCGCACCCCGACCGCCATGCACGCGGCGGCGGCCCGTTCCACCCGGGCGCCCAACTCGCCGTAGGAGATGCGGGTACGGCCCTCGACGACGGCCTCGCGCTCCGCGAATCGCGTCGCCGCCGAGCGGACCAGCCCGGGAATGCTTCCCCACTCCATGCCCTCTGCCTGCACGTCATCACGCACGGCGAGCCTCCCCACCCAACTCCACACGGCCTAGCTGACTGACCGTCAGATTAGCTGTAGCCTGACGCCCTGTCAGCTTCCTGGACCACGCGCGGAGGTGCATGCACCCATGGCAGGGATCACGGCGGGAATCACGGCGGGGACCATGGCTGGGATCAAGGACGCGACTGCCATCGTCGGTATCGGACAGACACCCTTCGCCAAGCAACTCCCCGAATCTGAGAAGACGTTGGCCTGCCGTGCCGTGCTCGCCGCGCTCGATGACGCCGGGATCGCGCCGAGCGAGGTCGACGCGCTGGCCTCGTACACGATGGAGGAGACGGACGAGGTGGAGGTGGCCAAGGCGCTCGGCCTCGGCGACCTCACCTTCTTCAGTAAGGCCGGGTACGGGGGTGGGGGTTCCTGTGCCACCGTCGCGCATCTCGCCGCCGCCATCGCCACCGGACAGGCCACGGTCGGCGTCGCCTGGCGGTCACGGAAACGGGGCTCCGGGCCCCGCCCCTGGAAGAACACCAGCGTCCAACTCCCCACGCCCGCCCAGTGGACGCGCCCCTTCGGACTGCTGCGCCCCGCCGACGAGATCGGCATGCTCGCGCGCCGCTACATGCACGAATACGGCGCCACCCGCGACCATCTCTTCAACGTGGCCCTCGCCTGTCGCAACCGGGCCAACCAGAACCCCGCCGCGATCATGTACGACCGCCCGCTCACCCGCGAGATGTACATGACCTCCCGCTGGATCAGCGAACCCCTCTGCCTCTTCGACAACTGCCTTGAGACGGACGGGGCGTTGGCGTGTGTCGTCGTCTCGGCCGAGCGGGCCCGCGACTGCCGCCGGGCGCCCGTCTACATCCACTCCGCCGCCCAGGGCCTGCCCGCCCAGCACCACGGCATGGTCAACTACTGGAACGACGACCCCCTCACCGGCCCGTCCTGGGCCACCGCCCGACACCTGTGGAAACACGCCGACTTCACGCCCGAGGACGCCGACGTCGCCCAGATCTACGACGCCTTCACCCCCCTCATCCCGCTCTCCCTGGAGGGCTACGGCTTCTGCGGGAAGGGCGAGGGCGCCGCCTTCACCGAGGGCGGAGCGCTGGAGATCGGGGGGCGGCTGCCGCTCAACACCGGTGGCGGCGGCCTCTCCGAGGCGTACGTCCACGGGTTCAACCTCATCAACGAAGGCGTGAAGCAGCTGCGCGGAACCAGCACCGCCCAGGTCCCCGGCGCCGCGACCTGCCTGGTCACCGCAGGCGAGGGGGTCCCCACCTCGGCCCTGCTCCTGAGGAGTTGAGATGCCCGACACTCAAGGCACGAAGCAAGGTACGAATCAAGGTGCGGAACAAAGCACGGGACCAGGCACGGGACCAGGCGCGTCCGTCGCACTCCTCTCGCCCGTCCCGGACGACGACGGCGCCCCCTTCTGGCAGTACGCCGCCGCAGGCGAACTCCGCGTCCAGGCATGCTCCGAATGCGGCGAACTCCGCTTCCCGCCCCGCCCCTGCTGCCCGCACTGTCATTCCTTCGAGAGCGAGTGGCGGAGAATGAGCGGAAAGGGCCGCATCTGGTCGTACGTCATCCCGCACCCGCCTCTCCTCCCCGCCTACGCCGCGCAGGCTCCGTACAACGCGATCCTGGTGGAGCTGGCGGAGGCCCCGCGCATACGTCTCGTCGGAAACCTCGTCAGCGCCCCGGACGCACCCCTCAACTCCGTTCCGCTGGAGCGCATACGCATCGGAGCGCGCGTGCAGGCGGTCTTCGCCGAGGTCGGCGGAGTCGCGCTGCCCCGCTGGATCCTGGAGCGCCCGTGAACACCGGCGATGGGGGCAGCCTGCGCACAGCCATCGACAAGGACAGCGGCGTGGCGATCCTCACCCTCGACCGCCCGGAGAAACTCAACGCCATCGATCTGGCCATGGCCGACGAACTCGCCACCACCTGGCGGGAGTTCCGCTTCGACGATTCCGTACGGGCAATCGTCATCACCGGTACCGGCGAGCGGGCCTTCTGCACCGGCCTGGACCGCACCGCCGACGTCCCCCAGCCCAACTCCCCCTACATGATGGACGATCCGCTGATCGCGATCGGCCCGAAGGCCAACGACCTCTGGAAACCGGTCATCGCCGCCGTGAGCGGCATGGCCTGCGGCGGGGCGTTCTATCTCATCGGCGAGGCGGAGTTCGTCGTGGCGGACGAGTCCGCGACGTTCTTCGACCCGCACACGACCTACGGCATGGTCAGCGCGTACGAGTCGATCTATCTGGCGCAACGCATGCCGCCCGGGGAGGTGACGCGGATGGCGCTGATGGGGACGGCCGAGCGGATCTCGGCGCGGCGGGCGTACGAGGTGGGGCTGGTGTCGGAGCTGACGGCGCCGGGAGAGGCCGTGGAGGCGGCCGTACGCAGTGCCGCGGTCATCGCGTCGTACCCGGTGGAGGCCGTGCAGGGCACCGTGCGGGCCTGCTGGGCGGCGAAGGAGGCGGCACGCGCCCACGCGTTCGCACAGGCGCCGCACCTCATCTCGCTCGGCAATCTGCCGAGCGAGCGGCAGGCGGGACTCTTCACCGCCCGCCGCTCAGCTTTCAGAACCCGCTGACCACGGGATCTAGTCCGCGGTGCGGGTGACGTCCTTGAGGACGCAGACGGAGTCGCTGCCCACCTCGCCGTCCTTGAGGACGTAGGAGGCGGCGACGTCGAGGGTGTCCTCACTGCTCGCGGAGACGTACGGGATGGTCGAGTTGCTGGTGCGCACGATGTTCCCGGCCGGGTCCTTGAAGGTCACGGAGAACTTGTACGTGTACGACGTACTCGCGCTGCTGTTGGTGGCGCTGACGTGGGCGACGATGCCGCGCGACTCGTCGAAGACACAGGTCTCGATCTTCACGTCGTCGACGGGACGGGTGGCCTTGCCGCTACCGGTGGTGGCCCCGGTGGAGCTGCCCGTAGCACCGACGGACGACGAGCCGCTGTAGTCGTCATCGTCATCGTCGTAGTGGCTGCTGCCGCCGCTCGAGCCCCCGCTGGTGCTGGAGGAGTGGCTGCCGGAGCCGCTGCTGCAACCGCCGCCGTGCGAGCCGCGCGCTCCGGTGAGCGCGATCACGGCGATGCCGAAGACGGCGATGGCGCGGACATGGCGAAGCTTCACGTTTCAACCCCCGTTGAAATCGTTCATGACTGCACGCGGAAGCACGGCGTGCAGGAAAAGAGAACCCGGTCCGAATTCCAAGATCCACCGACCGGGAACCGTCACCCTAGCAGCGCCGCCCGCGTGTCTCCGTCCACCCCAACGCCCGTACGGCGCCGGGTGGTTGGCCCCGGCCGAATACGCCAGCCGCCGCAGTCGCCCTTCCTCCCCCCACCGGGCACTTTTCGCCACGTGGCGGGGGTTGCGAGCTGGGCGTAGCGTCGGGGGCGAGAGCTGTGAGGAGGGCCGCGTATGGCGCGTAACGTACTCGGATCGATTCTCGCGCTCATCGGAGCGACGGCCGCCGTCTGGAGCCCCTTCCGTGCCTGGTACGACGGCCGTCACGGACGCTATTACCGCCTCGGCGACCTGTTCTCCGGGTCCGGTGTCACCGACGTCCGGGCCGGGCTGTTCGCCTCGCTCTTCCTTCCCCTCGTCGTCGCGGCGGTGATCACCCTCGTGGGCGTCCTGCTGCGGTCGCGGCTCCTGGTGGCCCTGGCGGGCGTGATCGTCCTCGGCTTCACCGTCCTGTGGATGGTCCGGGTCGGACAGTTCGAGGGCAGCCTCAGCGTCGACTCGGACGGGAACGGGCTCGGGCTGGGGGTGGCGGGGGCCTTCGCGGGCGGTGTGCTGCTGCTCGTCGGGGCCGGGGTGATGCGGGGCCGGGGGCGGCGCCGCGATCGCCTCACTACGGTGCCGCCTTCCGAACCTACGGCTCCTCCGCCGGGCGGTGCTGCGCCGGAGCCCGGCGGCACGGTGCCTGCTGAGGACCAGCCGACCGCCACATGGCGCCGCCCGCCTCAGGACCACACCTGATCACCAGCCTCGCCCTACGGCCCCCGGGGTGGGTGGGCAAACCCCGGTCACTCTTTGTTTGAACAGTCACCCGGCGTGGGTGCTGAGCGGGGGTGGGTCACGCAACTCGGCGCTGACGAGGCACCGCCTGCGCCCACCCGTGCCGCCCCAGCGGCACGATTGCCCGCAGGTTGAGCGGACCGGCGCCGCTGCTGGGTGGGCAGCCGCCCCAGCCCGCACGCGTGCCCGCAGCAAGCGAGGCACCACCCGCAGTCGCCCACCGGCGCAAGGGGCCGTGCCGGTACGTTCCTGCCCGTCGCGTAGCAGACCGCCCGCCAAGTCCCGCCATATGCAGCCCCCGGGCAGTACGCCCACGCGGCGACGGGCAGAACGTACCGACCCACCCACCGCACCGCAGGCGCCCCGCGGCCCGACGGCGCGTCACGAAGTGCGCGCCGTCCCCGTTCCCTTCTCCGCGTCCAACGCGTACACACACCGATCCTTGCTGCACGCGTAGACGACCCCGTCCTTCACGACGGGAGCGCCCGTGATCTCGCCGCCGGTGGCCAGCTTCCAGCGGAGGCGGCCGTCGTCGGCCTTCAGGGTGTACAGAAGGTGGTCGGAGGAGCCGAAGTGGATGCGCCCCTCGGCGACGGCGGGGGCGCCCACGATGTCGCCGCCGGCCTGGAAGCGCCACTTCGGCGTACCGGTGACGGCGTCCAGCGTGTACAGCCCCTTGCCGCTGCCCACGTGCACATGCCCCCCGGCGACGAGCACCGGCTCGATGGAGGCGCGGGACTCGGTCGCGATGCGCCAGCGATCGCGGCCGTCCGTGGCGTCGAGCGCGTACACCGTGCCGAGGTAGTCGGCGAGGTACACCCCGCCCCCCGTCACGGCGGGCCCCGCCGCGAACGTGGGCGGACACAGGAACACCGCGGGCGCCTCGAAGTGCCAGCGAACGTGACCACTCGCGACGTCGACGGCCAGCACACGCGTCCCCGCGGAGACGTAGACGTACCCGTCCGCCGCCTGCGTCACCCGCACCGGCACCCCACCGCAGGACGCCGCGTCCCCGATCGGGTACGACCAGCGTTCCTCGCCCGTGCGGGCCTCCAGGGCGCGCAGCCGGGCGTCCTTCCAGACGTACACCGTGCCGTCGTGGACGGCGGGCCCGGCCTCCGGGGACTCGAAGTCGGTCTGGGCGCCGGTGATCTCCCAGAGTTTCTGGCCGTTGGACGCCTCCCAGGCCTGGACACCGCCGCCGCGCGTTCCGGTCACGACGGTGCCGCGGTCCGCCTTCAGGGAGTACACCCAGGCGTCGGTGGACAGCCGCCAGAGGTCGCCGCCCTCGCGGGCGTCGAGCGCGAAGAGGGTGGGCCCGTCGGAGGCGTGGATACGACCGTCGGCGACCGCCATGGACCAGGCGACGTCACGTGTCTTGAAGCGGCGCCGTCCGGTGGCCACGTCGAGGGCGTGCACCTCGAAGGAGGTGACGTAGACGAGGTCGCCGGCGACGGACGGCGTACCCCAGACATCGTTGGACATGCGGAAACGCCACGGCCGCCAGCCGGACGGGGACTCGGACGAAGGGGCCGGTGTCGGCACGGGGGGTGCGACGGCGGCCATGGGGTCGGCGCCGTTGACGCCGATGCGCGGCCGGGACCAGGACGCGGCGAGGCCGGCCTCGGGAGGAGGCGCCTTCACTGCGGCGGCACGGGCGTCGGCGACACGCGGCCCGGGCCCGATGGGCACCTGCGCCCCGGCGAGCCGCACGGGCCCGCTGTCGGGGGCGCCGACGGGCACGGGTGCGTGCGAGGGCGGCGGCGGCACGGACGAACGGCCGCCTCCGCCGGTACTGCGGTTCTTGGGCGGCGCCACACTGGCCGCGACACGCCCCCCGCGGCGCGTCTCGATCAGGCTCACCGCCCGCTCGGGCAGCCACGCCGACGCCGTACCGCTGTCGTCGGAGCCGGAGCCGAAGAGGTGGGGTGCCAGCTGGGACTGGAGGTCGGCCGGGTTGGGTCGGCCGGTGGCCTCCATCTGCATGCAGGACTCGATCAGCGGACGGAGTTCGTCCGGGAGTCCTTCGAGGTCAGGACCTTCACGCAGGAGCATGAACACGGTCTCCACGGGGTTCGCCCCGTGGAAGGGCGCGTGCCCGGTGGCGGCGAAGACGAGCATCGAGCCGAGCGAGAAGACATCGCTCGCGCCGGTGACACTGCGCGAGTCCTTGGCCTGCTCGGGAGACATGTAGGCAGGCGTGCCGACGGCGACGTTCGTCATGGTCAGACGAGTGTTCGAGACGCCGGACGCGATGCCGAAGTCGATGACGCGCGGCCCGTCCTCGACGACGAGGACGTTGGACGGCTTGAGGTCGCGGTGCACGAGCCCGGCACCGTGAATGGACTGCAGCGCCTCGGCGACGCCGGCGGCCAGCCAGCGCACCGCCTGGGCCGGCATCGGCCCGCACTCATTCACTATTTCCTCGAGCGAGGGCGCGGGCACGTACGCGGTGGCCAGCCACGGCACGGCGGCACGCGGGTCGGCGTCGACGACGGCCGCCGTGTAGAAGCCGGACACGGCACGCGCCGCCTCGACCTCACGCGTGAAGCGGACGCGGAAGAGCTGGTCCTCGGCGAGCTCCGTCCGGACCGTCTTGATCGCCACGCGCCGCCCGGACGCCGAGCGCGCGAGATAGACCAGCCCCATGCCGCCCGCACCCAGCCGTCCCAGCACCTCGAACGGCCCGATCCGCCGCGGATCGTGCTGCGTCAGCTGATCCACCACTTGCCTGCCACCTCCCCGTACGGGCCGCGTCATCCACATATGAACGCAGCCCAGTGCAGCGTCTCACCACCGCACCGCCATGGCGGCACGCACCCCGATTCTTCCTGTCCGGGCCACTGGTTGCGAACCCGGGGTCAGATCGGGGTGTCTCGGCACAAAAGCCCACACTTCTCCCACGCGGCCGTGCTGACCGCCGCATGCGGATCACCGCATGACGATGATCGCCGTACGACGATCATCGTTGAAGGACGGCGAACGACGCCCCTTGGTTGTCCGTGACCACCGCCACCCTTCCGTACGAGGTGTCGAAGGGCGTCGCCTGGACGCGGCCGCCGAGCCGCTGGACCGTCCCGAGGGCCTCCTCGCAGTCGCGGACGCCGAAGTGCACGAGGAAGTGGGGCGGCATCTCGGCCGGAAAGACGTCGGAGACGGAGGCGCGGCCGAAGTCCGGGGTGGCGTCGGGGCCGAAGAGGGCGTCGTGGAAGAGGGTTCCGTAGAAGCGGTCGACGGTGGCCGTGTCGCGGGCATACAGCTCGGCCCAGCAGAAGGTGCCGCGGACGTGACGCCGGCCGAAACCGGTGTGGGTGCCGGGCTGCCACAGGCCGAAGACGGCGCCTTCGGGGTCGGCGGCGAGCACGGTGGTGCCGAGCCGGCCGACGGGCAGCGGCGCCATGATGACCTGGCCGCCCGCCGTCCCGATCCGGCGGGCGAGCGCGGTGGCGTCGGGGGTCGCGAAGTACACGGTCCAGACGGTGGGCATCCGGCCGTCCCGCTTGGGCGCGAGGGCGGCGACGGGCCGCCCGTCGAGATACGCCCAGGCGGAGGAGCCGTACGCCTCCTCGAAGGTCCACCCGAAGAGCTCACCGTAGAAGCGCTTGCCCGCTTCCACGTCGGAAATCTGGGCGTCGACCCAGCAGGGGACGCCTTCGGCGAAGGAGTCGCTCTCCGGGACGGGGGCACCGCTGCCGCCGGGCGCACCCTTCGCCTCGGGGGCGCCCTTCTCCTCCGGTACGGGTGCATCGCCCGGGGCACCGTTCGTCACCGGTACCGGTTCATCGCGTTCATCGCCCGGAGCACCGTTCTTGTCGGATCCGGCGGATGCGGCGGATGCCGTGGGTTCGGCCATGCGGCCAAGCTAATGGCCGCTCACGCATCCCGCAGAGCAGGCGCACCCCATTTGCAGTCGGCCGAATCGCGCTCCGATCACCCCTCGGTAAGCTGACGGCATGACAGGACAAGTGCGTACCGTCGACGGCCGCGTGGCCGGACGGCGTGGGCAGGCGACCCGGCAGAAGCTGCTCGACTGCCTCAGCGAGATGCTCAGCTCTTCGCCCTACCGGGACGTCAAAGTCATTGATGTCGCCCGGAAGGCGGGCACTTCACCCGCGACCTTCTACCAGTACTTCCCGGACGTCGAAGGCGCCGTCCTGGAGATCGCCGAGCAAATGGCCGCGGAGGGCGCCGGGTTGACCCAGCTGCTCGCGGGCCGTTCATGGGTCGGCAAGGCCGGATGGCAGACCGCTCAGGAACTCGTGGACGGATTCCTGGAGTTCTGGCGCAAGAACGACGCGATCCTTCGGGTCGTCGATCTGGGCGCCGCCGAGGGCGACAAGCGGTTCTACAAGATCCGCATGAAGATCCTGAACTCGGTGAACAACTCCCTTACGGACACGGTCACCGAGCTCCAGTCCAAGGGCAAGGTCGACAAGGACGTGAACCCGGCGGCGATGGCCGGTTCGCTCGTCGCGATGCTCGCCGCGGTGGCCTCGCACCAGAAGGGCTTCCAGACATGGGGCGTCAAACAGGCTGAACTCAAGCCGAATCTGGCCCTGTTGGTGCACCTGGGCGTCACGGGCAAGAAGCCGACGAAGTAGCACCGGCGCTCCCCGGCACACCCCGTTTCCCGAATTCCTGTCATGCAGGCGGCAGCCCACTCGCTGGGCTGTCGCCTGCTGCGCTGCACGGGTCCGTATGGGCCTCCGCGGGCCTACACGGGCAACGGCCGGTCCGCGACGACATGCTTCATCACCAGCGTGGACGTCAGCCGCTGTACGCCCGGAAGGGTCGCGAGCCGTTCGTCGTAGAGCCGTTGGAAGGCGGCGAGGTCGGCGGTGGCGACGCGCAGCAGGTAGTCGGGCTCGCCGAAGAGCCGTTCCGCGTCCAGCACGTGCGGGATCTCGGCGAGCGCGCTCTCGAAGTCGGCGACCGTGTCCCGGTCCTCCTGCCGCATGGAGACGAAGACCAGCGCCTCGAAGTTCAGGCCGAGCGCCGCCGGGTCCACGACCGCCCGGTATCCACGGATGGCCCCGGACCGCTCCAGCTCACGCAGCCGCCGATGGCACGGCGAGACACTCAGCCGCACCCGCGCGGCCAGCTCGGTCACGCTCAGCCGCCCGTCTTTCTGAAGCTCGGCAAGAATTTTCTGATCCACGTCGTCCATGGGGCATATCTTCCCCTGAAACACCCACTCACGGGCAAACTTCGGGAACATCTTTGGCCTGATCGCGCCTAATGTCGCCCTTGTGGATACGGGAACAATCACAGCCTTCCTCGCCGTGGACCTGCTACTGGTGTGCGTGCCGGGCGCCGACTGGGCGTACGCGATAGCGGCGGGCCTGCGCGGCCGCTCGGTGCTCTGGGCGGTCGGCGGCCTGGTCGCCGGGTACGCGGGACACACTCTGCTGGCCATGGCCGGCCTGTCGGTACTGGTGGCGGGATCGCCGGTGCTGCTGACAGCGCTCACCGTGGCGGGCGCCGGCTATCTGGTGTGGCTGGGGTGGGGCGTGCTGCGCCGGCCCGCCACTCCGGGGGCGGCGGACGGAACACCGGCCGCGTCGCCCGCCCGCACCTTCCTGCGCGGCGCCGGGATCAGCGGCCTCAACCCCAAGGGCCTGCTGCTCTACCTCTCCGTGATGCCGCAGTTCCTCGTCATCACCGGTGCGCGCGTCCCCGTCGCCGCCCAGACCGGCGTACTCGGCGCCGTCCACATGGCCAACTGCGCCGCCGTCTACCTCACCGTCGGCCTGCTCGCCCGCGCCGTCCTGCGGGCCCGCCCGAGCGCGGCCCGCGCGGTGACCCGCACCTCCGGAGCGGCCATGCTGGGCATCGGCGGCTTCCTGCTGGTGGAGCAGCTCGCAGCCCTGTAGGGCACGTATGCCGGGCGAGCCGGGTGAGCTCATCGCCGTACGAGAACCGGCGAACTCATCGCCGTACGACCCTGAACAGCCGGATCTCCCGATCGATCCGTGCCTGATAGGTGGCGTACGGCGGCCAGAACGCGAGCGCCGCCTGCCAGGCCGCCGCCCGCTCCTCGCCTTCCAGGAGCCGGGCCGTGACAGGGATGTCCTGCCCCTTCCAGCTGATGTCGGCGTCGGGGTGGGCGAGGAGGTTGCCGGTCCAGGCCGGGTGGTCGGGACGCCCGAAGTTGGACCCGATCAGCAGCCAGCTGCCGGGCCCGGTCCCGGCCCCCGCTTCGGCTCCGACCTTCGCCCCGGCCTCGGCCCCTCCCCCGCCCGCACCTTCCTCCGGCATGCAGGCCAGCGGCGTACGCCGGGGCAGTCCGCTCTTCGCGCCGCGCACCGTGAGGATGACCCCCGGCAGCATCTGCGCGCTGAGCAGCACCTTCCCCCGTGTCACCCGGTGGACCGCGCGGTCCATGGCCGGGATGAGATGCGGGGCGACCTTGGCGAAGGTCCGCGTCGAGGACACCTTCTGCACGAGCCGAACCCCCAGAGGCGTCTGCGAGGCCATCACACCACCACCTCCCCGTCGAACAGCCGCGCAGCGTCCGCCGCGAAGGCCCGCAGCCGGTGCACGGGCCCGAAAAGCAGCTCGTCCCCGGCGGCCCGCTTGAAGTACAGATGGGCCTCGTGTTCCCAGGTGAAGCCGATGCCGCCGTGCAGCTGGATCGCTTCGGCGGCGGCGGTGCGCAGCGCCTCCAGCGCCTGAGCGAGCGCTAGCCCGCCCACCCGCTCCTCCCCGGTACCGGCACCGGGACCGGGACCGGCACCATTCCCGGTATCGGTCCCGGTCCTGTCCCCCGCGGCCCACGCCGCGTAGTACGCCGCCGACCGCGCCGCCCGTACCTGCACATACACGTCCGCGAGCCGGTGCTTCACGGCCTGGAAGGAGCCGATCGCCCGCCCGAACTGCTCCCGCTGTTTCACGTACTCGACGGTCCGCTCCAGGGCACGGTCCGCCGCACCGACGGCTTCCGTGGCGAGTACGGCGGCAGCCGCGTCCCCGACATCGACCAGCGCGCCGATCACGCCTGAACCAGCACCAGCTCCAGCCCCACCCTCATCCCCGTCCCCCAGCAACTCGGCTTCCACATCCCGCAGTTCGATGCGCGCCTGAGGCCGCGTCTCGTCCAACGACGTCTGCCGCACCCGTACAAGCCGGTCGCCCGCGTCCGCCGCCCGCACAAGAAAGAGCAGCGTCCGCGACCGAGCGAACCCTCCTGTGTGGGCGGCCACCACAAGAACGCCCGCGCTATGTCCGTCGAGCACCTGTGGTGCCTGCCCATAGAGCCGCCAGGCACCGTCCACCTGCCGGGCCTGCACGCCGCCGGCGCGCCCGCCGCCCGCCCAGTCCCCGTGGTTGTCGCCGACCAGGCCGAGGGCGGTGGCGAGGCCCGCGCCCGGCACGGCGAGGGCGGCGGTCAGCTCGCCGGAGGCGAGGCGGGGCAGCAGTTCGGCGCGCTGGGGCTCGGTACCTAGGGCCAGGATCAGCGGGGCCGCGAGGACGGCGGTGGCGAGAAGTGGCGAGGGCGCGAGAGCGCGGCCCGACTCCTCGCAGGCGAGGGCGAGTTCGGTGACCGCGCAGCCGACACCGCCGTACGCCGTCGGCAGGGCGAGTCCCGGCAGTCCGAGCTGCCCGGCCAGCGCCTCCCACAGTGCCGTGTCGTATCCGGCGGGGGTGCGGACGGCGGCGCGCACCTCGTCGGGGCCGGAGCGTTTGAGCAGCAACTCCCGTACGGTCCGGCGGATCTCGTCCTGCTCGACGGTGAAGCGGGCGTCCATGGGCACACTCCCTCGGATCTGACGGTGCGTCATGTTAGGGCGCGGGCAGGCAGATGCACAGAGCCGCGACGACCTCCCGCACCCGAACGGAGACGACCTCCCGCACCTCAACAGATCTGATGTACCGTCAGATTCATGACTCCTGTGGCTGCTTCCGGAAGGCGCAAGGTGGCCGTGGTGGGCGTGTCGCTCTCCGACTGCGGCCGCGTGGACGAGGCGACCCCGTACGCCCTGCACGCACAGGCCGCCCGCCGGGCGCTGGCGGACTCGGGTCTCGACCGCTCGGTGGTCGACGGCTTCGCGTCGGCGGGCCTGGGCACGCTGGCCCCCATAGAAGTGGCCGAATACCTGGGCCTGAAGCCCATGTGGGTCGACTCCACCTCCGTCGGCGGCTCCACCTGGGAGGTCATGGCTGCCCACGCGGCGGACGCGATCGCGGCGGGCCACGCGAACGCCGTGCTCCTCGTCTACGGCTCCACCGCCCGGGCCGACATCAGGGCGGGCCGCCGTACCGGCAACCTGTCGTTCGGCGCCCGGGGACCGCTCCAGTTCGAGGTGCCGTACGGCCACACACTCGTCGCCAAGTACGCGATGGCCGCGCGCCGCCATATGCACGAGTACGGCACGACGTTGGAGCAGCTGGCGTCGGTGGCCGTCCAGGCGCGCGCGAACGCCTCCCGCAATCCCGAGGCGATGTTCCGGGACCCGCTCACGATCGACGACGTCCTGTCCGGCCCGATGATCGCCGACCCCTTCACCAAGCTGCACTGCTGCATCCGCTCCGACGGCGGCGCGGCGGTGCTGCTGGCGGCCGAGGAGTACGTACGCGACTGCCGTACGGCCCCCGTCTGGATCCTCGGCACCGGTGAACACGTCTCGCACACCGCCATGTCCGAGTGGCCCGACTTCACCGTGTCCCCGGCGGCGGTGAGCGGACGGCTCGCCTTCGAGCGTGCGGGGGTCCGCCCGGAGGAGATCGACTTCGCCGAGATCTACGACGCCTTCACGTACATGACCCTCGTGACGCTGGAGGATCTCGGCTTCTGCGGCAAGGGCGAGGGCGGCGCCTTCGTGGAGAAGGGGAGACTGACGTTGGGCGGGGACCTGCCGGTGAACACCGACGGGGGCGGGCTGTCGGCCCAACACCCCGGAATGCGGGGTCTGTTCCTGCTGGTGGAGGCCGTACGGCAGTTGCGCGGCGAGGCGGGCGAGGGCCGTCAGGTGCGCAGAGCGGACGGCGGCCTGCCGCGCCTGGCGGTGGCCTCCGGCACGGGGGGCTGGTTCTGTTCGTCGGGGACGGTGGTGCTGGGGCGGGAGGCGTGAGCCCGTCCGGAAGTCCACAAGCAGCCGTGTCGGGCCCCGGGGTGACAGCGGACCCCGGAGTGATACTCGGGGGATGGGAACCGATCTTCACGAGTTGCTCAGGTCACTGCGGGTGTGGGACCCGGCGGTCACCGATCTGCCGCCCTTCGACCCGGACGCGGCACCGGCGGAGCCGCTGGCTCTGTTCGGGCGGTGGTTCGCGGAGGCGGTGGCGGCGGGCCAGCCCGAGCCGCACACGATGTCACTGGCGACGGCGGACACGGACGGGCTGCCGGACGTCCGCACGGTGATGCTGCACGACGCGGACGACGAGCACGGCTGGACGTTCGCGACCCACGCGACCAGCCGCAAGGGCCGCCAGCTGGCCGCACGCCCGTACGCCGCGCTCGGCTTCTACTGGCCCGCCCAGGGCCGCCAGATCCGCCTGCGCGGCCCCGTCACGACCGCACCGCCCGAGCAGAGCCAGGCCGACCTGCACGCCCGCTCGACGGGGGCGCTGGCGGCGGCTCTGGTCGGCCACCAGAGCGAACTCCTCGGCTCGGTCGAGGAGTTGGCCGACTCCTCGCAGGCGGCCTGGGACCGCGCCCGGCAGGAGCCGGACGCCCCGGTCCCGACGTGGACCCTGTACCGCCTCCGCCCGGACGAGGTGGAGTTCTTCCAGGGAGACGCCCAGAGGAGGCACGTACGCCTCATCTATCGCCGTGCAGAAGCGACTTGGCTCAAGGAGCTGCTGTGGCCGTGACCCCGGAGTCCCTGCCCCCACTCCCCTGACCGGCCTCCGGCTCCGCGTCCGCCGCGATCCGCGCGTGCAGATGTGCGTCCCGGAACGCGTCGTGGCGGCCCGCGTCGAACATCGCGCCCCGCATCGTCCCCTCGTACCGGAACCCGCAGCGCTCGGCGATGCGGCAGGAGGCGTCGTGGCCGAGGGCGTGGTCCAGTTCGAGGCGGTTGAGGCCGAGGTCGGTGAAGGCGTGGCGGGCGGCGAGGGTCAGGGCGCGGGTGGCGACCTGGCGGCCCCGGGACTCGGGGAGTACCCAGTAGCCGACGCGGGCGAGGCGCACGGCGGGGTTGATGTCGTTGATGCCGATGTGGCCCAGGGTCTGTCCGGTCACCGCGTCCGCGATCCGGAAGGAGACGCCGGTGCCGTTCGCCGCGTTCCGGGCCTTGGCGCGCATCGACTCCCGGGCGCCGTCGAGGTCCCGTACCGGAATCAGTGGTGTGTTCCACCGCTGGAACTCCGGATCGAGGAGACCGCGCAGCCATGCCTCCACATCGGCGTCGGACTCCGCGTCCCAGCGGCACAGCCGCAGACCGTGACCGTGCAACTCGGGGGAGGACTGGGCGAGGGGCTGGGCGAGGGGCTGGGCACCCTTGTCATCAACGTCGGCCATCGGCCCATTCAAACGTCGGCCATCAGCCCATTCAACCGCGAGGCCGAAACAGCGGCGCCCACATGCCCGTCTGCCCTGTCTGCCCTGTCTGTTCCGTCTGCCTTGCCTGTTCCGTCCGCCCTGTCCGCCCCGTCAGACCCGCCCGCCCCGCCTGTCCCTGCTCTTCCGTGTCCCCCACCTCCCGGAACGCGACTTCCAGCCCCATCCCCACCCTCAACGCCCCCTCCGCGCACTCCACTACCTCGGTCATCATGCGCGGCCCTTCGTCGAGGTCGACGACGGCGGCGACGTACGGAACGCGGGCACCGAAGGGCGGGAGGTCGTTTCGGTGGACGACGGACCAGGTGTAGAGCGTGGCGTTGCCGCTCGCCCGGATCCAGGTCACGTCCTCGCTCCAGCAGTGCGGGCAGAACTCGCGGGGGTAGTGGTGGGCGCGCCCGCAGGCACCGCAGCGGCGCAGCAGGAGTCGGCCCTCCGCCGCCGCCTCCCAGTAGGGGCGGGTGAAGGCGTCCGGCTCGGGAACGTCGAAGCGCGCGCTCACGGGAACAGCCCGAACGCGCTGTCCAGCGACCAGGTCTGCCAGGACATCCCGAACAGCGCGACGACGGAGATCAGCGCCATCATGGAGTTCTGCCCCTGCTCGGCCCAGTCGTGGATCATGAGGACGAGGTAGAGGAGGTTGAGGAGGAGACCGCCGATCAGGGCGACCGGGGTGAGGAGGCCCCCGATCAGGCCGAGTCCCAGGGCGAGTTCGGCGTAGAGGACGACGTACGCCATCGTCTTCGGGCGCGGCGAGACGACCACGTCGAAGCCGCTGCGGACCGCGTTCCACTTGTGCTTCGCGGCGACGTCCGCCGCCCACGCGATGCCGCCGCCCTCGAACCAGCTCTTCTTGTCCTTGTGCCGCCAGCTCTCCAGCCACCACAGCCCGAGCCCGATACGGAGCACGGCCAGCCATTCCGCACCGCTGAGCCAGATCGCGTCCATGCGGGAGCCTCCTCTGCCGACCACCGACCACCGACGGTCGGCAGCCTGTCGCCTGTCGCCGACGTCTGCCGCCTATCACCGACGTCTGTGCCTGCCGACGTCCGCGTCTGCCGTCCGCCACCCGCGTCCGCCGCCTGCTTCCGACGTCGCGCAAATCTGACGGTACGTCAGTTCAGCGTACGGAGGGACTCCCGCGCAAGGGGGCTACCGGAGCCGTACAGCAGCCGTACCGTCCGCACCCCTCACACCCCCCGCACAACCAGGAGTCCTACGCCACCGGCCCCACCCACACCTCCTACAGCCGTGATCGATTCGCAACCGATTCAGGTCTTGACCGAGACCCATCAATTCAGCACGTGATTACGCTCGCGCTCATGGCCGACTCGACTGCTTCTCCGACACACCGCGCGGTGCCGTCCCACGAAGACCGCCCCGTGTACGTCATCGGCGGCGGCCCCGGCGGACTCTCCGCCGCCCACGCCCTGCGCGCCCAGGGCATACGCGCCGTCGTCCTGGAGAAGTCCGACCGTGTCGGGGCGTCCTGGCGGCGGCACTACGACCGGCTCCATCTGCACACCACGCGGCGGCTGTCGGCGCTGCCCGGCCTGCCGATGCCGCGCTCCTTCGGGCGGTGGGTGTCGCGGGACAACGTGGTGCGCTACCTGGAGAAGTACGCCGAACACCACGAGCTGGACGTCGTCACCGGCGTCGAGGTCTCGCGGATCGAGCCCGCCCCGGACGGCTCCGGCTGGCTGCTGCACGCCACCGGCGGCCGTGAGCTGACCGGCAGCGCGGTCGTCGTCGCCACCGGCTACAACCACACACCCCACGTGCCCGACTGGCCCGGCCGCGACTCCTACACCGGCGAACTGCTGCACGCCGGCGAGTACCGCAACGCCAAGCCGTTCGCCGGCCACGACGTCCTCGTCGTCGGCGTCGGCAACACCGGCGCCGAGATCGCCGTCGACCTCGTCGAGGGCGGCGCCTCGCGGGTGCGGCTCGCGGTGCGCACGGCGCCGCACATCGTGCGCCGCTCGACGGCCGGCTGGGCCGCCCAGTTCACCGGCATCCTCGTACGGCGACTGCCCGTCCGCCTCGTCGACCGGCTCGCCGGGCCGATGGCGAAGCTCAGCGTCCCGGACCTGTCGGCGCAGGGGCTGCCCCGCCCCGACACCGGCCTCTACTCCCGCGTCAACGAGGGCTCGATCCCCGTCCAGGACGTCGGCCTCATCGACGCCGTGCGCAAGGGCAGCGTCGAGGTCGTCGCCGCCGTCGACGGCTTCGAGGACGGCAAGGTACTGCTGGCCGACGGCAGCCGCATCGGCCCAGAGACCGTCATCGCCGCCACCGGCTATCTGCGTGCGCTGGAGGACGTCGTCGGCCACCTCGGCGTCCTCGACGAGCGCGGCCGTCCGGTCGTGCACGGCGCCCGCACCCCGGAGAACGCCCCCGGCCTCTACTTCACGGGCTTCACCAACCCCATCAGCGGCATGTTCCGCGAACTCGCCCTCGACGCCGAGAAGATCGCCAAGGCGGTCGCCCGGCGCTCGGCGGCGGCCCGCAAGTCCGCGGCCTCGCGCTGACACCGACACCGACACGGACGGACACCGACAGCGGGCGCGACTCTCCGGCGACTCCCGCCTGTCCGCCTGTCCGCCTGTCCGCCTGTCCGCCTGTCCGCCTGTCCGCCTGTCCGCCTGTCCGCCCGGCCGCCTGTCCGCCCGGCCGCCCGGCCGAGTCCCCCCGCGTCCCAAGCCCCCTCCTCACACCCCCAGTCCACTCCCCGCACCCCAAGTCCCCTCCTCGCTTCCCGAGTTCCTCCCGCGCCCGGAGCGGGTACCAACCAGGTGCCCGTCCCGCGTCTTTGCGTGCACGCCTGTTCCTGACACGGCGTCAGTTCCTTTAATCTGACACAGCGTCAGTTAATTGGCTGTCACACAGGAGCGGGCGGACCGATGCTTGGATCAACCCACGGCACCCTCACCACCGACTCCCGCCGGGCCCGGGTCATCGCCTGCGGCGAGCAGCCCTCACCGGTCGTGCACGGACGACCGGCCGAGGTGGACGACCTCGACGTCAGCGGACGCCCGCTGTACGCCGGCGTACCCGATCTGGACCGGTTCTTCCGCCCCGAATCCGTGGCCGTCATCGGCGCCTCGGACGCCGAGGGACGGCCGAACACCGGCATCACCAGGCAGCTGATCGCCTGGGCCGAGCGGGTCGGCGCCCGACTGCACCCGGTGCACCCCACGCGGCCGTCCGTCTTCGGCATACCCTGCCTCCCTTCCGTCGCGGACCTGCCTGAGCAGGTGGACTTGGCCGTGCTCCTTGTCGCCGACCCGCTTCCCGTCATCGAGGAGCTGGCCGAGGCCAAGGTGAAGTTCGCGGTCGCCTTCGCCTCCGGGTTCGCCGAGACCGGGACGGAGGGCGCCGCCGCGCAGGAACGGCTCGCCGCCGCCGTCCGCCGCTCGGGCCTCCGGCTGCTCGGACCGAACACCAACCTCAACGCCTTCGAGAAGTTCCGCGACGACCTCGACGGTCCGGCCATCGCGCTGATCACCCAGTCCGGGCACCAGGGCCGCCCGGTCTACGCGTTGCAGGAGCTGGGCGTGCGCCTCTCGCACTGGGCGCCCACCGGCAACGAGGCCGACCTGGAGACCGCCGACTTCATCTCCTACTTCGCCGAGCGGCCCGAGGTCGGCGCGATCGCCTGCTACGTCGAGGGGCTGAAGGACGGCCGCTCCTTTCTGCTCGCCGCCGACCGCGCCGCCCGCCGCGGCGTCCCCGTCGTCGCCGTCAAGGTCGGCCGCACCGAGACCGGCGCCCGGACCGCCGCCTCACACACCGGCAAGCTGACCGGCGCCGACACGGTCGTCGACGCGGCGATGCGGCAGTACGGCGTGATCCGCGTCGACGGACTCGACGAACTCCAGGACACCGCGGCCCTGTTGGCGCGGGCACGGCCGCCGGAGGCCGACGGGGTCGTCGTCTATTCGATCTCGGGCGGCACGGGCGCGCACTTCTCGGACCTGGCGACCGAGGCGGGACTGTCCCTGCCCACCCTGTCCGACACCAAGCAGGCCGAACTGCACCAGTGGATACCCGAGTACCTGAACGTCGCCAACCCCGTCGACAACGGCGGGCACCCGGTCGGTGACTGGCGCGGCCGGAAGATCATCGACGCACTCCTCGCCGACCCGGCCGTCGGCGTCCTGATCTGCCCGATCACCGGGCCCTTCCCGCCGATGAGCGACAAGCTCGCGCAGGACCTGGTGGACGCGGCGGAGCAGACGGACAAGCTGGTGTGCGTGGTGTGGGGGTCGCCGGTCGGCACCGAGGCCGCATACCGCGAGACGCTGCTCGGTTCGTCCCGGGTCGCCACCTTCCGCACCTTCGCCAACTGCATCACGGCCGTGCGCGCCCACCTGGACCACGCCCGGTTCGCCGCCTCCTACCGCTCCCCCTTCGACGAGGCGCCCCGCACCGTCTCGCCCTCCTTCCGCAAGGCGCAGGCGCTGATGCGTCCGGGGCAGCAGCTGAGCGAGCACGCGGCGAAGCAGCTGCTGCGCACGTACGGCATCCGGGTGCCGCGCGAGCAGCTGGTGACCAGCGCGGCCGCGGCCGTCCGCGCGGCGAGCCTCGTCGGCTACCCCGTCGTGATGAAGGCCTCCGGCGCGCAGATCGCCCACAAGACCGAACTCGGCCTGGTGAAGGTCGGGTTGACCTCCGCCAGCCAGGTCAGGGACGCCTATCGCGAACTGACCGACATCGCGCGCTACGACGAGATCTCGCTCGACGGAGTCCTCGTGTGCCAGATGGTCGAGCGGGGCGTCGAGATGGTCGTGGGCGTCACGCACGACGCGCTCTTCGGGCCGACCGTGACCGTCGGCCTCGGGGGCGTCCTCGTGGAGGTGCTGCGGGACGTGGCCGTCCGCGTGCCGCCCTTCGGCGAGGACCAGGCCCGCTCCATGCTGGCCGAACTGCGCGGGCGGGCGCTGCTCGGCGGGGTCCGCGGCGGCCCGCCCGTCGACGTCGACGCGCTCGTCGAGGTCGTGCTCCGTGTCCAGCGCATGGCCCTCGAACTCGGCGACGACATCGCGGAGCTGGACATCAACCCCCTGATGGTGCTGCCCCGCGGGCAGGGCGCGGTGGCGCTGGACGCGATGGCGGTGTGCCGCTGAGGAGCCCCGCGCTCGGCGCGAGGCGCCCATCCGTCGTCGTAGAAACAGCCCCAGCACGCCCAGTACGAAACGGAGCACCCCCATGCCCGACTCCCCCCGTGAATCCCCTGCCGAATCGCCGCCTGAATCCCCTGCTGAACCCTCTGCCGAATCCCCTGCTTCTCCCGAAAAGTCCCTCGACTCATTGATACGGCACGGCACTGACAACGCCGTCTCGTGGATCACTCTCAACCGTCCCGAGGCGATGAACGCCCTCACCTGGGACCAGCGGGAACGGGTGATCGCGCTGCTCGCCGCCGCCTCCGCCGACCCGGACGTACGGGCCGTCGTGATCACGGCGACGGGCCGCGGCTTCTGCGCGGGCGCGGACCTGCGCGGAGCGGCGTCCGGCGGCGAGCGCGTCGCCGGTGACGTGGCCCGGACCATCCGGCTGGGCGCCCAGCGGCTGATCGCCGCCGTCCTCGACTGCGAGAAGCCGGTGATCGCCGCCGTGAACGGCACCGCGGCCGGGATCGGCGCGCATCTCGCGTTCGCCTGCGACCTCGTCCTGGCGGCCGAATCCGCGAAGTTCATCGAGGTGTTCGCGCGGCGCGGCCTGGTCCCGGACGGCGGCGGCGCGTATCTCCTGCCCCGACTGGTCGGCCCGCAGCGCGCGAAGGAGCTGATGTTCTTCGGCGACGCGCTGACCGCCGCGGACGCGGAACGACTGGGCCTCGTCAACCGCGTCGTACCCGCGCAGGACCTTCAGAAGACGGCCCGCGAGTGGGCCGAGCGCCTCGCCGCCGGCCCGACCCGGGCCCTCGCCCTCACCAAGCAGCTGGTCAACGCCTCCCTCGACACCGACCGCGCCGCGGCCTTCGCGGCGGAGGCGGCCGCCCAGGAGATCAACATGACGACCGCCGACGCCAACGAAGGCGTGGCGAGCTTCGTGGAGCGACGGAGCCCCAACTACCGGGGGCGCTGAGTCAGTCCCGCTCCAGGACCCGCACATCGCCCCCGTCCGGGTCGCCGAACAGGGCGAACAGCTCGGGGTCGGCCGCCGTACCGCTGAGCGTCCAGGGCACGCCGTCCCCGCAACGGTCGACGCTGACGACGACGGTGTCCCGCTTCGAGTCGTGATCCTTTCCGGGGGACCAGCTGCCGGTTCCGCCGCAGGGCGTCACGTCGGCGGACCAGTCGTCCGTGTCCGCGACGTACGGAACGGCCTTGAGCTCGGCCCGCCCGTCCCCGTACAGCCGCAGTACGGCCCCGTGGTCGCCCCGCCAGACCCCGTCGAGCCGCACCTCGGACAGCTTCGGCGGTTCGTACTCCTCGATCAGCCCGACGGCCAGGCCGATCAGTCCGCCACCGACGACCAGTGTCCCGAGGCCGAAGGAGGCGAGCCCCGACCAGAACCAGAGGCCGCAGCCGCCGGGGTCCCGTCCCATGATCTGCCGCCACCGGCGGACGTACCGGACCGCGAACGCGGGCAGCGCGCCCAACAGCACGAACAGCGCGGCGGTGGTCGACAGCGACCAGCCGCCGAGCGCGGCCACCACGAGCCCCCAGACCGTCCCGAGCACGCCCACGAACGCCAGGTGCCAGGCCCACTCGGGACCGCGGACACGCCGCGTCGCCAGGCGCGCGAGGGTGGCCGCGGGCATGGTGTGCACGATCGTGTGCAGCAGACCCAGGACGGCGAGCACCGGCGGCCCGAGGACGAGCATGCACAGCAGCCCGACCGCGAAGAAACCGCTGTACGTCACGCCGTGGCCGTCGTCGTCGAACGTGCCGACCCACCAGACCGCGGCAGCCACCGGAAGCTGTGCGGCGCAGACGGCGGCGGCCGTGTTCAGTTCGGCGTTTGCCCAGTTCAGCCGGGAGCGGAGTGGCTCCCGGGCCTGTTGATCCCACCCCATGGCGCGGAGCGTACGCCGAGGCCGTGCGGGGGGCCGCACAAGGGTTCCCATCTGATGATCCGTCAGCTTCAATGGATGGTGTGATGGGACACGCAGGGATGGCGGCAGCCGCCGTCCGTTACCTCAGGTCGGCCGGAACCCCCACCGTCGCCGCACCCGTAGAGCCTTTACCGCGCCCGGACCTGCGCGCGGTCGGCGACGACGAGCGGGCGCCGGTGGACCCGACCGAATTCCGGCGCGTCCTCGGGAACTTCGCGACCGGGGTGACGGTGGTCACCGCGTCCTGCGCGGACGGCCCGGCGGGCTTCGCCTGCCAGTCCTTCGCGTCCCTCTCCCTCGACCCGCCGCTGGTCTGCTTCATGGTCGGCCGTACGTCGGCGACCTGGCCGCGCATCGCACAGGCGGGCTCCTTCTGCGTGAACGTGCTGGGGGCCCACCAGGGCGAGCTGTGCCGCGGATTCGCGGTGAGCGGCTCGGACAAGTTCGCCGGTGTCGTGTACGACGCGGCGCCCGTCTCCGGGTCACCGCGCCTTACGGGCGCCACCGCCTGGGTCGACTGCACCATCCACGCGGTGCACACCGGCGGGGATCATCTGATCGTGGTGGGCCGGGTGGACGCCCTCGGCGCGAGCGCGGACGACGTCGCGCCCCTGCTGTTCCACAAGGGGCGCTTCGTCTGATCCGCGTTCGCCCGAGCCTCAGGCCGCCGCCGGAACAGCGGCCGCCGGCCGTTGCCGCCGGATGACCAGCGCCATCAGCGCAGCCGCCGCGCAGAGCGCGCCCGCCGCGTACCAGACCACGTTGTACGACCCGAACGTGTCCCGCGCGACGCCGCCGAGGAAGGCGACGAGGGCGGCGCCGATCTGGTGGGAGGCGAGGACCCAGCCGAAGACGATGGCGCTGTCGTCGCCGTACTGCTCGCGACACAGGGCCAGGGTGGGCGGGACCGTGGCGACCCAGTCGAGGCCGTAGAAGACGATGAAGAAGATCATCGGGGGGTGCACGCTCGACCCGCTCGACTGCAGGAGCAGCGGCAGGAAGAGGAGCGAGATGCCGCGCAGCGAGTAGTACACGGCCAGCAGGCGGCGCGGTTCGAAGCGGTCGGTGAACCAGCCGGAGGCGATGGTCCCGACGACGTCGAAGACGCCGATGACCGCGAGGAGCGAGGCGGCAGCCGTGATGGGCATGCCATGGTCGTGGGCGGCGGGCACGAAGTGCGTCTGGACCAGGCCGTTCGTGGAGGCGCCGCAGATCGCGAAGGTGCCGGCCAGCAGCCAGAAAGGCCCGGTGCGGACGGCCGAGAAGAGGACGGTCACCGCACGGCGGGCGGCCCCCTGGACGGGCGCGGGCTTCGGCACGAACTCCGTGGCCCCGTACGGCTTCAGGCCCACGTCGGCCGGGTGGTCGCGCAGCAGCAGCCAGACGAAAGGGACGACCGCGAGGGCGGCGAGCGAGACGGTCACGGCCGCGGGCCGCCAGCCGTGGTCGGTGACCATCCACGACAGCAGCGGCAGGAAGATCAGCTGTCCGGATGCCGAGCCCGCCGTGAGGATGCCCGTGACCAGGCCCTTTCGCTCGGTGAACCAGCGGTTGGTGACCGTCGCCGCGAAGGCGAGCGCCATCGAGCCCGAGCCCAGGCCGACCAGCAGCCCCCAGCAGAACAGCAGCTGCCAGGCCGCTGTCATCCACACCGTGAGGCCGGAGCCGAGCGCGATCACCATCAGCGCGATCGCCACCACGCGCCGGATGCCGAAGCGGTCCATCAGCGCTGCCGCGAAGGGCGCCGTGAGCCCGTAGAGCGCGAGGTTGATGGAGACGGCGGCGCCGATCGTGCCGCGCGACCAGTGGAACTCCTCGTGCAGCGGGTCGATGAACAGCCCGGGCAGCGAACGGAAGGCGGCCGCGCCGATGATCGTCACGAAGGTGACGGCGGCGACGAACCAGGCACGGTGGATACGGCGCCCGCCGCGCCGCGAGTCGGCGACGCCGGCCTCCCGGTCGGCTGCTTCGGCGTCAACGGCTGTTGCGGCGGCGGCCTCTGCTGCCGCGTCGGCGGCCTCGCCCGCGGCTGCGGCTTCGGTTGTCTGGGTCACGACAGAAAGAATGCAGCCCACAATCATTCCGATCGAGTGGCCCGAAGGTCATGGTTCGCTAGGATCGGGCCATGGACTCCACGACCTCCACGCACGCGTACCGCCTGTCGCCCGCCACGCGCGCGTACCGCCCGCACCGAGTCGTCGTCCTCGCCCTGGACGGGCTGCTCCCGTTCGAGCTGGGCATTCCGCACCGCATCTTCGGGCGTGCCAAGGACGCCGAGGGGCGGCGGTTGTACGAGGTGGTCACCTGCTCGATCCGGCCGCCGGGCCCCGTGGAGACGGACGGCGACTTCGCGGTCCTCGTCGAGAACGGCCCTCAGGCCCTGGCCACCGCCGACACGGTCGTCGTCCCGGCGTCGTACGAGCTCGGCCCGGTCTTCGAGGAGGGCGTCCTCACCGACGAACTGGCCGCCGCCCTCGCCCACATCCGCCCCGGCACCCGGCTGGTCTCCATCTGCACCGGCGGCTACGTCCTCGCGGCCGCCGGCTACCTCGACGGGCGCCCGGCCGCCATGCACTGGGCCGAGGCCGAGCACTTCCAGGAGCGCTTCCCGCAGATCAGGGTCGACGCGGACGTGCTCTTCGTCGACGACGGGGACGTCCTCACCTCCGCCGGTGTCGCGGCCGGGATCGACCTGTGCCTGCATCTCGTACGCCGTGACCACGGGGCCGGCGTCGCCAACGAGGTGGCGCGCCGCACGGTGGTACCGCCGCATCGCGACGGCGGGCAGGCGCAGTACATCCACCGCCCGGTGCCCGAGCCGCAGCTCGCGACGACGACCGCCGCGCGCGCCTGGGCGCTGGCCCGTCTGCACGAGCCGATCCAGCTGCGCGACATGGCGGACCAGGAGTCCATGTCGGTACGCACTTTCACGCGCCGTTTCCGCGAGGAGGTCGGCGTCAGCCCGGGCCAGTGGCTCACCCAGCAGCGCGTCGAACGGGCCCGGCACCTGCTGGAGTCCAGCGACCTGTCGATCGACCAGGTGGCCCGGGACTCCGGCTTCGGCACGGCCCAGTCGATGCGGCAGCACCTCCAGGCGGCGCTGGGCGTGACACCGACGGCGTACCGCCGCACGTTCCGGTCCCTGGCCCACCGCTCCTGAGTCCTGAGCGTGCTCAGAA
The DNA here is from genome assembly GCF_041051975.1 of Streptomyces sp. R21. Taxonomy (GTDB): domain Bacteria; phylum Actinomycetota; class Actinomycetes; order Streptomycetales; family Streptomycetaceae; genus Streptomyces. The sequence goes on along the minus strand of NZ_CP163435.1, from coordinate 5,680,741 downwards.
GGTCAGCACGGCCCGGGCCACCCGCCCTTCGTGGGCGTCCTGGGCCGCCTTGTCGAAGTCCTCGATCGGATACGTCTGGGTGACCAGCTCGTCGAGCATCAGGCGCCCCTCGCGGTACAGGTCGGCGTAGAGGGCGATGTCGCGCTGCGGGCGGGAGGCACCGTAGCGACAGCCGAGAATCGACTTGTCCAGGAAGAGCGAGGACACCAGGAAGGACGCCTCGGCGGTGGCGGCCGGCACGCCGAGCAGCACGGCCTGCCCGTGCCGGTCCAGCAGATCGATCGCCTGGCGAATGAGCTCGACACGCCCCACGCACTCAAACGCGTGATCGGCACCGCCCGGCAGGATCTCCCGCACCGCGTCCACCGAGGTGAGGAAGTGCGTCGCCCCGAACTGCCGCGCCACGGCCTCCTTGGCCGGATTGGAATCCACGGCGACGATCGTCAGCGCACCGGCGATCCGAGCCCCCTGGATGACATTGAGCCCGATGCCGCCGGTCCCGATGACCAGCACGCTGTCACCACGATCGACCCGCGCACGGTTCAACACGGCCCCGACACCCGTCAGCACACCGCACCCGATCAGCGCGGCGGACGGCATCGGAATGTCCTTCGGAATCCGAACCGCCTGCACCGCCTTCACCAACGTCCGTTCCGCGAAAGCCGAGTTGGCGGCGAACTGGTACAGCGGCTGCCCGCTCCGGGAGAACGGCTGCTGGGGCCGGCCGATCGCCTGACGGCACATCGTCGGCCGCCCCCGGTCGCACTCGGCGCACGCACCGCAGTTGGCGAGCGTGGAGAGCGACACATGATCTCCCGGCCGGACATGGGTGACCCCCACACCCACCGCTTCCACTACCCCCGCACCCTCATGGCCCAGCACCACAGGAACGGGGAAAGGTATGGTCCCGTCCACCACCGACAGATCGCTGTGGCAGAGCCCGGCCGCGGAGATCGCGACCTGTACCTCGCCGGGACCGGGGTCCCGTATCTCCAGATCGTCCACGACCCGGGTCTGCTTCCCGTCGAAGATCACGCCTCGCATCGCGCCAGCTCCCTTTCCCTCCCGGGACTAACCCCGGGGTTCCTTCGGCAGGCCGAGCACGCGCTCGGCGATGATCGTGCGCTGGATCTCGTCCGAGCCGCCGTAGATCGTGTCGGCCCGGCTGAACAGGAACAGATGCTGAAACGCGTCGAGTTCGTACGGCGCCGCAGCCGACCAGTCCGCGGGCCCCACCGCCGCCCCGGCACCGCCCACCTGCACGGCCAGCTCCCCCAGCCGCCGGTGCCAGCCACCCCACAGCAGCTTGCCGACGCTGGGCCCGCCCGGATCGTCGACGCCCGAACTCCCCAGCGTCCGAAGCGAGTTCCATCGCATGACGCGCAACTCGGCCCACAGCCGCACAAGCCGCTCCCGCACCACGGGATCCCGGGCAGCCCCACTGTCAACAGCGGCCCCGACGACCCCCCTCAACTCCTCACCGAACCCGATCTGTTGAGCAAAGGTCGAAACCCCCCGCTCGAACCCGAGCAGGCTCATGGCCACCCGCCACCCCTCACCCTCACCCCCCACCACATGCTCAACTCGCGCCTCGGCCCCGTCGAAGAACACTTCGTTGAACTCACTGGTCCCCGTCAGCTGCCGAATCGGCCGAACCTCGATACGACCGGGCTGATCCATGGGCACGAGCAGAAACGACAGACCCTGATGGCGAGGGACGTCCGGCCCGGTACGGGCCAGGACGAAACACCAGTCCGCTTCGTGGGCGAGGGAGGTCCAGATCTTCTGGCCGGTGATGCGGTACGACTCCCCGTCCCTCACCGCGGCCGTGCGGATGCCTGCCAGGTCCGAGCCCGCGCCGGGTTCGCTGTAGCCCTGGCACCACAGTTCCTCGCCGCGGGCGATCGGGGGCAGGAAACGGGCCTTCTGCTCGGGGGTTCCGTGCGCGATGAGCGTCGGCGCCAGGAGCTTCTCACCGATGTGGCCCGAGCGAGCGGGGGCCTTCGCACGGGCGTACTCCTCGGCCCACACCACCTGCCGGGTGAGACCCACCCGGCGGTTCCCGTACCCCTCCTCCGCCCACCCGAGGCCTATCCACCCGGCCCGGCCGAGTTCTCTCTCCCACCTCCGCCGGTCCTGCCCCTCTCCGAGGTGCGCCTCCAACCACCTCCGCGTCTCCCCCCGGAACACCTCGTCCTCGACCCCGAACCCAAACTCCACGACTACCGCCTCCACGTTCCCGCACCGAACGTCCGACTCCCGCGCCCCCGGGGGTGGGTGGCCAAACCCCGAGCTCCCTCTTCTTCCTTCGCACCCGGCGTGGGTGCTGGCCTGGGGTGGGTCACGCAGCCCGGCGTTTACGGGGCGCCGCCTGCGCCCACCCGTGCCGCCCCAGCGGCACGATTGCCCGCAGCTTGAGCGGACCGGCACCCCCAGCCCGCACCGCGCCGCTGCTGGCTGGGTGGGCAGCCGCCCCAACCCGCACGCGTGCCCGCAGCAAGCGAGGCACCACCCGCAGTCGCCCACCGGCGGAAGGGGCCGTGCCGGTACGTCTCTGCCCGTCGCGTAGCAGACCGCCCGCCAAGTCCCGCCGCGTATCAACCCCGGGCAGTACGCCCACGCGGCGACGGGCAAGACGTACCGGCACGGCCCCGACCCACCGATCACCCACTGCGATGGGCGCCCCCGCCGGCACGCGCATCCCGAGCCATCCCCTCCACCCGCTCAAGCAGCGGCATCGGATCCACCCCCACCGTCCCCGGCAGAAAGTCCGCGATCCGCTCCGGCGTCCACCCAGCCCCCGGCGCATATGCCGCCCGCAGCTCCCGCGGCTGCGCCCAGACCGCGATCTTGGGCCCGGCGACGGTGTACACCTGCCCGGTGATCCGTTCCTCCCGAGCGCGATCCGACAGCAGGTACACCACGAGCGCGGCGACATCCTCCGGCTCGCCGATCTCCTTCAGCTCCGTGGGAACGTTCGCCGACATCCGCGTACGCGCCACGGGCGCAACGGCGTTGGCGGTGACCCCGTACTTGTGCAGCCCCAGCGCGGCGCTGCGCACGAGCGAGATGATCCCGCCCTTCGCCGCGCTGTAGTTGGCCTGCGAGACGGACCCCTGATGGTTCCCGCTGGTGAACCCGATCAGCGTCCCGGACCCCTGCCGGCGCATCACCGCGGACGCCGCCCGGAACACGGTGAACGTCCCCTTCAGATGGGTGGCGACCACCGGGTCCCACTCCTCCTCGGACATGTTGAACAGCATCCGCTCGCGCAGGATCCCGGCAACGCACACGACCCCGTCGATCCGCCCGTACGTCTCGACAGCGACATCGACGACCCGCTGCCCGCCCGCCATGGCGGAGATGTCGTCGGCGACGGCGACGGCCTCGCCGCCGGTCGCGAGGATCTCCTTCACCACCCCGTCGGCGACCGAACTCGTGGGCTCGGCGCCGTCGATGGACACGCCGTAGTCGTTGACGACGACGCGCGCGCCGTCGGCCGCCGCGGCGAGGGCGACGGCCCGCCCGATCCCGCGCCCGGCCCCCGTCACGGCGACGACCTTGCCTGCCAAGAAGTTCCCCACGTCCGGCCCCTTCCCGCGGTTTCTGACGGACCGTTAGATTTTATGACCCGTCAGATGCCTGGAGACAAGCCCCGGGGAGTACTCATGTCATTGCCGACGCTGCCGCCGGAGTTCCACGAGATCGCCAAGCGCGTGAACAACTGGGGCCGTTGGGGCGCCGACGACGAGATCGGAACGCTGAACCTGATCACCGACGACGTCGTACGGGAGGCGGCCCGCGCGGTCCGCACCGGGCGCCGCATCCCCCTCGCCCTCCCGCTCCAGCAGGACGGGGTGCAGACGGGCATGATCCCGGGCCGGGTGAACCCGCTGCACACGATGGTGCAGATCAACCAGGAACTCTTCGGCCCGGGCACGGTCGCGTGCAGCGACGACCTGGTGACCATGGGGCTGCAGGCGGCGACCCACTGGGACGCGCTCACGCACGCCTCGCACTCGGGGAAGATCTACAACGGCCGCCCGGCCGACACGATCACCGCGCACGGCGGCGCGGAGTTCAGCGGCATCGACAAGCCGCGCCACATCGTCTCGCGGGGCGTCCTGCTCGACGTGGCCCGCGCCCGCGACGTGCACCGCCTCGACGGCGGACACGCGGTCACCCCCGAAGACCTGGACGCAGCCGAGGAGTTGGCGGGCACGCGCGTACGGTCCGGCGACATCGTCCTCGTCCGCACCGGCCAGATCCAGGTGTATCTGGCGGGCGACAAGCAGGGGTACGGCTACCCGTCACCCGGCCTGTCGGTCCGTACGCCGGAGTGGTTCCACGCGCGCGATGTCGCAGCGGTCGCGAACGACACCCTCACCTTCGAGATCTTCCCGCCGGAGATCGAGGACCTGTGGCTGCCCGTGCACGCGCTCGACCTGGTCGAGATGGGAATGCTGCAGGGCCAGAACTGGAATCTCGAAAAGTTGTCCACAGCCTGTGGAGAAGAGGGCCGCTACGCGTTTCTGCTGTCGGCGATGCCCGAGCCCTTCGTCGGAGGCACGGGAACCCCGGTGGCGCCGGTCGCAGTCCTCTAGGCGGAGAGGGACGGCTGGCGGCGCGCCAGCCCCCGCTCTCGACTGCGCTCGAGCGGGAGGTGCCCCCAGCTCGCCCCGAGCACGGCACCGCGCGCCGCCATCCGGCTCCGGCGTACCCGCCCTGCTCCTTGCTGGCCCTGTAGGAGCCGACGCCGAATCGCGATCCACACTCGCCAAGGGCTTCCGTCACCGAAACCCTCGCCGTCCCCTCGCGGCGAATCGCTGAACACAAGCGTGATCAAACGGACACGCCACGTCAACACCGCTTCGGCGATATATAACTTATGCGCCTTTTGTGACGGCGCGTATGGAAGCACACCCCGGCGCATTCAGCCGTGCCGGAGACAACGAATCCAAGGTTCTTGCATACATGCAGAAAACCCGGCCGGGACGCCCTTGATGACCTAGACGGCCTCGTACGCCAGGTCCCCGTAGACCGATGCCGAAGCCGCATGCGAAGTCGCGTGCGCAGCCCCGGCCGAAGCCGCCACAGCCGCCCCCGCCCGGTACCCCGCAGCCGCCGCACCCTCCGACGGCACACAGCGGTCGACCTCGCACCAGATGCTCTTGCCACCGCTCTCGAGGTTCCAGCCCCATCGGTCGGCGAGGCCGTCGACAAGCTCCAGGCCGCGCCCGTTGGTCTCGTCGCCGTCCGCGTGCCGGGGTGTCGGCGGGCAGTCACTGGAGTCGATGACCTCCAGACGGACGGTGCCGGAGGCGTCGCCGGGAACGCCCGGCGGCAGCAGCAGCCGCACCACGGCCGGGCAGCCGGTGTGCACCACGGCGTTGGTGACCAGTTCGGAGACGAGCAGGATCAGCGTCTCGGCAAGCGGCTCATCGGCCCCTATCCCGGACCCGGCGAGCCGCGAACGGGCCCATCTCCGGGCTCGCCCCACCTCCGCGGGGTCGGGCCGGATCTCCAGCTGCACTTGAAGCACCTGCACCGCTCACACCATCCGAACCGGCGGACACATCGCCTCGCGCCTCACAAGGGCCACGATCGTAGCCATTTTCTGCATGGCCAGAACAAGGATCACGGAACGTGATTCCCTTGTGAGACAGCATGGTTGACGTACAGTCACCCCAACAAGCGCTTCGGGCATATTCCAGCGCGAAGGAGTACGCGTGCGGCATACTGTGCGACGCTCGCCACGGGGAGTCGAACAGGCAGGCACGGGGGTCCGTCCTGCCTCGCGAGCGGCACGCATCGCCGGGTCCGGCGCCGCCTCAGGGGCAACACCGGGATGGCTCAGCCTCAGAACCACTCGCATCCCACACAAGGTACCGGAGCACGGCGCCGACTCCAGGCCGTGACAAGTCACGCGTAGGACACAACCCGATATCGACGCTCCGTCATAGCGGTACGCCACAATCCGCGACATCGCCTACGGCCTCTTCCGCCCTGTCCCTGACCAGAGCCCTGTCAGGCCGTTCCGGCGACCAGTTCGGCGGCGAGCCCTTCCTCACTCTGCGTCGCCGAGCCCGCACGTTGCGTCCGCACCCAGGCCCGTTTCAGGTACAGATGCACATCGGACTCCCAGGTGAAGCCCATGCCGCCGTGCACCTGGAGGCAGTCGCGGGCGCCGCGCACGGCGGCCTGGTCGGCGAACAGCCGGGCGGAGGCGATGTCGAGCGGGTCGGCGGTCACGGCGGCGGCGTAGACGGCGACACGCGCCATCTCGACGCGCACCAGCATCTGCGCGCACAGGTGCTTCACGGCCTGGAAGGCCCCGATCGGCTGCCCGAACTGCTCGCGCGTCCGGGCGTGTTGCACGGCCAGCTCGCACGTACGGGCGGCGGTGCCGAGCTGTTCGGCGGCGGTCAGCAGCACGGCGAGCGGATCGACGGAGCCGTACGACCCCCCGGAACCCCGCACCCGATGCAACGGCGTCAACGGATCCAGGGACTCCATCGGCTCCGCGGACGCCACAGACGCCACCGACGCCCGCGCCTCAGCAGCCGCCGCACCCCCGGCAGCCGTCACACCCCTGGCACCCGCCACATCCCCCCGTACGACATCCGCCTGCTCCATCCACTCCACCAGCCCCCCGTAGGCGGCCGTCACCACGGCCTCCCCGGTCGCCGCACCGGCGACCTCCCCCGCCGCCAGATGCGTGGCGACGAGCGGCCCGGTCAGGAGCACCCGCCCCGCCTCCTCGAAGGCCAGCACCGCCTCGGGGAGGCCGAGTCCGACACCGCCGTCGGCCTCCGGGAGCCGCAGCGCGAAGAACCCCGCGTCACCGAGCTCGCGCCACAGCGCACGGTCCAGCCGAGGGGCCTCGACGGCGGCCCGAAGCCGTTCCCGCCCGAAGCGCCCCTCCAACAGCTCCCGCACGCCCGCCTTCAACGCGCTTTGATCATCAGTGAGTTGGAAGTGCACGGGAGGACCTCACCGTCCCTTCGGGAGGCCGAGGATGCGTTCGGCCACGATGTTGTGCTGGATCTGGGAGGTGCCGGCGGCGATGGTGTAGGAGAGGGACGACAGCCGGTCGAGGGTCCACTCCCGCCCCTGGTCGAGCGCGTCCGGACCGAGCACCTCGGCGGCGGCGTCGTACAGCTCCTGGCGCGCATGCGAGTACCGCAACTTGAAGACGGACCCGCCGGCCCCGGGCACTCCCCCGGTCCTCTCCGACTCGCTCACGTTCCACTGCGTGAGCCGCCACAGCGTGCGGAACTCGGCGTTGAGGGTGCCCAGCCGCCGCCGTAGCGCCGGATCGTCCCAGCGGCCGTTCTTCCGTGCCGTACGGGCGAGTTCGCCGAGTACGCGGCGGCAGGCGACGACCTCGCCGACGAAGGCCGTGCCGCGTTCGAAGGAGAGGGTCACCATGGTCACGCGCCAGCCGTCGTTCTCGGCGCCGACCCGGTTCGCCACCGGCACCCGCACCTCGTCGAGGAAGACCTCCGCGAACTCGGCGGAGCCCGCGAGGGTGCGCAGCGGCCTGACCGTGACGCCCGGTGCGTCCATGGGCATCGCGAGCCAGGAGATGCCCCGGTGCTTGGGTGCCGTGGCGTCGGTGCGCACCAGCAGCTCGCACCAGTCGGCGACCTCGGCGTGGGAGGTCCAGATCTTGGACCCGCTCACCACGTAGTCGTCGCCGTCCCGCCACGCGCGCGTGCGCAGGGCCGCGAGGTCCGAACCCGCGTCCGGCTCGCTGAATCCCTGGCACCACACCTCCTCGCCGCGCAGCACGGGCGGCAGCCAGCGCGCCCGCTGCTCGGGCGTCCCCTCGGCCGCGATCGTCGGCCCGGCATGCAGCAGCCCGACGAAATTGGCTCCTACGTAGGGGGCGCCCGCCTTCTCCGTCTCCTCCAGGAAGATCAGGTGCTGGGTGGGGGTGGCGCCCTGCCCGCCCGCGTCGACGGGCCAGTGCAGGCCCGCGTAGCCGGCGTCGTGGAGCATCCGCTGCCAGCCGAGGTCGTAGGCCCGTCTGCCGGGCCAGTCGTCGGGCGACGGCTTGGCGGGCAGCGACGGAAGCATCTTGGCGAGCCACTCCCGCAACCGCGCCCGGAACTCCTCCTCTTCGGGCGTGTGGGTGAGGTCCATGGATCACCACTTTCCTGATGGTCCGTCAGATTCTGTCGCCAGCAGGCTAGCTCCGCACCCCTGGACCGACAAGGCGGTGCGCCCTACGCTCTGCCCACCATCTGACTCTCCGTCAGTTATGGGCAGTTGATGAAGGGGGCTGTCATGAGCCAGGACACCGCGCACGCCCTGGGCGCCTCGCGCACGCTCTGGGAGCTGGTGGCGCGCCGCGCCGATCTCACCCCCGACCGGCCGGTCCTCCTCCAGGGCGACCGCTCGCTGAGCTTCGGCGAGTTGCGCGCCCGCGCGGAGCGGGTGGCGGCGGGCCTGTACGACATGGGCGTACGCCCCGGCACGGTGGTCGCCTGGCAGCTGCCCACCCGCATCGAGACGGCTGTGCTCTCCTTCGCGCTGGCCCGCCTGGGCGCCGTACAGACGCCGGTCATCCCCTTCTACCGCGACCGCGAAGTCGGATTCGCGCTGAGGGAGTCGAAGGCGGAGCACTTCGCCGTGCCGGGCGAGTGGCGGGGCTTCGACCACACGGCGATGGCGCGGCGGCTCGGCGCGAAGGGCGTCTTCGAGGCGTACGACATCCTCCCCGACGGCGATCCCTCCGCACTCCCCGCTCCCCCCTCCGACGGCACCTCCGTCCGCTGGGTCTACTGGACCTCGGGCACGACCTCGGACCCCAAGGGCGTGCTGCACACGGACCGTTCGCTGATCGCGGGCGGGTCCTGCCTCGCGCACGCGCTGCACCTGTCGGAGAACGACGTGGGTTCGATGGCCTTCCCGTACGCGCACATCGCCGGCCCCGACTACACGGTGATGCTCCTGCTGTACGGCTTCCCGGCGGTGATGTTCGAGCACTTCGCGCTGCCCGCCGCCCTGGAGGACTACCGCAGGCACGGCGTGACGGTGGCCGGCGGCTCCACCGCGTTCTACTCGATGTTCCTCACCGAGCAGCGGCGGCAGCCGGGCGAGCCGCTCATCCCGAGCCTGCGGCTGCTCGCGGGCGGCGGGGCGCCGAAGCCGCCCGAGATCTACCACTCGGTCGTACGGGAGATGGGGGTGCAGCTCACCCACGGGTACGGAATGACCGAGGTTCCGATGATCACCATGGGATCGCCGGACGACACGGTGGAGAACCTGGCGACGACGGAGGGGCGGCCACCCGAGGGCATGGAGATACGGATCGCCGACGGGGAGGTACGGCTGCGCGGCGAGGCGGTGTGCCAGGGCTATCTGGACCCGGCGCAGAGCGCGGAGGCCTTCGACGAGGAGGGGTTCCTGCGCACCGGGGACCTAGGGCATCTCACCGGCAGCGGGCATCTGGTCCTCACCGGCCGGCTCAAGGACGTCATCATCCGCAAGGGCGAGAACATCTCGGCGAAGGAGATCGAGGACCTGCTGCACGGGCATCCGGGTGTCGGCGACGTCGCCGTGGTCGGGCTGCCGGACGCCGAGCGCGGCGAACGGGTCTGTGCGGTGGTCGAACAGCCGCCCGGGGCCGAGGAGTTGACCTTGGAGGCCATGACCTCCTACCTCCGCTCGGAAGGGCTGTCCGTGCACAAGCTGCCGGAGCAACTGGAGCTGGTGGACGCCCTTCCGCGCAACGAAACCCTGCGCAAGGTGCTCAAGTACAGGCTGCGCGACCGCTTTTCGCGGTGAGCCCTATGGAACCTGCTACTCGGGCACGGTGAAGTAGCGGGCGAAGGCGCTCACGACCTCGGCCTCGCCGATCCGGCCGTCGGCGTCCGTGTCGAGGGTCGCGGCCGCGGCGACGGCGATCTCCTCGGGGGCGCCGAGGGACTTGATCACGCGCGCGGTCTCCTCGACCGTGGCCGCGCCGTCCCCGTCGGTGTCCGCGACGGCGAGGGCCGCGTGCAGGAAGGGGCGGGCGATCTCGGCGAACCGCTCGGGGCTGTCGCGCAGCCGCTTCACCGCGCCGCTCACGAACTCCTCGCGGGTGATGCGCTGGTCGCCGTCCCGGTCCGCTATCCCTGCCATGCCCTGCCAGAAGGCCTCGGCGCCGACGTACAGGGCCTGGCCCTTGTCGGAGCGGGCCGTCGTGGCGAACTCGGCGAGGACGGCCTTGGCCGCGGCGCTGAAGTCCTCGCGGTCGATGTAGCCGTTGCCGTCCTGGTCGAAGCCGGCGAACCGGGCAGCGATCCTGCGCTCGTACTCGGTGCTGACCATGTGTGTTCGGACCGCCTCACATATCAGCCGGACTCCGGTCCGGACTGGGTTCATCTGGCACGGAGCGTACGACGCCGGAGCCGTCCCGGGAGCGGGAAAACGACGCTTGTGCCAAGACCGCAGGAATTCCGGGACAACAGTGTGTCGAGGGACCCTCGGTGGAGTGGGCCATGTCACGCGGACAGGGTGCTCGGCTCCTCGCCGGTTCCGTCCTCGGTGGCTGCCGCGAGGTCCGGATAGACGTCGAAGAGGCGGCGTACGCCGAGGGCGCCCAGGACGCGGTTGACATGCGAACCTCCCCCAATCTCGAATTCGCTCGATCGGGAGGCGCCCCCATCCGCTCCCCGGGCGGGCAGGATCAGCCGCAGGCTGCCCTGGCAGGACCGGATCAGGCGGCGGGTGGCGATGAGGACGCCCACGCCGCTGGAGTCACAGAAGAGGACCTCGCCGAGGTCGAGGACGACCTGGTGACGGCCGTCGGCCACCGCGTCGTGCACCCGCTGGCGCAGCACCGGCGAGGTCACGAGATCCAGCTCTCCCGACACCCGGAGCACGGCCCACTCGCCCTCTTCGCCGTCGGTCACCTTGAGCGTCACCGCCACACGCCTCTCGCTCGCCCCGCTCACCGGAAACGGAAGCAGCTCCTACGCTTCCTTGCAGCGCGGCTGCCCCGCCGTCGTTCCATGAAACACCGGTCCGCCACCGAAGAGGCATGCTCATGCGGTCGAAAACAAACGAACTCCGAGCCATTTATGGCGAATCCGTACGAGAACGATCGAACCCGATCGAGCCTGATCCGAGCCCCGCCGGGTAGGCGAGGCACGAAACACCAGGCGGCCCAAGGCGAAACGCGGCCCGCCGCGATCCCACCAACCCCCAAAGGTCCCTACCACCCGCCCTCCACCAGGGGGCGCACATTGACTCAAAGGGGCGTGCGCTGCCGGACGTGCCGACTACATTCAAGACAGCAGAGCACACACGCTGGGCAGGCACAGAGTCAGCGACAGGGACAGAGACGGGCGCCGGGCACGACCAGGGGTGAGGGGGCCGCATGGCGACGAAGGACGCACCACCCCGCTGGGACCGCAAGATGCAGCAGCGGCTCGCACGCGGGGAGGCAGCCGCGCTCGGCGAGCTCTACGACCGATTCGCTTCACTCGTGCACGGCCTCGCCCACCGCGTGCTCGGAGACGAACAGGCGGCCGACGGCATCACCCGCGAGGTGTTCGCACACGTCTGGGAGAACCCCGAGGCGTACGACCCCAAGCACGGCCCGCTGCGCTCCTGGGTCGCCACGCTGACCCACCGGCTCGCCGTCCAGCGGCTGCGCGCGACCGAGACAGCCGCGCTCGCCCGGGGCGGCCCCGGCACCACCGAGGACCTGGAGCGCAAGGTGCGCAGCGCCTCCGTGGCCGCCCGCGCCGACTACATCGTCACCTCGATGCCCACCCCGCTGCGCGCCGCACTGGAGCTCGCCTACTTCCAGCGCCGTGACTACCGCCAGGCGGCCGCCGACCTCGGCGTCACCGAGGACGAGGCCCGCCGCCGGCTCCGCCTCGGCCTGCAACTGCTGTCCACCGCCCACGACGCGGGCCCCTCCGGGGCGCCGCCCGAATACGGGGGTGCGCGGTGAACGGCGGAGCGGATCGTTTCGAGGCGTTCGACGACCGGGACGGAAGCGACGACGAGCAGCCCACCGGGGCAGGCGGCGGCCCGCAGGGCCCCGGCAACGGCGACGGCAGCGGCAACGACACGGGCGATTCCGACGGCCCGAGCCGTTCCCCGCGCATACCCATGCCACGCTCCTCGGTCGAGGACACGGGCCGCCCCTTGCCGGAGCCGCTACAGGAACCGACCCCGGAGCAGCCGTCCGCACCTCTCCCCCTCCCCCTCCTCCCCCTCTCTCTCGACCACCGGGTGCTGAAGTCGCTGCTCGGGGCGTGGGCGCTCGCCGCCTGCTCGCCGGAGGAGACCGTGGCCGTGGAGGACCACCTCGGGGAGTGCGGCTCCTGCGCGGACGAGGCGCTGCGGCTGCGCGAGGCGGTGGGCCTGCTGCACCCGCCCGAGAGCCTCGACCTGGACCCCACCCTCCGCACCCGCGTCCTGGAGGGCTGCCTGGACCGGCGCCCGCCGCGCATCCCGGTGCCCGAGTGGGCGGCTCCGTACGACGCGGAGGCCGCGCGGCTCGACGCGCTGCTCCAGGACATAGGCGACGCGGAGTGGCACGCCCCGGTGCGGCTGCGCTGGTTCGAGGGCGACGGCCCCACGAGCCGCCGTACGACGGTCGCCGGGGTCATCGCCCATCTCCTGACCGTGGACGGCCTGGTCGCGACCGCGCTGGGCCTTGAGGACCCGCTCGGCAACACGTCACCGAAGACGCCGGGACCGGCGGGGCGCACCGAGGCGTACTGGCGGGCCTCGCACTTCCCGCCCACCCGTTCCGTACGGGGCCCGTGGCGGGAGCAGAGCCACAACCTGGTCCGTACGGTGGCGTTCGCGGGCGGCGGCTCCGGGCGCCTGGCCGTGTCGTACGGCGACTTCGAGCTGCCGTTGCGGGACTCGATGCTGGACCGGGCCTTCGAGTGCTGGGTGCACGCGGGGGACATCGCGGACGCGGTGGACTATCCCTACGAGCCGCCGGCTCCTCGGCACCTGCACAAGATGATCGACCTCGCCGCGCGCATGCTGCCGGGCTCGCTGGCCGAGCGGCGGCGGGCGGGGCTGTCCGCGCCGCCGGTACGGCATCTCGTGCCCGCCGGGGCGCCGGGGCGCAGCCTTCGGCTGGAGATCGAGGGGTCCGGGGGCGGCGAGTGGCTCATCCCGCTCGACTCGCCCGGCGCGGTCGCGTCCGCCGAGCACGAGGTCGCGCATGTCGCCCTCGACGGGGTCGAGTTCTGCCGCCTCGCCGCGGGGCATGTCTCTCCGGAGGAGGCCGCCACCGGCCAGGACGGCGACCGCACCGCCATCCACGACGTCCTCCTGGCCGCCGCCTCCCTGAGCCGCATGTAGCCCCCGGGCGCCTTCCTCTGCACCCGGGGTGGGCGCGGCGATGGCGGCTACGCCAGAACTACGCGAAAACGACCGTCCGTCGCCCGTTCAGCAGGATGCGCCGCTCGGCGTGCCACTTCACGGCGCGCGCAAGGGCCTGGCACTCGACGTCGCGCCCGATGGCGACCAGCTGGTCGGGGGTCACGTCGTGGCCCACCCTCTCGACCTCCTGCTCGATGATCGGCCCCTCGTCGAGGTCGGCGGTCACATAGTGAGCGGTGGCGCCGATGAGCTTCACACCCCGGGCGTGCGCCTGGTGGTACGGCTTCGCGCCCTTGAAGCTCGGCAGGAAGGAGTGGTGGATGTTGATGATCCGCCCGCTGAGCTGCTTGCACAGGTCGTCCGAGAGCACCTGCATATAGCGGGCCAGCACGACCAGCTCCACGTTCTCCGCCCGGACCAGCTCCAGCAACTCGGCCTCGGCGGCAGCCTTCGTATCCCGAGTGACCGGAATGTGCCGGAAAGGAATGTCGTACGAACCCACCAGTTCGGCGAAATCGGTGTGGTTGGAGACGACCGCCGCGATCTCCACCGGCAGTGCCCCGATCCGCGCCCGGAACAGCAGGTCGTTCAGGCAGTGCCCGAACTTGCTGACCATGAGGACGATCCGCATCTTCTCCTCGGCCCGATGGATCGTCCAGTCCATCTGGAAGGCGTCCCCGATCGCGGCGAAGCTCGCCCGCAGCTTGTCCACGGTCACCGGTGCCTCCGCCGAGAAGTGGACGCGCATGAAGAACAGTCCCGTGTCGTGGTCGCCGAACTGCTGGCTGTCCTCGATGTTGCAGCCGGTCATGAAGAGGTAGCTCGACACGGCGTGCACGATGCCCTGCTTGTCGGGGCAGGAAAGGGTGAGGACGTACTGTTCGGCGGGCGCGGCGGGCTGCTCATTCATGCAGCACAGGTTCCCACACCAGCCCCCGGGGCCGACTTCCCGTCCCGCCACGCGGACCGATGCGACCGCAGACGGACCGCAGACCTACGCGGACCGCGTAAGAATCCGCAGCACCTCAAGCGTCCGAGGCGGCACGTCCGGCTCCTCCCCGTCCCCCACCGTCATACGGACATGCGCGTCGCGCGCGGCCCGCACGGCCTCCGGCCAGGCCTGGTGGTCGAGGTACGCGGAGACGGGTGCGTCGGGCCCGACCTGGTGCATGATCCGCAGCACGCGGAGCACGGCGGTGTCGACGAGCGCCGCCTCCTGCGAGTCGCGGAAGATCGTGCCGACGTACTTCTCGGCGGACCAGTTGTCGAGCCAGGTGTCCTCGACCAGGCGGTACACGGCATCGGTGACGTCGCCGTACCCGTCGACGCCGGCGAGCCAGACGTCGCGCTGGAACGCGGGATCGGAGAGCATGTGCAGCGCGGAGCGCACATTGCTGCGCCAGCGCCACCACGGCATGTCGTTCAGTGGCATGCCGCCCATGGTGGATGAGTGACGGCCGCGACGGGAAGAGTTCTCCGAACCTTGCACGGTCATCGATCGTACGTTCCCCCTTCCAGCGACTTCGCCGCCCCCCGCAATTCACCTCCATGTCACCATCCGTTGACCCCGGGTCACGCCCGGGTTAGCGATGTGACGGAATCGTGCGTGTCCATGACCGGCAGGCGACGCACCCGCATCTTCCGTTCCGCGCACCACCAACCCGCCAGGACCACTGCGAGGACCACCGCGCTGTCCGCGGGAGCGCTGACGGCGTGTGCGACGCTCGCCGTCGGATGCGGGGTCATCCCTGGTGCCACGGGGGGCGCCAGGGACGACACTGTCACGGTCATGACCTGGGCGCCGGAGAAGACCGGCGCGACCAACAAGCCCGGCATGCCCGCCCTCGCGGAGGCCTACGAGCGCTGGGTCAACGCCCACGGCGGCATCAACGGCCACAAGCTCAAGGTCCTCACCTGCAACGACCACAACGACACGGTGGGCGCCGCGAAGTGCGCCCGTCGCGCGGCGGACGAGAACGTGGTCGCCGTGGTCGGCTCCTACAGCCAGCACGGCACGTACTTCCTCTCACCGCTGGAGTCCGCGGGCATCCCGTACATAGGCGGCTACGGCGTCACGGACGACGAGTTCGAGAGCCCGGTCTCCTATCCGGTCAACGGCGGGGAGCCGGCGCTGCTGGCCGGCCTCGGGGAGCAGCTCGGCAGGATCTGCGGCCCGGTCGCGCTCGTACGGCCGGACACCTTCGCCGGCGACCAGCTCCCGGTGCTGCTCAACGCGGGCCTGAAGTCGGAGGGCCACTCGACGGTCGCGGACCAGCGGGCGGCGGACGACGCGACCGAGTACGCGGGCCAGACGTCGCAGGCGCTGCGGCGGGCGACCTCGGACCCGGCGAAGCGGGGCTGCGTGGTGCCGGCGCTCGGCGACCGCACGGACACCTTCATGGACTCCTTCCGGCGCGACCGCGAGGAGTTCCCGAAGGTGCGCACGGCCACCGTGCTGGGCGGCGTCGACCAGTCGCTGATCGACTCCACCGGCGGCGCGTCGAGCCCGTACGAGGGGTCGTACGCCACCGGCTGGTACCCGGCGGCGAGTGATCACCGGTGGGACGCGATGCGCAAGGTGATCAAGGAGCAGGCCTTCGACGACAACCGGATCGACCCCGCCGACCCCGGGGTGCAGACCACATGGATCGCGTACACCGTGCTGAAGACGGCCATCGAGTCGCTGGGCGACGGCGAGGTGACGTCCCGCACGGTGCAGCGGGCGCTCGACAAGGGCCTCAAGGTGCCCACCGGCGGACTCACGCCGACCCTCAGCTGGCGCTCCCAGGACATGCTCGCGACCGTCGAGTTCCCGCGCCTGGTCAATGCGGACGTCACGTTCCAGGTCGTACGCGAGGGTCAACTGGTGTCGGCACGGCGGGGGTTCGTCAACGTGAAGAAGACCCTGGAGAACGCGGACTGACAACCCGGGTCACCCGAAACGACTGTGGTGGCCCGGAGCGGGAATCCCCGGGTCACCACGAACGACCGTGGCGACCCGGAGCCAGAAACCCCAGGTCACCACATCCGGGCCGGAGACGGAACCTCAGAGCTGCGTAGGCTGGCGCTGCGTCAGCCCATACGTGGTCGCGATCGAGTTCCACAGCTTCGAGGCCTTGTTCTTCTGCGCGCTGGCCGTGCCGCTGGCCTGGTTGCCCAGCCGCGTCTGCGTGGTGGTGCGGGCCTGTCCCTTGCGGCAGCCCTTCTTGCCGTCGACCTGGTCGGCCCAGGCGGCGTAGTGGCTGTCGGCCGATGCGGAGGCCTTCCACGCGCTGGTGAGCGCGCTCGTCAGGTCGGCGTGGTCGGGGAGCTTGTCGACGGAGAGGGCGTCGAGCCGGGTGACGAGCTCGCCGCGCTGCTTGGCGGCGTCGCGCAGATCGCTGGCCGCCTGGTCGAGGTTGTCGCAGGCCTTCACGTTGGCCACGGCCTTGATCACCGAGGCGCGGCTGCCGCCGCTGTCCGCCAGGAGCTTGTCCAGCGCGACGGCCTGCGTCTTGGCCGGGTCGGCGGCCGCCGAAGGGGACTTGCCCGCGGGCGCGGTCGCCGACACCGTCGTACTGCTGTCGTCCTTCTTGCTGTCGTCGCCTCCGCCGCTGAGCAGGGCGCCCGCGCCGATGCCGAGCACGGCGATGCCGACGCCGACGGCGGCGATCAGGGGGACGCGCGAGCGGCTGCGCCCGCCGCCACCGCTGCCGTCGTCGCCCGACCCCGCGCGCGTGCGCGGCGGCGGCCCGCCCGCCCGGCGCTCCGGGCGCACCCGGCGCCTGCGCGCCGTACGCGCCCTGCGGTGCGCCGTGCGCGCCCTGCGGGAGCGACGGATCGAAGCGCGGAAGCTGCTGCGTGGACGCGGGCCCCTCGGGCTCGCTGCGGAAAAGATTGTCGAACTCCGCCGGGGGCTGCCGGTCCTCCGGCCCGCCCGGGCGTATGCCGTACGGCGCCGCGCCGGGCTGGGCGGGCACGGGGGCGATGTACTGCGTGGCCTCGGCATCCGGGTGCGCGGCGGCCGGCAGCGGCCCGGCCCCGCCCTGGGGCGCGCGCCCCAGGAACTGCGTCGCGTCGGCGGGCACCTCGGGCGGCAGCGCGCCCGGGCCCACCGGGGGGATGAACTGGGTGGCGCCCTCGGAGTGCGCGGCGGCGGGCGGTATGTGCGGTATGTACTGCGTGGCGCCCTCGTCGGCCGGAGCGGCGGCCGCCACGGGCGGGATGAACTGCGTCGCTCCCTCGTCCACGGCGGGTGGCAGCGGCCCGGCGCCCGCGGACGCCTGCTGAGCCCCGTACGCCTCCGAGGAGACCCCCGAGGCCTCCGGAACGGGCCATCCCTGACCGTGCTGAGCGCCCTGCGATCCACCGTGGGTGCCCCAGTCCGGGGCGGGTGGGGCGGACTGGGGCGGCTCGGACGCCCCCCAGGTCTGCGCCGGGGGAGCCCCGTACGCCGGCCCGGCAGGACCGCCGTACGACTGCCCGGACGCGGAGGGACCGCCGTACGACTGCGACGGCGCCGAGGAGCCTTCGTACGACTGCGCGGACGCGGAAGGATCGCCGTACGACTGCGCGGGCGGAGCGCCGTACGCCTGAGCGTCGGGCGCCCCGTACGTCTGGGAGCCGGACGGGGCCGGAGCGCCGTACGCCTGCGCGCCGGACGCTCCCCAGCCCTGCTCCTGCTGCTGGTGCCCTTGTGCGTGCCCCTGCTCGGGCTGCTGCTGGGGCGCCGCGGGCGGCCGCTCGGGCCCCCAGGGTCTGTCCCAGGCCTGCCCGCCCGCGGGAGCCGTGCGGTCACCCGTCATGCCCGGCAGCAAGGGCTCGCCGCCGTCGGAGGGCAGCACGATGCCTTCGCGCGCGGGCCGCGCCGAGGGCTCCTCGCCCTGTCCACTCTGCGTCACCGGGACTCCTACGAATGGGGGACCTTCGGAATCGTCGGCTCACGCTACCGGGTCCGCGCGACCCGGTGCCACGCAGCACAGAAGGTGACCTGGTCCTCCTGTGACCGGGGTAACAATTCCGCCCCTCGGGGCGCTGCTTACGCCTCCTCTCGCTGTTCGCGCCCCTGTTTCCCGCCGGTTCATCCCGGCGCACACCTTCCGTTCACGCAGCCGCCTGAAGTTCCATACGCGCCCCGAACTCCCTTACCACCGGCTCGTCCCGGTACGGCTCAAGGCGCTGCTGGAAGTCGTCCAGGTACTCGGCGCCGCGGTTGGAGCGCAGGGTGCCGAGGAGTTCGACCGCCTTGAGTCCGGTGTGGCAGGCCTGTTCCACCTCGCGCTGCTGCACCTGGGCTGTCGCGAGGAGCACGAAGCCGATGGCCCGCCTGCGGGCGCGCGACTCGGGGTGCCCGGCGAGGGACTCCTGCGCGCACCGCGCCGCCGCGTCGGCCTGCCCGAGGTCCCGGTGGCAGTGCGCCAACTCGTCGGCCAGGTACGCCTCGTCGAAGTGCCCGATCCACGCCGGGTCGTCCCCGGACGCGGGGTCGGCCGCCTCCAGCGCCGAGATCGCGCGCCCCGACGCGGACTGCGCCGCCCGCGCGTCGCCCATCAGGGCGTGCCCCCGCGCCTCGGCGGCGTAGAACATCGACTCCGCACGCGGTGTCACGCGCCCGCGCGCCCCCTCCTGTGCCGCGCGCGCCAACTGGGCGATCTCGCGCGGGTTTCCGAGCTGGGCGGCGAGGTGGCTCATGGACGCGGCGAGCACATAGCCGCCGTAGCCGCGGTCGCCCGCCGCCTGGGCGAGGCGCAGCGCCTGGATGTAGTACCGCTGGGCGAGGCCGGGTTGGCCCGTGTCGACGGCCATGTAGCCGGCCAGTTCCGTCAACCGGGATACCGCGGCGAACAGTTCGCGCCCGACCGCCTCCCGGTACGAGCCCGCGAGCAGCCCGGAGACCACGCTGTTGAGGTAGTGCACGACGACCGGCCGTACATGCCCGCTGCCGTACTGGTGGTCGAGGTCGACGAGGGCCTGTGTCATGGCGCGCACCGCCGCCACGTCGGACTGCCCGACCCGTGGCCCCGCCTGCCGGGACACCTGCGAGTCCGGCGAGGAGATCAGCCAGTCGCGGCTCGGCTCGACGAGCGCGGAGGCGGCGACGGACGAGCCGGACAGGAAGTCCCGGCGCCCCACGTCGCTGCGCCACAGCTCGCAGACCTGCTCGATGGCGCCGAGGACGGTCGGCGAGAACTGGAGGCCGACACCGGAGGCGAGGTTCTTGCCGTTGGCCATGCCGATCTCGTCGATCGTGACCGTGCGGCCCAGCTTGCGGCCGAGCGCCTCGGCGATGATGGCGGGCGCACGCCCCCGCGGCTGCTGTCCGCGCAGCCAGCGGGCCACGGACGTCTTGTCGTAGCGCAGATCGAGGCCGTGCTCCGCGCCGCACATGTTGACCCGGCGAGCGAGCCCGGCGTTCGAGCAGCCCGCTTCCTGGATGAGCGCCTGCAACCGTTCGTTCGGCTGCCGCGCGACGAGAGGCCTTGCGGCCATGGCGTACCCCCTGTGGCTGCGGTGCCTGCCCACGCACCGAGTTGACGTGCCTTCCGTGGCCGGAACCCCGAAAATCACCGAAGAAGCACCGGGACGACACAGAAGTGCGCGCGGTGCGTCGACGGAGCATCGAAAAGATCCGGCCTTGAAGATCAATGCCCCGCGGACATACCGAAGATGCGAGACATGTGAGGATTGCCGGGGTAAAGGCTGCTGCCCGACCCCTCAGGTGGTTACCCACCCCCGCTGCCGCTGCCCATGCGCGCCCCCACCCGTGCATCCATGCGCCCCACGTGCGGAATCGATGCTCCTCCCCCGCGCGCGCGTAGCCCGTAACCCGGGGTGGACGCGGGAGTTGAGTGGGGCGTGGAAGAGACCATCGAGGGCACCGAGACCGCTCAGATCCCCAAGCAGCGCGGCGAGTCACTGCTGGAGACCGCCGTGCGCTATGCCGAGGAGCGCCACTGGGACGTGTTCCCCGGCACCTGGCTGGAAGCCGTCGAGGGAGTGCAGCGCTGCTCGTGCGGTGAGTCCGCGTGCGCCACCCCCGGCGCGCACCCGGCACGGGAGGACTGGGCGACCCAGGCGACGGGCAGCGCGACCGTCGCACGCCGCCTGTGGTCGAAGCAGCCGGCGTCGTCGATCCTGCTGCCCACCGGGCGCACGTTCGACGCGATCGACGTGCCCGAGACCGCCGGGTTCCTCGCGCTGGCCCGCATGGAGCGGATGGAGCTGACGCTCGGCCCCGTCACCTGCACCCCGGACGGGCGCATGCACTTCTTCGTGCTGCCGGGCGCCTCCGCGAAGGTTCCCGATCTCGTACGGAAGCTGGGCTGGCCGCCCGCCTCGCTGGACCTGGTCGCCCTGGGCGAGGGGGCGTACGTGGCCGCCCCTCCCACCCGGTACGGGTCGCGGGGGGCCGTGCAGTGGGCCTGCCGGCCGACGCCCGCCAATCGGTGGCTGCCGGACGCGGAGGAGTTGATCTCCGCCCTCGCCTACGCGTGCGGGCGGGACCGCTAGCCGTTCGCGGACGGCCCTGCGCCGTAGGGTTCCTCCTGACGGAGGGAGTCGTGGTGGGTGCAGCCGCCGTACGTGTGCAGGGGCTCTGGAAGCGGTTCGGGGAGCAGATCGCCGTCGCGGGGATCGATCTCGAACTGCCCGCGGGGCAGTTCATCGGGCTCGTCGGGCCGAACGGGGCCGGGAAGACCACCACGCTCTCGATGGTGACGGGTCTGCTGCGGCCCGACGCGGGCACCGTCGAGGTCGTGGGCCACGACGTGTGGCGCGACCCGGTGCAGGTGAAGGCGCGCATCGGCGTCCTGCCGGAGGGGCTCAGGCTCTTCGAGCGGCTGTCCGGGCGCGAACTCCTCGCCTACACCGGCAGGTTGCGCGGCCTGCCCGGCGCCGAGGTCGACAAGCGGGCCGCGCAGCTGCTCGACGTCCTCGACCTCGCGGGCGCCCAGCACAAACTGGTCGTCGACTACTCGACCGGCATGCGCAAGAAGATCGGGCTCGCCGCCGCTCTCCTCCACAACCCCGAAGTCCTCTTCCTCGACGAGCCGTTCGAGGGCGTCGACCCGGTCTCCGCGCAGATCATCCGCGGTGTCCTGGAGCGCTACACCGCCTCCGGCGCCACCGTCGTCTTCTCCTCCCACGTCATGGAACTCGTCGAGTCCCTGTGCGACTGGGTGGCCGTGATGGCCGCCGGGCGCATCCGCGCGCACGGCCCGCTCGCGGAGGTCCGCGGGAGCGCGTCCTCTCTCCAGCAAGCCTTCCTGGAGCTGGTCGGCGCGAACGGCCGCACCACCGGCGCCGACCTCGACTGGCTGGGCGGCGGCGGGACACGATGAGCATCGCCCCAGGCACCGCCCCGAACACCTCCGCCGGGGTCTCCCCCGGCGTCTCCGCCGCGTCGATCACCCCCGTCGTCGTACGGCTGAAGCTGTCGCTGCTGCGCAACGGGCTGCGGCAGTCGGCCGGGCGGCGGGCCGCCTACATCACGTCGATGGTCCTGGCGCTCCTCTTCGCCGCCCTCCAGCTGCTCGGCCTGATCGCGCTGCGCGACAACGAGCACGCCACCGCCGTCGCCGTACTGCTCGTGACGGTCCTCGGGCTCGGCTGGGCGGTGATGCCGCTGTTCTTCCCGAGCGGCGACGAGACGCTCGATCCGACCCGGCTGGTGATGCTGCCGCTGCAACCGCGAGCTCTGGTGCGGGCCCTCCTCGCGGCCTCGCTGGTCGGTGTCGGCCCGCTCTTCTCGCTCTGCCTGCTGGCCGGTTCGGTGATCTCCGTGGCGCACGGCGGGGCGGCGTACGTGACCGCGGTCGTCGGCACGGCACTCGCCCTGCTGGTCTGCGTGGCCCTCGCACGGGCCGTCGCGGCCGCCAACATCCGCCTGCTGTCCAGCCGCAAGGGCCGCGACCTCGCGGTGCTGAGCGGCCTGGTGATCGCGATCGGCGCGCAGCTCGTCAACTTCGGTGCGCAGCGGCTCGGTTCGGCGGGCGGCCTGTCGAAGCTGGACCCGGCCGCGGACGTACTGCGCTGGGTGCCGCCGGCGTCGGCGATCGGCGCGGTGGACTCGGTGAGCGAGGGGTCGTACGGCATCGGGGTCGCCCAACTCCTGCTGAGTGCGGCTGCGTTGGTGGCCCTGCTGGCGCTCTGGACCCGGCAACTGACCCGGCTGATGACCTCGCCGGACGGGTCGACGCTCCAGGCGGCCGAGCCCGGCGCCCGCGAGAAGGCGAGCGCGAGCGGCCTGAGCCGGCTGCTGCCCGCCGGGCGCACCGGGACCGTCATGGAGCGCAGCCTGCGCTATGTGTGGCGCGATCCGAAGACGAAGGCGGCCTGGGTGACGTCGCTGGCCATCGGGCTGATCGTGCCGGTGTTCAACGCGCTGCAGGGCACCGGTTCGATCTACTTCGCGTGCTTCGCCGCCGGGATGCTCGGCATCCAGATGTACAACCAGTTCGGGCAGGACACGTCCGCGTTCTGGATGGTCGCGATGACGATCTCGTCGACCCGGGACGCGTACGTGGAGCTGCGCGGGCGCGCGCTGGCGCTGCTGGTGATCACCCTGCCGTACGCCACCCTCGTGGTCGTCCTGACGACCGCGATGCTCGACGACTGGCCCAAGCTGCCCGAGGTGCTCGGGATGTCGCTGGCGCTGCTCGGCGCGATGCTGGCCACCGGCGCCTGGTCGTCGGCGCGCTTCCCGTACTCCATCCCGCAGGAGGGCTACAAGAACGTGGCCCCCGGGCAGGCCGGCCTCGCCTGGATCGCGATCTTCGGCGGCATGGTCTCGGCCGCCCTGCTGTCCGCCCCCGTCATCGCCCTCACGATCTGGCTGAACGTGACGGCGGACGGGGACGAGTGGACATGGCTGCTGCTGCCGCTGGGTGCCGCGTACGGCGCGCTGATCAGCTGGCTCGGACTGCGGCTCGCCGCGCCGCGCACGGCACGGCGGCTGCCGGAGATCCTGGCGGCGGTCAGCAAGGGGTGAACCCCCGCCGGGCTCCGTTGCACTACGGCGTCAGGACGTGGTCCAGGAACGGTTCGATCGCCGCGCGCCAGGCGTCCGGCTGGTCGTAGTGCACGAGGTGGCCGGCGTCGGAGACCTCCGCGTACCGGCCGTGCGGCAGGACGCGGACCATCTCCTGGGACTCGGCCCGGCCCAGCTCGCCGTCCAGGCCGCGCACGACCAGCGCCGGGCACTGGACCTGCGCGAGCTCCTCCCAGTGCGCGTCGTACACCCAGGTCTGGCGGGACTTGAGCATCTGCTCGGGCTCGAAGACCGGGCGCCAGCCGTCCTCCGACTCGGCCATCACCTCGGCGTAGAACTCGCCGCGGGCCGGGTTGGGGCGCTCCACCCAGGGATCGTCCTCGCCGAACCACTTGCGGACGTCGGCGAGCGTGGCGAAGGGGACGGGCCAGGCCTTGAACCAGTCCTCCCACTCGCGCTGGGAGGCGGCGCCCAGCGCGGAGGCCCGCATGTCGCAGATGATCAGGCCGCACACCAGGTCGGGGCGCTTGGCGGCGAGCTGCCAGCCGGTCAGGGCGCCCATGGCGTGGCCGATGACGACGGTCGGGGCGAGGCCGAGCTGTTCGAGGGCGGCCTCGGCGTCCTCGACGTAGGCCTCACGCGTGTACGACGCCTCGGGAGGCTTGTCGCTCTGGCCGTGGCCCCGCTGGTCGAGGGCGACCGCGCGGTGCCGCTCGGAGAGCCAGCGCGCGGTGGACGCCCAGTGCGAGGCGCGGCCCATGAGGCCGTGCAGTAACAGCACGCCCGGGGCCCGGTCGATCTCCCCGGTCTTGGGGGGATCGGCGAACTCCCAGGCAGCGAGGCGTGCACCGCCCGCACCTGTCACGTCGATGCGCCGCACCATAGGTTCTGGCACCCCCCAAAGCTCGCTCGGACCGCTCGCTCCCGCTCGAACGGGCCGGTCCACCCGTACCGCTTCCTACCCCTGCTGCTGCTTCCACTCCCACTGCGTGTCACCAATAGTTGATGCTATGTCGCTCTACGTGTACACCCTTTACACCCCCACGCTATCGAATGAGCATTCGAAAATGGCCTTCCCGGCGCTAACACCGCTCATTCGAGTGACCACGCTCAAGGATTGACCGTCGCCGCCGAGGGGAGATCTTCAGCGGGAGGCGGACCGATCGGGGAAAACGGTCCGAAGGGGATGACCCTGGGAGCTCGGGGCTCCGGGTCAACTCGGGGGAGGACAGGCCCCGGCGCCATGCGGCGCCGGGGCCCTCCACACGTCTGCGGCACATCCTCCCGCCCCTCTCCCCGACCGCCTGACATCGCTGTCGAGCATGGTCGAGAACCCTCAGGTCATATGCCTCACGCGACAGCCTCGCACGCAAACGGTCCGCGCGCTGCGATTCCGCACACTGAATCTTGCTTTTCAGTGAGGTCGCGGAAACATCACAACTACCCCTGCCGCAACAGGAGTTGACAAACGGACGCGACCCCTCCCGGGCGCCGCGACACCACGTCGTCCCGCTCGGCTCTCAGCGCTCGGCTCTCAGCGCTTGGCGACGAACACATGGGAGGCGACGTCCGCCTCCAGCTCCGCGGCCTCACCGCCGCTGCCCACGAGCACCCCGCCCGGGGACGCCGTCACGCTGACCACCGAGCCGGGCTGCACGCCCGCCCGCCGCAGCGTGTACATCAGCTGCGCGTCCGTCTGGATCGGCTCACCGATGCGCCGTACGACGACGGTCTTGCCGTCCGCGCCCGGGTCCAGCTCGGCCAGCGACAGCATGCCCTCGTCGAGGAACGGGTCGGCACCGTCCTTCTCGCCCAGCTCCTCCAGGCCCGGGATCGGGTTTCCGTACGGCGACTCGGTCGGGTGGCGCAGCAGCTCCAGAACGCGCCGCTCGACGGCCTCGCTCATCACGTGCTCCCAGCGACACGCCTCCGCGTGCACCTGCTCCCACTCCAGCCCGATCACGTCGACGAGCAGGCACTCCGCGAGGCGGTGCTTGCGCATCACACGGGTGGCGAGGCGCCGGCCCTCCTCGGTCAGCTCCAGGTGCCGGTCGCTGGCGACCGCCACCAGACCGTCGCGCTCCATCCGCGCCACCGTCTGGCTGACCGTCGGCCCGCTCTGGTCGAGCCGCTCGGCGATCCGGGCGCGCATGGGGACCACGCCTTCCTCCTCCAGCTCGAGGATGGTGCGGAGATACATCTCCGTGGTGTCGATCAGTCCGGACATACGTGCCCCTTGATTAGCTCTGCCGGAGACTCGATGGCTCGCGGCGTGTGCGCTGGCCCTGAACTCAATTCTGACGCATAGCACTGACAACCGTGCCTCGCCGTTGAAACCACACGGTTACGAGTGCCTCGCGGGCCCGCGGAGCGCCCCCACCGGCCGTATTGACAGGGCACTGGTCCAGACCGCACGGTGATCCGCGACACCTGCACCTCGGACACCTCGAACCGGACACCTCGAAGGGGCTTCGCCGATGAGCGACAGCAAGCTGGCCGGGCAGTTCCTCGACGCCGCGATCGGCCTGCTCCAGCGGGTCCGCGACGAGGAGGCCGACTCCATCGCCGCCGCCGGCACACTCATCGCGGACACCGTCGCCGACGGGGGCCGCCTGTTCGCCTTCGGCGCCGGGCACTCCTCGCTCGCCGCGCAGGACGTCGTCTACCGCGCGGGCGGCCTCGCCCTGATGAACCTGCTCACCGTCCCCGGAGTCGTCGGCGTCGACGTCATGCCGGCCACGCTCGGCTCCGCCCTGGAACGCGTCGACGGGCTCGCCAGTGCCGTCCTGGACTGCAGCCCGCTCCGCTCCGGCGACCTCCTCGTGATCATCTCCCTCTCCGGCCGCAACGCGCTGCCCGTGGAAATGGCCATGAACGCCCGCGCCCTCGGCCTCAAGGTCATCGGCGTGACCTCGGTCGCCTACACGGAACAGACGAAGTCCCGGCACGTCTCGGGCACCTTCCTCAAGGACCACTGCGACCTCGTCCTCGACTCGAAGATCGCGGTCGGCGACGCGGAAATCACCCTCGAGTCCGTCCCGGCCCCCTTCGCCCCCGCCTCCACCGTCGTCACCACGGCCCTGCTCCAGGCCGTCATGGCCACCGCCGCCGGCGCCCTCGCCGACCGCGGCATCGAGCCCCCGCTGCTGCGCTCGGGCAACGTGGACGGCGGCCACGAGTGGAACGGCCGCGTGATGACGGAGTACGGCGACCGGATCTTCTACCGCCGCTGAGCCCCGCCGTACGCGCCCCTCAGGGGGCACGTCACGACTGCCCGAGCAGCCCCTCCAGATCCAGCGCCATCGCGATCCGTACGGCCACGTCCTCGGCGTACACCGCGTCCGTACGGTCGAACTGGCTGCGCCCCGACCCGCGCAGGAACGTCACCACGCCCAGTGTCCGCCCCCGGCTGCGCAGCACCGCGCACAGGGCGTGCACCGCGTCCGGCGGCCACTGACGGCTCACCGCCCACTCACGGGCGGCCTCCGGGTCGGACGCCGAGGCGCTGGCCCGCACCGATCCGGTCCGCTCGACACACTGGAGAGCGGGATGCCCGGTGCCGTACCGCACCGGCAGCCCGGCCTTCCCGGTGAGCAGGGTCGGCCCCGGCGCCCCCGAGGGCGTGGTCGCGATCCGTACGAGCCGGACCGGTCCCTCGCCGTCGGCCACGGAGCCGCCCGACACCCGGTCGATCACGGCATGGTCGGCGTATCCGGCGAGCGAGAAGTCCAGGTGGACGGTGGCCGCCTCGCCCGGGCTCTCGCACTCGGCGGCGGCGCGGGCCGCCCGGTGCAGCTGGTTGGCGCGGAAGCGCAGCAGCGCCGCCTCCTGCTCGGTCTGCTTGGCCTCGGTGACGTCCTGGAACAGCCAGCCGACGCCCAGCGGCACGGGCTCCTCCGCGAGCGGCGAGGCGAGCCGCAGGAAGCCACTGCGCCAGCACCGCCGCTGCTCGCCCTCGGCGGTCCGCACGCTCACCCACATCTCGGCCGGAGCGGGCGGCGCCCCCTCCGCGAGCACATGCGTCAGCGCGCTCTCCAGCTCCTCGACACCCTGCGACAGCAGCTCACCCAGGGGCCGCCCGAGGACCGCCGTACGCCCGATGCCGAGGGCGCGAGCCGCGTGCGCGTTGACGACCGCCGGCCGCAGATCGGCGTCCACGAGGACGACACCCCAGCTGGCGTCCTCGAAGAGGGCCTCGCTCAGCGCGATGGACCGCTCCAGATCGATCTGGGCGTGCACCTCGCTGAAGGCGCAGTACACCCCGGCGGGCTTCCCGTCCGGCCCGCGCACGGCAGCCGACTGGGTCCGTACGAGCACCCGCCCGCCGTCCTTGGTCAGCAGCGCGAACTCGTGCACCTGCCGCCCCGGGGCCTGCATCACCGACAGCAGCCGCTCCTCGACCTCCTCGGCGTCCGCGGTCCGTACGGCCCATCCGGCGAACCCGTGCCGCCCGACCGCCTCGGCCGCCGTCCACCCGAGAATCCGCTCCGCCTCACGGTTCCAATGGGTCACCACACCATCGGCATCGAACGCGCACAACGCCGCGTCCATCCCATCCAGCAGCGCGGCAAGCAGATCGGACCCGTCCCGCTCGGGCTCAGGCTCATGCCCGGGCTCGCGCTCGGGCTCGTCCGGCCCCAGCTCGTCCGTGGTCCCACTACGCCGGGAAGCACTCACCTGGACCCCCTGCAGGCTGCGTCCGCACGTACGGCGCGACAGTTCACTCTCTATGAATCATTCAACTCGAACGTGACCCAGCCCACACCTGGTTCCCGGAAGTTTCGACGAAATCGTTGTACGCCGAAAAAACCGGTTGAGCCGTCGCCGACGGGTTCCTAATGTGTGGGGCACACGAGAAGGGAGGTGGTTTGGCAGATGTATGCAAACCGGACGCGTGAGGTGGCTGCGGGCTAGCGGCCCGTCACCACATCCAGTGCGGTGCCGGACCAGCGCGTGAAATGAGCGTGCAGCCGGCCCAATCTCCAGCAGTCACCCGACCCGCGGGCTCGCCGGTACGTCCGGCCGGCTTCTCACCGTTCACCGGTGGGGGACCTGAGTCCGCGGGTCGTCTGCGTTTCCGGGGTCCCGGAAGGGTTTTCTGCGGCGTGTGAGGCCCGGCACATACGAATCTTCGGTACCGCAGTATCCTGGGCGCATGGTTCCGATGCTTGTTCGACGCCGACACGTGGACTACGTGCGCGTCACGAGCATGGGCTGTCGACGGTCCGTCTGACCTCCGGCCCCCTGTTTCCCTTCTTTTCTTCTCTTTCTTCCACTTGGCACCCGTGGCCCCCCGCCCCACCCCTGGCGGCTGCCCGGGCACCCGTACACCCTGCGGACGCACACCATGTCTCAGTACCAGCAGCTTCCGATCATCGATCTCTCCGCCGCCGATCGCGGGCCGCAGGCGCGTGCGCTGCTGCACGCTCAGCTGCACAGTGCCGCCCATGACGTGGGGTTCTTCCAGCTCGTCGGGCACGGGGTCACCGAGGACGAGACCGACGCCCTGCTGCGTGCCATGCACGCCTTCTTCGCGCTGCCGGAGGCCGACCGGCTGGCGCTCGACAACGTCAACTCGCCGCATTTCCGCGGCTATACGCGCACCGGCGACGAGCAGACCGGCGGCAGCCGGGACTGGCGGGACCAGCTGGACATCGGGGCCGAGCGGCCCGCGCGGACACCCGGGCCCGGTGAGCCCGCGTACTGGTGGCTGCAGGGTCCGAACCAGTGGCCCGCCGCGCTGCCCGAGCTGCGGCGCGCCGCCCTCGCGTGGGTCGACCGGCTCAGCGGCGTCGCGCGGCGGCTGCTGCACGAGCTGCTCACCTCGATCGGGGCGCCCGCCGGCTTCTACGACCCGGTCTTCGGGGAGCACGGCCACCCGCACCTGAAGCTCGTGCGCTATCCGGGCAGCGCGGGCGACGGCGCCGATCAGGGCGTCGGCGCGCACAAGGACTACGGCTTCCTGACGCTGCTGCTCCAGGACCAGGTGGGCGGTCTCCAGGTGCAGCGTGCGGACGGGCTGTTCCATGACGTGCCGCCGATTCCGGGGGCGTTCGTCGTCAATCTCGGCGAGCTGCTGGAAGTCGCCACGAACGGGTATCTCGTCGCGACCAACCACCGTGTGGTCAGCCCGCCCGGGGCCACCGAGCGGTTCTCCGTGCCCTTCTTCTACAACCCGCGGCTCGACGCGCGTGTCGAGCCGCTGCCCTTCCCGTACGCGTCCGGCGCTCCCGGCGTCACCGACGACCCGGCCAACCCGCTGTTCGCCGAGTACGGCTTCAACGAGCTGAAGGGCAAGCTCCGCGCCCACCCGCTCGTCGCCGCCCGTCACCACGCGGAGCTGCTCACGCCCGCGTGATGACCGGACGGCGTACGACATGACCGGACGGCGTATGGCGAAGGTCAGTGCGCGATGGTGTCGTAGCCCTCGATCTCCTGAGGGTTGCGCGAGCCGGGGCCCACGTAGCGCGCGGAGGGGCGTACGAGCCTGCCCGTGCGCTTCTGCTCCAGGATGTGCGCCGACCAGCCTGCGGTGCGGGCGCACGTGAACATCGAGGTGAACATGTGCGCCGGGACCTCCGCGAAGTCCAGGACGATGGCCGCCCAGAACTCGACGTTGGTGGCGAGGATGCGGTCGGGACGGCGGGCGTGGAGCTCGGCGAGGGCGGCCTTCTCCAGGGCCTCGGCGATCTCGTAGCGGGGTGCGCCCAGCTCGCGCGCCGTGCGCCGGAGCACGCGGGCGCGCGGGTCCTCGGCGCGGTACACCCGGTGACCGAAGCCCATCAGGCGCTCGCCCTTGTCGAGGGCCTGCTTTACGTAGGCCTCGGCGTCGCCCGTGCGTTCGATCTCCTCGATCATGTGCAGGACACGGGAGGGCGCGCCTCCGTGCAGCGGGCCGGACATGGCGCCGACCGCTCCGGAGAGGGCCGCGGCGACGTCCGCGCCGGTCGAGGCGATCACGCGGGCGGTGAACGTGGAGGCGTTCATGCCGTGCTCGGCGGCCGAGGTCCAGTAGGCGTCCACCGCGGCGACGTGCTTGGGGTCGGGCTCGCCGCGCCAGCGGATCATGAATCGTTCGGTGATCGAGTGGGCCTTGTCGATCTCGCGCTGCGGGACCATGGCCAGGCCCTGGCCGCGGGCGGACTGGGCGACGTACGAGAGCGCCATGACGGCGGCGCGGGCGAGGTCGTCGCGGGCTCGCTGGGCGTCGATGTCGAGCAGCGGCCGCAGGCCCCAGACGGGCGCGAGCATGGCGAGTGCGGACTGCACGTCGACGCGGATGTCGCCGGAGTGGACGGGGATCGGGAAGGGCTCGGCGGGCGGCAGGCCGGGGTTGAAGGCTCCGTCGACGAGCAGTCCCCAGACGTTGCCGAAGGAGACGTGGCCGACCAGATCCTCGATGTCGACGCCTCGGTACCGGAGTGCGCCGCCCTCCCTGTCCGGTTCGGCGATCTCCGTCTCGAACGCGATGACTCCTTCGAGTCCAGGCACGAAGTCGGACATCAGGCGGCTCCTCATGATGTGTGCGACAGCTGTTCTGTGGGGGTGGTGAAACAGCTGGTGACGAAGACGTGGCAGGGATGATGCTGCGGCTCGTAGTGATCGTCCGGTCCGGTTCCACGGTCGTTGTCGCACGACTCGCGGTCCGAAACTGTCACGTCACCCCGGTGATGCCCCGATCGGACGGCAGTCATCCAAACGGAACGGCATCAGCACGATAACCCCGAGTGCCACCCTTGTGGAGGGTCCACGGCACTCAGTGCCACCCGGCTGGGCCGTTCCGTTCCGTACGGCAGGATGACCACGTGACCGACCACGACCCCATCCTCGACCCCGCCGCGATGCGCAAGCGCTACAGGAACGAGGGCCTCGACGAGAACGACCTGGCCGCGCGTCCCATGGATCAGTTCGCCCGCTGGTTCAAGCAGGCCGTGCAGGCCGCCGTGCAGGGTGTGGTGTACGAGCCGAACGCGATGGTCGTCTCCACCGCCGACGCCGAGGGCCGGCCCAGTTCGCGCACGGTGTTGCTGAAGCAGTACGACGAACAGGGCTTCGTCTTCTACACCAACTACGACTCCCGCAAGGCCCGTGACCTGGCCGCCAACCCGTACGTCTCGCTGACCTTCCCGTGGCATCCGATGGCCCGCCAGATCGTCGTCACGGGCGTCGCGCGGCGCACCGGGCGCGACGAGACGGCGGCGTACTTCCGCACCCGCCCGCACGGCTCGCAGCTCGGTGCCTGGGCCAGCGCGCAGTCCTCGGTCCTCTACACCCGGGCCGACCTGGAGGCCTCCTACGAGGAGTTGAAGGCCCGCTATCCGGAGGGCGAGCAGGTGCCGGTGCCGCCGAACTGGGGCGGTTTCCGTATCGCCCCGCAGGCGGTCGAGTTCTGGCAGGGCCGCGAGAACCGGTTGCACGACCGGCTGCGGTACGTGGCCGAGCCGGACGGGTCCTGGCGGGTGGAGCGGCTCAGTCCCTGACTGCGGGACGACTGTGCCGTTATGCCGTCAGGGTTTCGTCGAGCAGTACGGCCCACTGCGCCACCACGCGTTCGCGGCGCCCCGCGTCGTCCGTGAGCAGGTTCGCGAGGCCGAGGCCGCGGGCCATGTCGAGGAGGCCCTGCACGGTCTCGCGTACGCCCGGGCGGGACTCGTCGGCGGCGAGGAGGTCCACGGCGATGCGGTGGGTCTCGCGGCCCACGCGGGCTTCGAGTTCGGTGACGCGGGGGCGGAGCTGTTCCTCGTTGGAGGCGGCGACCCAGAGGTGCAGGGCGGCGCGGAAGAGGGGGCCCGTGTAGAGGTCGACGAGGGCGGCGACCACGGCGTGGCGGTCGGTGGCGCCCTCGGGGAAGAGGGCGCGGATCGCGGTGGAGCGCTCCTCGGCGACGTACTCGACGGCCGCGGTGAACAGGTCCTCGCGGGTCGGGAAGTGGTGCTGGGCGGCGCCGCGGGAGACTCCGGCGCGTTCGGCGACCACGGAGACGGTGGAGCCCGCCCAGCCGCGTTCGGCGAGACAGGCCACGGCGGCCTCCAGGAGCCGTCGCCGGGTGGCCCGGCTGCGGTCCTGTTTGGGGGTACGTTCCACACGGTCGCCGGCCGTGCTCACAGCGCCCATGCGGGATCCCGTCGTTCTAGGAAGGCCGTCATGCCCTCGCGGGCCTGCGCGGAGGAGAACAGGCGGGCCGAGAGGGCGGTCAGGTCGGCCGCGTCCCGGTCGAAGGCTTCCAGCACCCTAGCGGTGAGCAGCAGTTTCGTCTCCTCCAGGCCCTGGGGGGCGGCCCTCCGCAGTCCGTCGAGGATGGGTTCCAGTACGTCGTCCACGTCGTCGCCCGCCGCGGTCAGCAGGCCGATGCGGGCCGCCTCGGCGGCGTCGAAGCGTTCGCCGGTGAGGTAGTAGCGGGCGAGGGCGCGGGGGTCGGTGCGGGGGAGCAGCGGCAGGGAGATCACCGCGGGGGCCACCCCTATCCGTACCTCCGTGAAGGCGAAAGTCGCCTGGGTGGACGCCGCCCCTATGTCGCAGGCCGCCAGCAGGCCCAGGCCGCCCGCCCGCACATGACCGGTCACCCGGGCCACGACGGGTTTGCGCAGCGTGACGATCTGCCGGAGCAGCGCCACCAGGGCGTCGGGGTCGGGAGGGTTCCTCAGGTCGGCGCCCGCGCAGAACGTGTTGCCGGTGTGGGTGAGGACGAATGCCCGTACGTCGGCGTCGTTCTCGCCTTTGGCCAGGCTGTCGGCCAACTGCCCCACCAGCGCCGCCGAGAGGGCGTTGCGGTTGTGCGGGGAGTCGAGGGTGAGGGTCTCGATGCCACGCGCGCGTGTACGGCCGATCAGTGTCACGCCTGCTCCCTGAGATCGCGCAGTTCGCGGCGGAGGATCTTCCCGGAGGCGGCGCGGGGCACGGCGTCGATGAAGGTGACGCCGCGGACCCTCTTGTACGGGGCGACGCGCTCGGCGACGTACATCATGACCTCTCCTTCGGAGAGGTCCCCGGCGGCCTGTTGGCATACTACGTAGGCGTGCGGTACCTCGTTGTTGTCTTCGTTGTAGACGCCTATGACGGCGGCGTCGGCGATGCCGGGGTGGGTGAGCAGGAGGGCTTCGAGTTCGGCGGGGGCGACCTGGAAGCCCTTGTACTTGATGAGTTCCTTGACGCGGTCGACGACGAACAGCCAGCCGTCGCCGTCCACGTGGCCGACGTCTCCGGTGTGCAGCCAGCCCTCGGGGTCGATCATCTGCGCGGTGGCGTCGGGGCGGCCGAGGTAGCCCTTCATGACCTGGGGGCCGCGGATGGCTATCTCGCCGGGTTCGCCGACGTCGAGGTGCTTGTCGGGGTCGTCGAGGGAGACGATGCGCATCTCGGTGCCCGCGATGAGCCTGCCGACCGTCCCCGGGGGCGGGTTCTCGGCGGCCAGGGGCACCAGGTGGGTGCAGGGGGAGAGTTCCGTCATGCCGTAGCCCTGGCCGATGGGCGGCAGGCCGAGCCGCCGCGAGCAGGCCGCGGCGAGCTTCGCGTCGAGGGGGGCCGCGGAGGAAATGATGTGCTTGAGGGACGACAGGTCGTAGCTCGCGACGTCCGGGTGCTTGGTGAGGGCGAGGACGATCGGCGGTGCCACGAAGAGGGTCGTGATGCGGTGTTTCTCGATGGCCGCGAGGAAGGTGCCGATGTCGAAGCGGGGCAGTACGACGACGGTGGCGCCCTGCCGCAGCGGCGCGTTCATGAGGGCCGTCAGCCCGTAGATGTGGAAGAACGGCAGCACGGCGAGGATGCGGTCGCCGGGGCCCATCGGCATGCAGGGCAGGAGCTGCGCGAGGTTCGTGGCGAT
This sequence comes from Streptomyces sp. R21, assembly GCF_041051975.1. GTDB lineage: Bacteria > Actinomycetota > Actinomycetes > Streptomycetales > Streptomycetaceae > Streptomyces. The sequence goes on along the minus strand of NZ_CP163435.1, from coordinate 5,646,599 downwards.
GGACCTGTGGGTGAGCATCACGCCCTTGGGGATGCCGGTCGTTCCGGAGGAGTACGGAAGGGCCGCCACGTCCTCGGCGGGGTCGATGTCGATGTGCGGCTCGGGGGCGGTCGTGGCGAGCAGGTCGGTCAGGGAGCGGTGCCCGGGGGCGCTGTCGCAGACGAAGATCTCCCGTACGCCGCCGGCGCGTTCGGCGGCCTCGCGCGCCGCCTCCAGGAGGGGTGAGACGGTCACGATCCAGGAGGCGGCGCTGTCGCGCAGCTGCTTGGCGAACTCCTCGGGCGTGGCGAGGGGGTGCACGGTGGTGACCGAGGCACCCGCGCGCGTGGCGGCGAAGAACGCCGTGGGGAAGGCGATGGTGTTCGGGCTGTGCAGGGCCAGGACGTCGCCCTTGCGGACGCCCGCCTCGGCGAGGGCGGCGGCCAGCCGGCGGTGGAAGACGTCCAGTTGCGCGTAGGTGAGCGTGGTGCCGTCGGCGCCGTCGATCAGTGCGGGCGTGTCGCCGCGCTCCGCGGCGCGGCCGAGGACCGCGTCGTGAATGGGCTCCTCGACGGCCGGGACATCTGCGTACTCGCTGCGGAACACGGTTCCTCCTGGCGCGGCTTCGGGCGGGCTCTGAGCAGGCTCTCAGTACGACTTGGGCAGTCCGAGTGTCTGGTGGGAGACGTAGTTGAGAATCATCTCCCGGCTCACCGGAGCAATACGAGCCACACGGGAGGCCGTTATCAATGAGGCGAGCCCGAATTCGCGGGTGAGGCCGTTGCCGCCGAGGGTGTGGACGGCCTGGTCGACGGCCTTCACGCAGGCTTCCGCGGCCGCGTACTTCGCCATGTTGGCGGCCTCGCCCGCGCCGATGTCGTCCCCGGCGTCGTAGAGGTGGGCCGCCTTCTGCATCATCAGGCGGGCGAGTTCGAGCTCGATGTGGGACTGGGCGAGGGGGTGTGCGACGGCCTGGTGGGCGCCGATGGGCTCCTTCCAGACGGTGCGCTCGCGAGCGTAGGCGATGGCTCGCGACAGCGCGTAGCGGCCCATGCCGATGGCGAAGGCGGCCGTCATCACGCGTTCGGGGTTGAGGCCGGCGAAGAGCTGGAGGAGGCCGGCGTCCTCGTCGCCGACGAGCGCGTCGGCGGGCAGCCGTACGTCGTCGAGGGTGAGCTCGAACTGCTTCTCCGCGCCCTGGAGTTCCATCTCGATCCGCTGCCGGTGGAAGCCCTCGGCGTCGCGCGGGACGATGAACAGGCAGGGCTTGAGGCTGCCGGTGCGGGCGTCCTCGGTGCGGCCGACGACGAGGGTCGCGTCCGCGATGTCGACGCCGGAGATGAACACCTTGCGGCCGGTGAGGAGCCAGTCGCCGGTGTCCGGGTCGCGGCGGGCGGTGGTGGTGATGCGGTGGGAGTTGGAGCCCGCGTCGGGTTCGGTGATGCCGAAGGCCATGGTGCGGCTGCCGTCGGCGAGTCCGGGCAGCCACTGCTGTTTCTGCGCGTCCGTGCCGAAGCGGGCGATGACGGTGCCGCAGATCGCGGGCGAGACGACCATCATCAGCAGCGGACAGCCGGCCGCGCCCAACTCTTCCAGCACGATGGAGAGTTCGGCGATGCCGCCGCCTCCGCCGCCGTAGTCCTCCGGCAGGTTGACGCCGAGGTAGCCGAGTTTGGCGGCCTCGGACCAGAGTGCGTCCGGGTGGCCGCCTTCGGCGATGGTCCGGGTGAGGTACTCGCGGCCGTAGCGCTTGCCGAGTGCGGCGACCGCGGCACGCAGGTCCTTGTGCTCCTGGGTTTCGAGGGTGACGCTCATGCGGGCTGTTCCTCCTGTGCGACTACGACGGCGAGCAGGGCGCCGACCTCGACCTGGTGGCCGGGGGCGGCGTGCAGGGCGCTGAGCGTGCCGGAGACGGGCGCGGAGATCTTGTGCTCCATCTTCATCGCCTCCAGCCAGAGCAGGGGCTGTCCGGCGCTCACGGCGGCTCCCACGGCCAGTCCCTCGGCGACGCGGACGACGGTGCCGGGCATGGGCGCGAGCAGCGAGCCGGGTTCGCGCTGGGCGGTGGGGTCGGGGAAGCGGGGCAGCGCGGTGAGCGCGGTCGCGTTCACGTGCACCTTGTCGCCGTAGCGCGCGACGGCGAACCTCCGCTGCACACCGTCGATTTCGAGGACGACGAGGTCGGGGGTCGCCCGCACCACCCGCACGCCTTCGACGGTCAGCCCGTCACGGGTGTGGCGGTAGCGGACCTCGTGTTCCTCACCGGCCATGACGTACCGCTTGACCTGCGGCTGTGAGGCCACGTTGCGCCAGCCGCCGAACCGGGAGCGCCCGTGCGCGTCCGCGAGCGCGGCGGCCAGCGGGGCGTACGGGTCGGGGGCCGGCGCGGTCAGCTCCGCCAGGTGCCGGTCGTAGAACCCGGTGTCCATGCGGGCTCCGGTGAACTCCGGGTGCCTGAGCGACCGTACGAGGAGGTCGCGGTTGGTGACCGGGCCGTGGATCTCGGCCCCGCTCAGGGCGGCCGCCAGCTTGCGGACGGCCTCCGCGCGCGTGGGGGCGTGCGCCACCACCTTCGCGAGCATCGGGTCGTAGTGGACGCCGATGGGGTCGCCGTCGGTGTAGCCGGTGTCGAGGCGGACGGCGCCCGGTACGGCGAGGCGGTGCAGGGTGCCGGTCTGCGGGGCCCAGGCGTGCGCCGGGTCCTCCGCGTACAGGCGGGCCTCGACGGCGTGCCCACGCGCGCGTGGCGGGTCGTTCTCGAGGGCGGCCCCTTCGGCGACCCGGATCTGGAGGGCCACCAGGTCCACGCCGAACACGGCTTCCGTCACGGGGTGTTCGACCTGGAGGCGGGTGTTCATCTCCAGGAAGTGCGCCCGGCCGTCGGCGACGAGGAACTCGACGGTGCCCGCGCCGACGTAGTCGACGGCGCGCGCGGCGCGTACGGCCAGCGCGCACAACTCCTCCGTGAGCTCCTCGGAGAGGCCGGGTGCCGGGGCCTCCTCGATCACCTTCTGGTGGCGGCGCTGGAGGGAGCAGTCGCGGGTGCCGAGCACCCACACCGTGCCGTGTGTGTCGGCGAGGATCTGCACCTCGACGTGCCGGCCGCCCTCCACGTAGGGCTCGACGAAGACCTCGCCGTCGCCGAAGGCGCTGAGGGCCTCAGCGCGGGCGGCGGCCAGTTCGCCGTCCAGGTCGGCGAGTTCGCGTACGACCCGCATCCCGCGGCCCCCGCCGCCCGCCGCCGCCTTCACCAGCACGGGCAGGTCCGCGGCCGTGACCTCGGCCAGCGGCTCGAGGCCCATCAGCTTCTTGGCGCGCGTCTTGGACGCCATCGCCTCGATCGCCTCCGGCGGCGGCCCGATCCAGACGAGCCCGGCGTCGGTGACGGCCCGCGCGAAGTCGGCGTTCTCGGACAGGAACCCGTACCCCGGGTGCACGGCGTCGGCGCCGGCCGCCAGCGCCGCCTTCACGATCAGGTCGCCGCGCAGATACGTCTCCGAGGGCGCCGCCCCCGGCAGCCGTACCGCCGCGTCGGCCACGCGCGCGTGGAGGGCGTTCTCGTCGGCGTCCGAGTACACGGCGACGGTCCGGATTCCCCATTCACCACAGGTGCGGAAGACCCGGCAGGCGATCTCACCGCGGTTGGCCACAAGGACGGAAGCAATCACTGGAGGGACCTTCGTAGTCGTCATGGCTTCCTCACATCCGGAAGACGCCGAAGCCGCCGCGCGCGCCCTCGTAGGGCGCCGTGTGGATCGCGGACAGGCACAGGCCGAGGACGGTGCGGGTGTCGCGCGGGTCGATGACCCCGTCGTCGTACAGCCGCCCGGACAGGAACATCGGAAGGGACTCGGACTCGATCTGCTGCTCCACCATCGCGCGCAGCGCCGCGTCCGCCTCGTCGTCGTACGGCTGCCCCTTCGCCACCGCCGACTGCCGGGCGACGATGGAGAGCACCCCGGCGAGCTGCTGGGGGCCCATGACGGCCGACTTGGCGCTGGGCCAGGCGAAGAGGAAGCGCGGGTCGTACGCGCGCCCGCACATGCCGTAGTGACCGGCTCCGTAGGACGCGCCCAGGAGCACGGACAGATGCGGTACCCGCGAGTTGCTGACCGCGTTGATCATCATCGCGCCGTGCTTGATGATGCCGCCCTGCTCGTACTCCCTGCCGACCATGTAGCCGGTGGTGTTGTGCAGGAAGAGCAGCGGGATGTCGCGCTGGTTGGCGAGCTGGATGAACTGGGCGGCCTTCTGGGACTCCTCGCTGAACAGCACGCCCTGGGCGTTGGCGAGCACGCCGACCGGATAGCCGTGCAGCCGCGCCCAGCCCGTGCACAGGCTCGTTCCGTAGAGGGGCTTGAACTCGTCGAAGTCGGAGCCGTCGACCACGCGTGCGATGACCTCGCGGGGGTCGAAGGGCACCTTCAGGTCCCCGGGGACGATCCCGAGCAGCTCGTCCTCGTCGTACTTGGGGGGCTCGGCCGGGCCCGGATCGCCGTACGCCTTGCGGTGGTTGAGGCGGGCGACGACCCGGCGTGCCTGCCGGAGGGCGTCGTACTCGTCGACGGCGTAGTGGTCGGCGAGACCCGACACGCGCGCGTGCATCTCGGCGCCGCCGAGCGACTCGTCGTCGCTCTCCTCGCCGGTGGCCATCTTCACCAGTGGCGGCCCGCCCAGGAAGACCTTGGCCCGCTCCTTGACCATGATCGCGTGGTCGGACATGCCGGGGATGTACGCGCCGCCCGCCGTCGAGTTGCCGAAGACGACGGCGATGGTCGGGATCCCGGCGGCGGACAGGCGTGTGATGTCGCGGAAGATCGCGCCGCCCGGGATGAAGATCTCCTTCTGGGAGGGCAGGTCGGCGCCGCCCGACTCGACGAGGCTGATGCAGGGCAGCCGGTTGGCGAGCGCGATGTCGTTCGCCCGCAGGGCCTTCTTCAGGCTCCACGGGTTGCTCGCGCCACCGCGCACGGTCGGGTCGTTCGCGGTGATCAGGCACTCGACACCCTCGACGACCCCGATGCCGGTGACGAGCGAGGCGCCGACCGCGTAATCGCTCCCCCAGGCCGCGAGCGGCGACAGCTCCAGGAACGGGGTGTCCGGGTCGACGAGCAGTTCGATGCGCTCGCGGGCGAGCAACTTGCCTCGTTTGCGGTGCCGTTCGACGTACTTCTCCCCGCCGCCGGCGAGCGCTTTGGCGTGCTCGGTGTCGAGTGCGGCGAGACGGGCGAGCATGGCCTCGCGGTTCGTCGCGTAGTCGGGGGACGCGGTGTCCAGGGCGGACGCCAGGACCGTCACAGCAGCACCTCCGGGATGTCCAGGTGGCGGGAGCGGAGCCATTCGCCGAGGCCCTTGGCCTGGGGGTCGAAGCGGGCCTGGGAGGCGACGCCCTCGCCGAGGATTCCCTCGACGACGAAGTTGAGGGCGCGCAGGTTGGGCAGCACGTGACGGACGACGGTCAGATCGCGGGTCTCGGGCAGCAGGTTCCGGAATCCGTCCGTGGTCAGTTCATGGGCGAGCCAGCGCCACGCGTCGTCCGTGCGCGCCCACACCCCGACGTTGGCGTTCCCGCCCTTGTCGCCGCTGCGGGCACCGGCGACCAGACCGAGAGGCGCGCGCCGCGTGGGGCCGTCGGCCGGGAGGGGTTCCGGGAGGGGCGGCTGCGCAGGCGGTTCGAGTACGAGCGTGTCGGCGCCCGGGGTCACATGGATTCGGCGCCCGTCATTGAGGACCGCCACATGGTCCACGGCCATATGGTCGACGTACACATCCTCGAAGACCCCATAAGGCGCCCCCTTTCCGGGTGGGGCGACCACATGGAACCCGGGGTAGCTGGCGAGTGCCAGCTCGATCGCGGCGCCGCTGAGGGCCCGCCCGACGGACTCCTGGTCGGCGTCCCGGACGACGAGCCGGAGCAGGGCGCTCGCGGTCTCCTCGGTGGGGGCGTCGGGGTGGTCGGTGCGGGAGAGATCCCAACCGACGTGCGCGGGACGGGACTTGGAGGCGTCGAGGGCGGCCTCCATCTGGTCCCGTACGAGGGCGGCCTTGCGCTCGATGTCGAGTCCCGTGAGGACGAAGACGACCTCGTTGCGGAAGCCGCCGAGCCGGTTGAGGCCGACCTTGAGGGTCGGCGGCGGGGCCTCGCCGCGTACGCCGTCGATCCGTACCCGGTCGGGCCCTTCCTGCGTCAGCCGTACGGTGTCGAGCCGGGCCGTGACGTCGGGGCCCGCGTACCGGGCGCCGGACGTCTCGTACAGGAGCTGCGCGGTGACCGTGCCGACGTCCACGAGGCCGCCGGTGCCGTCGTGCTTGGTGATGACGCTGCTGCCGTCCTCGTGGAGTTCGGCGACCGGGAAGCCGGGGTGGCGGAGCCGTTCGAGGGGCTGCTCGGCGAAGAAGGCGTAGTTGCCGCCGGTGGCCTGGGTGCCGCACTCCAGCACGTGACCTGCGACGACGGCGCCCGCGAGCCGGTCGTATGCGTCCGGCGCCCAGCCGAAGTGCGCGACGGCGGGCCCGGTGACGAGCGCGGCGTCCGTGACGCGGCCGGTGACGACGATGTCCGCGCCCGCCCGCAGGCACTCGGCGATCCCGGCGCCGCCGAGGTAGGCGTGCGCGGCGAGGCTCTGCGGATGGCGGGCCGTGAGGTCGTCGCCCTCGACATGGGCGACGACGGCCGGGATGCCGAGCCGCTGCGCCAACTTCCGTACGGCGTCGGCCAGTCCGCCGGGGTTGAGCCCACCGGCGTTCGTCACGATCCGCACGCCCCGCTCGTGCGCGAGCCCGAGACACTCCTCCAACTGGCGTAGAAACGTGCGGGCGTAGCCGGCCGACGGGTCCTTCAGGCGGTCGCGGCCCAGGATCAGCATGGTCAGTTCGGCGAGATAGTCGCCGGTGAGGACGTCCAGCGAGCCGCCGGTGAGCATCTCGCGCAGGGCATCGAAGCGGTCGCCGTAGAAGCCGGAGGCGTTGCCGATGCGGAGGGGCGGGGTCACTGGGTGTCCCCCTGCGCGGCCTCCGGCACGTCTCCCTCCGGCACGTCTCCCTCCGGCACGTCTCCCTTCGGCGGGCGCCCGGCTCCCGGCGGGCCCGCGAAGGCCTGGGCGATGTCCAGCCACCGGTCCGCGTCGGGGCCTTCGGCCTGTACGGCCAGGTCGGCGCGGTGGGTCCGCTGGGTGACGAGCAGGCAGAAGTCGAGCGCGGGGCCGGTGACCCGCTGGGGCGCGTCCTCGGAGCCGTACGCCCACAACTCGCCCGCCGGGCTGACGAGTTCCACTCGGAACTCCTCGGCGGGCGCGGGGAGCCCGTGTACCGCGAAGGCGTAGTCGCGGGCCCGCACCCCGATGCGCACCACATGCCGTAGCCGGTCGGTAGGTGGCCGCACCACACCCAGCGTGTCGGCGATGTCCAGGCCGTGGGCCCAGGTCTCCATGAGCCGCGCGGTCGCCATGGAGGCGACGGACATGGGTGGCCCGTACCAGGGGAAGCGGGTCCCGGTGGGCACCGCGCGCAGGGCCTCCTCCAGCGCCTTCCGCCCGGCCCGCCACTCGGCGAGCAGCCGGTCGGGGGCCAGCCGTGCGACGTCCTCCGCCCCTTCGTCGACGAAGGTGTCCGGCGCCGCGAGGGCCTTCTCCACCTCCGCCTTGAACGCCTCCGCGTCCGTCACCGCGATCAGCGCGGCGCGGTCCGTCCAGTGCAGGTGGGCGATCTGGTGGGCGATGGTCCACCCCGGGGCCGGCGTGGGGCGCGCCCACTGCTCCTTGCCCAACTCCCCTACCAGCAGGTCGAGTTCCTCGCTCTCCCGGCACAGATCGTCGATCACGGACGACGACGGATCGGACACGATGGCGCTCCCCTCGGGGCACGGCGGTGTGCCCTCGGAGCATGGCAGCGTCCACAGAAACAATCAAGCGTGCTTGCATTAATTGGGAACCGGGATGGGGCCATCAATTGGCCGAACCGGGGTGGGGCTTCGTCATGCACAAGTCACCCCACTAAGCTCCCCGCTCATGTTCACCCCCACCCCCGTCCCCGGTCCGGCCCCCACTCCCGCCGGGCCCGCCCCCGACGCGACCGTCTACCGCCTCGGCAGGCGCCGCCTGCGGACCGGCCTGCCCGGGACGCTGATCATGGTCGTCGCCGGGCCGCTGCCGCTGGTCCTGACGGCGGCGAAGGGCGGGGGCAGCGTCGGGAGCTGGGTGTTCGGGGGCGTATGGCTGCTGCTCGTGGGCGGGCTCGGGGTGCTCATGGCGTGGGCACTGTGGGCCGGGCGCCGGTCGCTGCTCGCGTTCGACGCGTACGGCGTGTGGTGGCGGCCCCGCGGGAACCGGCAGGCGGTGCTGCCGTGGCAGTCGCTGGCCGGGGTCGGGCTGTACTGGGCGTCCAAGGGCGACGCGAAGTCCGGTCACAAGGTCATGAGCCTGGAGCTGTGCCCGTACGGCGACGTGAACGAGACCGACCCGGTGCTGAAGCCGCTCGTCGTGCGGCACCAGCCGCTGCGCCCGGGGCTGCCTGAGCGCCGCTACCGCATCGCCATCCCGATGTACGCCAGCCGCGCCTGGGGCCGGGAGCTCGCGGGGGCCGCGTACGCCCGCGCCCCGCAGCTCTGGTTCGGCGAGCACGAGCAGCCGTCCGACTACATGCGCCCGCTGCGCAGCTCCCGCTGACGACGGGCGCCCACCTTCGCGGGGCTACTCCTCCAGGCCCTTGGCCCGGCCGCGCCCTATCTGGGTCCGCACCGCGCCCATGCTCGCCGCGATGACGAGGGCGATCGCGAGGGCCTCGGTGGCGGAGAGGGCCTGGTCGAGGATGAGGAAGCCGGCGGTCGCGGCGATGGCCGGTTCGAGACTCATCATGATCGCGAACGTGGAGGCGGGCAGGCGGCGCAGGGCGAGGAGTTCGAGGGTGTAGGGCAGGACGGAGGAGAGGATCGCGACGGCGCCGCCGAGGGCGAACGTCGTCGGGTTCAGCAGCTTCGAGCCCGACTCGACGATCCCGAGCGGCATGAACAGCACGGCGGCGACCACCATGGCGAGCGCGAGCCCGTCGGCCTGCGGGAAGCGTCGGCCCGTACGGGCGCTGAAGACTATATATGCGGCCCACATGGCGCCTGCCAACAGAGCAAAGGCGACACCTATGGGGTCGAGGCTGCTGAAGCCTCCGCCTCCCAGCAGGAAGACGCCGCCGAGGGCGAGCCCCGCCCAGACGAGGTTGAGCGCGCGGCGGGACGCGACGACGGAGAGGACCAGCGGGCCGAGCACTTCGAGTGTGACGGCCGGGCCCAGCGGGATCCGGGCGACCGACTGGTAGAAGAGCCCGTTCATCGCGGCCATCGTGATGCCGAAGACGACGATGGTGCCCCAGTCGGCGCGCGTGTACCCCCGCACCTTGGGCCGGCACACCACGAGCAGCACGACCGCGGCGACGATCAGCCGCAGGGTCACGACCCCGAGCGCCCCGACCCGCGGCATCAGCGTCACGGCGAGCGCCCCGCCGAACTGCACCGAGATCCCACCGGCGAGAACGAGACCCACGGGACCGAGGGCGCCCCATCGCGAGGCGGCCCTCACCCCCTCGGCTTCCGCCACGACAGCCGCGACCGACGGCTCGGCCACCGTCGACGCCACGGCAGCAACAGGCGAGGGCAGATCAGCGCTGGGGTTGTTCACGGAGGCCGTCCAGGGAGGTCGCTTCGCACCCCGCTCCGGAGCCCGAATCGGAATGCCGCTTCAAGATTTGTTCATCACGATGAACTTCAAGGTCCAGAGTAATGGACTACGTCAGGCACGTAAACCTCTTTCACCGCTTACGGTGCCTCAGCGGCGCGCCATGTGGAGGTCGAGAGCCTCGCGCAGGAGGTGGTCGTGGGGATTCTCGTTGCCTTGGTCCGGCAAGTCGGGTGGGTGGGGTGCTGCCGGGCGAGGGCATGGGCGGTGGTCGGATGGCGTGCTCGAATACGCGTACGGGGGCTCGTGGGGAAGGTGGGGGGCACGGTGGGCTCGGCGGTGCAGAGGGTGACGAGGGCCGTGGGGTGGCTGGTGATCGCTGTCCTGGCTCTCGTCCTGGGGGTGGCGATGGCCTTCCAGGTGCGCGGGGCGCTGGAGCGGGAGCGGGAGTTCCGGGCGGCGCCGGCGTGCGCCTCCGTCCCGGTGAAGGCGTCGGGGTGCCTGTGGAAGCAGGACTTCACCGTTCGGAAGGCCGACACGCACCGCGGAGAGCGGCACGAGTCGCCGGAGGCGGAGTTGTTGCTGCCGTCCGGCAAGCCGTGGCACGTGACGTTCCCGCAGACCGATCCGGTGGTGTCGGGGATGGAGCCGGACGACAAGGTCGTCGGCCTGATCTGGCACGGGCAGGTCGTCGAAGTACGGGACGCCGACGGGCAGCGCCAGCAGACGTCCGACGGGCCCGTGGAGTGGCCCGAGGACCGTCTCGGCGGCGCGCTCGCCTGTATCTCGTTCGGCCTGACCGCCCTCGTCGGAGGAGTGTGGGGACTCTTCACGCGGGGCTACCGGCGCCGCGCGAAAGCGGCGGCCGTGGTGCAGTGGCACGGCGTCGGCCTGGGCGTCACAGCCATCCTGACGCTCTGGGCCCAGGCGGCCAACGACTGGCCGATGTGGTCGATCCCGGCAATCTGGGGCCCCCTCGCGCTCCTCCTCCTGGCCTCCATGACGGCCTTCGCCGTGGCAGCCCTCCGCGGGGACCTGGACGACGAGGCGCCTGCGCCCGTGGGGTACGTCCACCACTGAGGGCCCCGTCTGGGCGAACGGTGTGGGTGGTCGGATTCTCACTCAACCGTTGGCAGCCGTCTCTAGGGTGCATCGAGGAAGTCCACTGATCGTCCCGGAGGCGGCATGTCCTTGCAGATGAAGTTGAGCGCGATCACCCTCGACTGCCCGGATCCGCTGGCTTTGGCGGCGTTCTATCAGCAGGCCACCGGTCTGGAACTCCATCCCAAGTCGAATGCCGACTTCGCCGGGCTCGACTGTGAGGACGAAGTCTTCATCGGCTTTCAGCGGGTCGACGGCTACCGGGCTCCGCGCTGGCCTGAACAGACCGTTCCTCAGCAGCTTCACATGTGCTTCAAGGTCGAGCGGGACTTGGCCCAGGTCGAGGCCCGGTTGCTGGAGCTGGGTGCGGGCAGACCGGACCATCAGCCTCATGGGGCCAGGGCGCGCGTTCTCACCGATCCGGTCGGGCATCCCTTCTGCATCATCGAGGAGGCCGATTGAGGAGGCTGGAAGAGGAAGCTGACTGAGGAGTTCTCGACGGCTGTGGGCCCCGCTCCGGTCATCCATGTCCTCGGAATGAGCGGGACTGTCAACGGGTGCCCTCCAGCCCCTCCGCCAGCACCTCCGCCAAGTGGCGCCCCTTCACCCCGGCCAGTTGCTCCAGTTGCGTCCGGCACGAGAAGCCGTCCGCCAGGACCAGTGTGTCCGGGGTCGCCGCCCGTACCGCCGGGAGCAGTTGTTCCTCCGCGCAGGTCTTCGACACCTCGTAGTGGCCTTTCTCGAAGCCGAAGTTGCCTGCCAGGCCGCAGCAGCCGCCGGCGAGGTCGCCGGTCAGGCCCGCGGCCTCGCGCAGGTGGCGGTCGGCCCTGTCGCCGAGGACGGCATGCTGGTGGCAGTGGGTCTGGCCGGTGACCGGGCGGTCCAGATGGGGCGGGGTCCAGTGCGGGGCGTGGCGTTCCAGGGTCTCGGCGAAGGTCGTCACCAGCGCCGCCAGGCGGGGCGCCCGTGGGTCGTCGTGCAGCAGCTCCGGGAGGTCGGTGCGCAGGGCGGCGGCGCAGCTCGGTTCCAGGACCACGACCGGGGTGCCCATCTCGATGAACGGCTCCATCAGGTCCAGCGTGCGGCGCATCACGGCGCGAGCGCGGTCGAGCTGGCCGGTGGAGACGTACGTCAGGCCGCAGCAGACCCGGTAACGGCGGTGCGGGAGGAAGACGTTGAAGCCACGCGGTGCCTTCGACATCCCGTCACCGATCGCCGCCCTCGGACCATCGTCGCCGATCGCCGCCCTCGGACCATCGTCGCCGATCGCCTCCCTCGGACCATCGTGCCTGGTCGACAATCCCGACCCCCCGTCGCCGATCTCCGCCCCCGCCTCCACTCCCGCCACAACCTCACGAACCGACCCCCAATTCAGCCGTACCCGCGGCGGCAGCAGCACAGCCATCCCCGCCGCCTCCAGGACGCGTACGGCCGCGCGGCCCACGGACGGTGACAGGTGTTCGGTGAAGGTGTCGGGCCACAGGACGACGGTCTGGCCGGTTCCGCCGAAGCCCGGGAAGGGGCCGTGTGCCTGGCCCCGTTTCATGTCCCGTACGTAGGCCCGTGCCCGGTCCCGGAAGCGTCGTGACCACCAGCGGCTGAACGTCTCCGGCGCCACCCTCGGGATCTCCCGCTCCGGCGCGAGGCCGCCCAGCCGTTTCGCCAGTGCCGCCAACGGGCGTACGGAAGCCAGGGAGTTGACCAGGCCTGCCGTGCGCGTGCGTGACACCGTCGACAGCCAGAGCGGGAGCCAGCCCATCGCGTAGTGCGCGGCCGGGCGGCGGCGGCCCTCGTAGTGGTGGTGCAGGAACTCCGCCTTGTAGGTGGCCATGTCGACGCCGACCGGGCAGTCGGAGCGGCAGCCCTTGCAGGAGAGGCAGAGGTCCAGTGCGTCGCGGACCTCCGGGGAGCGCCAGCCGTCCGTGACCACCTCGCCCGCGAGCATCTCGTGCAGCAGTCGCGCCCGGCCGCGCGTGGAGTGCTCCTCCTCTCCGGTCGCCCGGAAGGACGGGCACATGACGCCCCCGCCGGCACCGGCCGGCGTACGGCACTTGGCCACCCCCACGCATCGCCGGACCGCCGCCGAGAAGTCCCCGCCGTCCGCCGGATACCCGAACTCCACGTCCACCGGCTCCCGCGGCAGCACCGCGAACCGCAGGTTCTCGTCCAGCCGGTGCGGTCGTACGAGCATGCCGGGGTTGAGGAGGTCGCCCGGGTCCCACAGGCCCTTCGCCCGCTCGAAGAGGCTCACCATCTCCGTGCCGTACATGGTGGGCAGGAGTTCCGCGCGCGCCTGTCCGTCCCCGTGTTCGCCCGAGAGCGAGCCGCCGTGGGAGACGACCACCTCGGCCAGTTCCTCCGAGAAGCGCCGGAAGCGGGCGATCCCGTCGGTCGTCATCAGGTCGAAGTCGATGCGGACGTGGATGCAGCCGTCGCCGAAGTGGCCGTACGGCGTGCCGCGCAGGCCGTGGGCCGTCAACAGGGCCCGGAAGTCGCGGAGATACGCCCCGAGCCGGGCCGGCGGCACCGCGCAGTCCTCCCACCCGGGCCAGGCCTCGCTGCCGTCGGGCATCCGTGTCGCCGTACCGCTCGCGTCCTCCCGGATGCGCCACAGGGCACGCTGTCCGGCCGGGTCGGTGACCACCAGGGAGTCGCGGACGTCGGCGGCGCGCACGATCGCGTCCCCGCGCGCGCGTGCCTCCTGCGGCGTCGAACCGCCGGTCTCCACGAACAGCCAGGCGCCGCCCCGTGGCAGCCCGGCATCGGTGCGTACGAGATCGGCCGCCATGCCCTCCACCGTGAGGGGGCCGTGCGGCAGCAGCCCGGCCGCCGCCTGTGCCGCCGCGCTCTCGTCCGCGTACGCCAGCACCGCGAGCGCCCGCGCGCGGGGCGCCTCCACCAGTCGTACGACCGCCTCGGTCAGCACCCCCCACGTGCCCTCGGAGCCGCAGAAGGCGCGGGCGACATCCGCGCCCTTCTCGGGGAGGAGCGCGTCCAGCGCATAGCCGGAGATGCGGCGCGGGAGGTCCGGAAAGCCCGTGCGCAGGCGGGCCAACTCGCCCTCCACCAGCGCCCGCAGGCCGTCGGGGGCGCCCGCCCAGTCCTGGCCCAGCCGCAGCGAAGCGCCCTGACCGCTGATCACCGACAGCTCACGCACACTGTCCGCCGTCGTGCCCCAGGCGACCGAGTGCGAGCCGCACGAGTTGTTCCCGATCATTCCGCCGAGCGTGCAGCGGCTGTGGGTCGAGGGGTCGGGGCCGAAGCGCAGGCCGTGCGGGGCGGCGGCCTCCTGGAGGCGGTCCAGGACGACACCGGGCTGGACCACCGCCGTGCGCGCCTCCTCGTCCAGCGACACGATCCGGTTCATGTGACGGGTGAAGTCCAGCACCACGCCCGTGCCCGTCGCCTGCCCGGCGATCGACGTGCCGCCGCCGCGCGGCACGACCGGCACGCCCTGTGCACGGCACACCGCCAGGGCCGCCGCCACGTCGTCGGCGTCGCGCGGCGCGACGACGCCGAGCGGCACGCGCCGGTAGTTGGACGCGTCCATGGTCGTCAGCGCCCGTGCGGTCGCGTCGAAGGCGACCTCGCCGCGCACGGCCTTCCTCAGTCCGGTCCGCAGTGCCCCGAGATCCGTCATGACCCCAGGATGCCCCTCGCCACTGACAGTGACCGGATCATCACTGACCATCATGCGAACGGCGGCGTGTACCCGAATCCCGAACATGTACGGCGCGATTCCAAGACCGGAACCAGAACCTTCCCAATTCGATCACGAACTCTCATATAGTGACCGCCAGTTGCGTATCAGGTGTCGCTTCTCGCCCAGGACACGACCGAGGACACGATTCATGACCCCGCCCACCCCCTCTGGCTCCGGCGAACGACCCACCTTCCGCGCCGTGGCGCCCGTCCCGCTGATCGCCGCCGTACTGGCCGCCCCCGCCGCCGGCGTGGCCGTCGCGCTGGCGCCCGACTCGGTGCGCACTCCCCTCGCCTGGGGCGCGGGCGCGGCCGTCCTGCTGCTGTGCACGGCCATCGCCTCGGCCGCCCACGCCGTACAGACGTCGAGGCTCATGCGCCGCCGTCTCGACTCCGTGACCGAGGACGCCGGACGCCTCCTTCAGGAACGGGCGCGGCTGGCCTCGGAGTTCCACCAGGAACGCACACGGCTGGCCGACGAGTCCGCCCGGGAAATGGCCCGCCTCAGGGAGGAGTCCGCACGGGAAATGGCCCTCCTCAAGGAGGCCTACGACCAGGAACGCGCGGCTCTGACGGAGGAGTTCACCGGGGAAGAGGACCGCCTCACCGCGGAGAACGCCCAGTTGACCCGGCGCGTCCGGCAGGCCGTCGGCGACCGCGCCGCCGCGATCTCGGCAACCGCCAACGCGGCCGCCCGTATGCAGGCGCTCTCCACCGGCATGCTCGCCGACCTGCGCGCCATGGAGGAGAAGCACTCCGACGAGGAGGTCCTCGCCGACCTCCTCCACCTCGACCACCGCACCGCCCAGGCGGGCCGCCTCGCCGACTCCGTCGCCGTCCTCACCGGCGCGCGCTCCGGGCGCCGTTGGGCGCGGCCGATCGTCATGGAGTCGATCCTGCGCGGCGCCATGGGCCGCATCGGCGGCTACCAGCGCGTGCGCGTCCACTCCTCCAGCGAGGCCGCCGTCGCCGGGCACGCCGCCGAGGGCGTGATGCACGCGCTCGCCGAACTCCTCGACAACGCCGCGAACTTCTCGCCGCCGACCGCCGAAGTGCATGTGTACGTCGAAGAGGTTCCCGCCGGCGTCATCGTGTCCGTCGAGGACAGCGGCCTGGTGATGGGCGACGTCCAGCTGCGCCGCGCCGAGCGCGCGGTCTCCGGGGACACCGGGGGCGCAGCCGAGCTGGGCGGGCTCAGCGGGACCCGGCTCGGGCTCGCCGTGGTCGGCCGGCTCGCCCGCAAGCACGGCCTGAAGGTGTCCTTCCGGCCCTCCGCGCGCGGCGGCACCGGCGTTCTCGTGCTGATCCCGCAGGACATCCTCACGCGGCCGAACGCCCCGCTGCCGGGCGAGGCGGAGACCGGGTCCGCCCCGGCGGTCGCCACGGTCGCCGAGGAACACGTGGACCACCCGGTCGAGAGCCGGCCGCAGAGCCCCGAGAGCGCCGCGAGCCCTCAGCACCCGCCGGTGTCGTACGCCGCCGCCCGCGCCGTCGGCGACCTCGACCCGGACCCGGTCCCCACGCACGAGTCGCCCGACCGCTCCGGCACGGCCGCCTCCCGCAACGAGGCGAAGGACGCCGAGGACTCCCAGGACGCCCCGGAAACGCCCGGCACAGGCGGCCTCCCCAAGCGCCGGCGCGGCCGCACCCTCGCCCACGCCGAGCGCAGCCGCGGCCACGCCACGGGCCAGGTGTCGGGCCAATCCGCGGGCCAGGCCTCGGGCCAGGCGGTCCGCGAGCCCCGTACCGCCGCCGACGACGCCAAGGCCCGGATCGCCCGCTTCAGCAGCTTCCGCCAGGCGGTCCGCGGCGCGAGCCCGGACCAGGCCACGGACCGAACCGGCGAACAGGCCTCCCCGCAGGAGACCGCCCCGGCCGAACCCGCCACCCCCTCGCAGCCGCACCAGCACCCGGAAGGCGACACCACCCCATG
The DNA here is from genome assembly GCF_041051975.1 of Streptomyces sp. R21. GTDB lineage: Bacteria > Actinomycetota > Actinomycetes > Streptomycetales > Streptomycetaceae > Streptomyces. The sequence continues at coordinate 5,630,222 of NZ_CP163435.1, read as the reverse complement.
ACCGGCAGCACCACCACCGCCGACGAGAAGCTCACCTGGCTCATCGAGGGCCTGCTGGAGCGCACCCCGGGCGCCCGGCACGCGCTCGTGCTCTCCCGCGACGGCCTGAAGCTGTGCCGTACGCCGGAGCTCTCCGTCGACCAGGCCGACCAGCTCGCCGCGATCGCCGCCGGCATCCAGTCGCTCTCCCACGGGGCGTCCGTGGAGTTCGGCGACGGCAGCGGCGGTGTGCGGTCCGCGATGGCCGAGTTCTACGGCGGGGTCCTGTTCATCGTCGAGGCGGGCGAGGGCGCGCACCTCGCCGTGGTCACGGCCGAGGACGCCGACGCCGGGCTCGTCGGGCACAACATGAGCGAGCTGGTGGAGCAGCTGGGCGAACACCTGCGCGCGGAACCGCGTTCGTCATGAGCCGGCCGGGCAGGGACGACGCGCCGGACCGGCTCTACACCCTCACGGGAGGACGCAGCCGGTCCGGTCCTGACACCCCGTTCGACCTGGTGACGCTCGTGGTCGCCGAGTGCGATCCCGTGGTGGGCATGCAGTCGGAGCACGCCGCGATCCTGCGCCTCGCCCAGCGGCCCACGGCCGTGGTGGAGATCGCGGCCGAGCTGCGGCTGCCGGTGAGCATCACCAAGGTCCTGCTCTCCGACCTCCTCGCCGCGGGCCGGGTCAGCGCCCGCCATCCGCACCCGGCGGCTCTTCCCAACCCCGACATCCTGGAGCAGGTGCTCGTTGGACTCCGTAACCTCTGAGGACCACCGGCCCTCAACTCCTGAGGACTTCCGGCCCTCTGATGCGCGCACCCCGCTGGGTGCCTCCGCCGACAACGGTCTGAAGATCGTCGTCGTCGGCGGCTTCGGCGTCGGCAAGACGACCCTGGTCCGCTCCGTGAGCGAGATACGTCCCCTCAACACCGAGGAGACGATGACGCGGGCCGGTGAGGCCATCGACGACATCAGCGAGGTGCGCGGCAAGTCCGCGACCACCGTCGCCTTCGACTTCGGCCGCATCACGCTCGACGCGCACAACGTGCTGTACCTGTTCGGCGCGCCCGGGCAGGAGCGCTTCTGGTTCCTGTGGGACCGGCTCTTCTCCGGCACGCTCGGCGCGGTCGTCCTCGTCGACACCCGGCGCATCGACGACTCCTGGTACGCGATCGACCGCCTGGAGCACCACGGCACGCCGTTCATCGTCGCCTGCAACGACTTCGGCGGCCCCGTCCACACCCCCGCCCAGATCCGCGAGGCCCTCGACCTCGACCCGCACGTCCCGCTGCTCGACTGCGACGCCCGGTCGAGGGAGTCCAGCAAGCGGGTGCTGATCACGCTGGTCGAGCATCTGCAGAGCCTGTACGCCACCCAGGGCGCCGCCCATATCGACCACGAACGCCCCATTCAATCCCCGGAGTTGGCCCTGTGACCCCCGCACCCGTGCCCCTCAGCGGGCCCAGGTTCCATGCCGAACCCGCCCAGCTGTACCGGGAGATGCGGCGCGACCACGGCTCGGTGGTGCCGGTCGTGCTCGACGGCGACATACCCGCCTGGCTGGTGCTCGGCTACCGCGAACTGCACCAGGTCACCGGCGACCCGGTGCTGTTCAGCCGCGACTCCGACCTGTGGAGCCAGTGGGACAACATCCCCGCCGACTGGCCACTGCTGCCGATGATCGGCCGTAAGCAGCCCTCGATCCTCTACACGGTCGGCGAACGCCACCGCGAGCGCGCCGGGATGATCAGCGACGCCCTGGAGGCCGTGGACCCCTCCGAACTGCGGGCGCACGCGGAGAGGTTCGCCGACGAACTCATCGACGCGGTGTGCGCCAAGGGCGAGACGGACCTCATCGCGGACTACGCGGCCCTGCTGCCCGTCCGCGTCCTCGCCGTCCTCTACGGCTTCGCCGAGGAGCAGGGCCCGGGGCTCGTCACGGCTCTCAACGACATGATCAACGGACGGGAGGGCGCCCTGGCCGGACAGCAGCATCTGGCGTCCTCCATGGCTCAGTTGCTGGCCGACCGCGCGGCGCAGCCCGCGGACGACGTCGTGTCGCGCATGCTCGCGAACGACAGCGGCTTCACGCCGGAGGAGATCACCCAGGACCTGATGGTCATGATGGCGGCCGGCCACCAGCCGACCGCCGACTGGATCGGCAACTCGCTGCGCCTGATGCTGACCGACGACCGTTTCGCGGCGTCGCTGTTCGGCGGCCGGCACAGTGTCGCCGAGGCCATGAACGAGGTCCTGTGGGAGGACACTCCCTCCCAGAACATCGCCGGTCGCTGGACCTCTCGCGACACCCAGCTGGGCGGCCGTCGCATCCGCGCGGGCGAGCTGCTGATCCTCGGCCTCCAGGGCGCCAACTCCGACCCGCAGGTCCGCACCGACGGCTCCGCCCTCACCGGCGGCAACAACGCGCACTTCTCCTTCGGGCACGGCGAGCACCGCTGCCCGTTCCCGGCGCAGGAGGTCGCGGAGGTCATCGCGCGCACCGGCATCGAGGTCGTCCTCGACCGGCTGCCGGACATCGATCTCGCCGTACCCGAACAGGAGTTGACCCGCCGGCCGTCACCGTGGCTCCGGGGGCTGACCGAGCTCCCGGTGCGGTTCACCCCCGTACCGGCGCGCTGAAGCCCGCACCCCAGGCACTCGCCGCACCCAAGCACCCGCCACGCCCGCGCGCGAGCACCCCTGCCCGCACGCCGATGCGCAATGCCCCTACCCCGCCCCTTGGAGGCACCCCCGCATGACCGCTGGTACCGAAGAGACCCGTACCGAAGAGACCCGTATTCCCCTGGACCCCTTCGTCACCGACCTCGACGGCGAGAGCGCCCGGCTGCGTGCGGCGGGACCGCTCGCCGCCGTGGAGCTGCCCGGCGGCGTCCCGGTCTGGGCGGTCACGCACCACGCCGAGGCGCGCGCGCTGCTCACCGACCCGCGTCTGGTGAAGGACATCAATGTGTGGGGCGCCTGGCAGCGCGGCGAGATAGCGCCCGACTGGCCGCTGATCGGGCTCGCCAACCCGGGCCGCTCCATGCTCACCGTGGACGGCGCGGACCACCGCCGGATGCGCACGCTGGTCGCGCAGGCGCTCACCCCGCGCCGCGTGGAGCAGATGCGCGACCGCATCACCAAGCTGACGCAGGGGCTCCTCGACGGCCTGGGCGCTCTGGAGAGCGACGTCGTCGACCTGAAGGCCGACTTCGCCTATCCCCTCCCCATGTTCGTCATCGCCGATCTGATGGGCATCGACGAGGCGAAACTGCCGCGCCTGAAGGTGCTCTTCGAGAAGTTCTTCTCGACGCAGACCCCGCCGGCCGAGGTCATCGCCACGCTCACCGAGCTGGCCGGGATCATGGCGGAGACGGTCGCGGCCAAGCGCGCCGAGCCGGGCGACGATCTCACCTCCGCCCTGATCCTCGCCTCCGAGGACGGCGACCACCTCACCGACGAGGAGATCGTCTCCACCCTCCAGCTGATGGTCGCGGCCGGCCACGAGACGACGATCTCCCTGATCGCGAACGCCGTCGTCAACCTCTCCGCCCACCCCGAGCAGCGCGCCCTCGTCCTCTCCGGCGAGGCCGACTGGTCCACGGTCGTCGAGGAGACCCTCCGCTACTCGACGCCCACCTCCCACGTCCTCATCCGCTTCGCCACGGAGGACGTGCCCGTCGGCGACAAGGTCATCCCGGCGGGCGACGCGCTGATCGTGTCGTACGGCGCGATCGGGCGGGACGAGACGGCCCACGGCCCGAGTGCCGGTGACTTCGACATCACGCGTACGTCGGAGAACCGCCACATCTCCTTCGGCCACGGCCCGCACGTGTGCCCCGGCGCGGCCTTGTCCCGCCTGGAGGCGGGGGTGGCGCTGCCTGCCCTGTACGAGCGCTTCCCAGCACTCGACCTGGCGGTCCCGGCGTCCGAGCTGCGCAACAAGCCGGTGGTGACGCAGAACGACCTGTTCGAGGTGCCGGTGCGGTTGCGGGAGATCTAGCCTGTCCGGCGTTTGAGGACGAGCGCGTCAGCGCGACACGGGGGTCTGGGGGCGGAGCCCCCAGCACCACCCGCCCCGTCTCACCGGACGGACGACGTTTCGCCCAGGTTTCCCGAAACAGCTACGCTCCCCCCGTGGCTGAGATCCAGATTCCCGCTGACATCAAGCCCGCCGACGGACGTTTCGGCGCGGGCCCCTCCAAGGTGCGGACGGAAGCGCTGGACGCGCTGGCCGCCACCGGCACATCCCTCCTCGGTACCTCCCACCGCCAGGCCCCGGTCAAGAACCTGGTCGGCAAGGTCATCGAGGGCGTGAGCAGCCTCTTCTCCCTCCCCGAGGGGTACGAGGTCATCCTCGGCAACGGCGGCTCGACCGCGTTCTGGGACGTGGCGACGCACGGCCTGATCGAGAACAAGTCGCAGCACCTCAACTTCGGTGAGTTCAGCTCGAAGTTCGCCAAGGCGGCCAAGCTCGCCCCCTGGCTGGCCGAGCCGACCGTGATCGCGAGCGACCCCGGCACCCACCCGGAGCCGGCGCCCGAGGCGGGCGTCGACGTCTACGCCTTCACCCACAACGAGACCTCCACCGGTGTCGCGGCCCCCATCAAGCGCGTGGCAGGTGCCGACTCCGGTTCCCTCGTCCTCGTGGACGCCACGTCCGGCGCCGGCGGCCTCCCGGTCGACATCGCCGAGACCGACGTCTACTACTTCGCCCCGCAGAAGTCCTTCGCCTCCGACGGCGGCCTGTGGATCGCGGTGTTCTCCCCGGCCGCGATCGAGCGCGCCGAGCGGATCCACGCGAGCGGCCGCCACGTACCGGAGTTCTTCTCGCTCCCCACGGCGATCGACAACTCCCGCAAGAACCAGACGTACAACACCCCGGCCCTCGCCACCCTGTTCCTGCTCAACGAGCAGCTGGAGTGGATCAACGGCCAGGGCGGCCTCGCCTGGTCCACGGCCCGTACCAAGGACTCCTCGACCCGCCTGTACAGCTGGGCCGAGGAGAGCAAGTACGCGACCCCGTTCGTCACCGACCCGGCGAAGCGCTCCCAGGTCATCGGCACGATCGACTTCTCCGACGAGATCGACGCCACCGCCGTCGCCAAGGCCCTGCGCGCCAACGGCATCGTCGACACCGAGCCCTACCGCAAGCTCGGCCGCAACCAGCTCCGCGTCGCGATGTTCCCGGCGATCGACCCGTCGGACGTCGAGGCGCTCACGAAGTGCATCGACTACGTGATCGAGAAGCTGTAACCGTCGTCTTCGCTACGACGTAGGGGGCGCCCGGCGATCACCGGGCGCCCCCTCGTCATGCGGCTGCTCGTCGCAGGGCCGTGCGGTTCACGTCGCCGTACAGCTCACGCTCGGCGCGCTTCCGCCGCCCGGTGCGCCCCCGAAGCCGAAGCTCGCCGAACCGCCCGCCGCGATCGCCCCGTTGTGGTCGGCGTTGGACGCGGTCACGGTCGTCCCGCTCTGGGTGTACGACGCGTTCCACATGTTGGTGATCTGCTGGGCGCCGCTCCAGGTCCAGGTGACCTTCCAGGACTTGATCGCCGTGCTGCCCGTGTTCGTCACCTTGACCTCGGCGTTGAAGCCGCTGCCCCAGTCGCTGCTGACGGTGTAGGCGGCGCTGCACGCGGCCGTGCTTCCACCGCCGCCACCGCCTCCGCCGCCCCCGCCCGTGCCCGGGAAGCCGGGCGCCTTGACGCTCGCCAGGTAGCCGTCCTTCACGGTGTCCACGGTCGCCCAGTCGTCCTTCAGGATGCCGCCCGTGTCACCGGAGTTGGGGTTCCACGACCAGAAGGTCCAGGAGATGCTGTCGGCGCCGTAGGTGGAGGTGGGCCGCATGTACGAGACGAGCGCGGCCAGCCACTTCTGGTCGATCGTCGACTGGAGCGTCGTACCGAACTCGCCGACCCAGACGGGGGCGATGTTCTGCTTGAAGATGTAGCCCCAGTACTTGTCCCACACGCCCGGCATGTTGGCGGGGAACGAGGGATCGTTGAACCAGCTCTGCTGGGCGACGCTGGTGGCGTAGTCGTGGGCCGAGTACACGACCCGGTTCGCCACGTTCAGCTGGACCGGGTACTGCCCGACCCCCATCAGGTTGCCGCCCCACCAGCCGGACGTGCCGTTGAAGGTCTGGACGCCCTCCACGAAGATCAGCAGCTGGGGGTTGACGGACAGCACGGCGTTTCCGGCCCGCTGGGCGGCGAGGCGCCAGTCCGTCGCCGTGTCCCCGCAGCCCCAGCAGGCGGGATCGTGCGGTTCGTTGTGCAGGTCGATGCCGATGACGGTGTCCTGGCCGTTGTAGCGCGTCGCCAGCGCCTTGAGGTTGGCGATCCACGTCGACTCCGGTACGGCGGAGGTGTACCAGAGCGCCGACTGCCCGCTCGCATCGGGACGGTGCCGGTCCAGGATCACCTTGAGCCCGTCCTGACCGGCGTACGACACGAGCTTGTCCATGATCTGCAGGGAGTTGAGCCCCTGCAGATCGGCGTTCTTGCCACTGCTGAAGTCGATGCTGTTGGGGACGGTCGAGGACTTGAAGATGTCGTCGCTGTAGGGAAGCCGGATGGTGTTGTAGCCCAGCGACTTCATCTGGTCGATCATGCTCTTGTAGTCGCGGGACCAGAGGCCGTGGACCACGTAGTTGGCGGTCTCGAAGCCGAACCAGTTGATCCCGGCGATGCGCACGGGCTGGTTGGCCGCGTCCAGGATCTGGCGCCCGCTCGTGTGCCAGTAGCCGGCGCCCGCGGCGGCCTCGGCAGTGGCGGCGGACGCCGGGGGCGCGCCCGTCAGGGACAGGGCCACGAGCGCGGCGACGAGCACGCCGACCACTCTTCGTACCAGGGGCATGTCGCTGGTTCCTCTCGGGGAGGCGCGGGCCCGGAACGAGTGGGAGCGCTCCCACAACGCCACGCAACCCCATGGAAGACCGCACGCATGAACACGTCAAGCCTCCGCGTGACAATCGGGACGATCAGCGCCTGCACGGAGGCGCCACCGGCGGAGCAGGGGCAGAAAGCAGGGGCACGAGCAGGAGCCCCTCAGTCCCTGCGGAGCAGCCGCTTCAGGCCGAACACCAGGGCCAGGGCTACGGCGAGGGCGAGCGCGCCGACCTTGAAGTTGGCGTTCATGCCGCCGCCCCCGCTCCCGCCCGCGGAGTCCGAACCGCCGCCCTTGGACGACGAGTTGCCCCCGCTGCCGCCGCCGGGCACGCTCTCCGCCGTCACCTCGCTGTTCGTGCCCTCGGAGCCGTACATCAGCTCGGAGCCGTCGGCGGTATAGGTGACGGACTCGCCCTGCCTCTGGAGCGGGACGTTCAGCCGGCCCTGCCGCTTGGGCCTGCCGTCCTTCCACTGGTAGGCGATCCCGCCGAAGTACCCGCGTACGGCGAGCTGTTTGCCGTCGGGCGAGAAAGCCGCGTCGGTGGTCCACAGGTCGATGTCGGCGATGCGCTTGAAGACGTTGGTGCCGGAGGTGGTCAGCTGCGCCGGCGCTTCGTAGAGGCCGCCGCCGTCCTCGTTCTTGGAGACGATGTAGACCCGCCCGGTCTTCGGGTGCACCATCAGCGCCTCCGCGTCCCGGGCCCCGTCCGCGTACTTCACGACGTACTGCGTGGCACGGATCGTCTGGTCCTTGAGCACCTTCGGCTCGGGCAGCTTGTAGACCCACACATAGGACCACTTGCCGCCGAGGTTGTCGCCGATGTCCCCTACGTAGAGGTCGCCGTCGGGGCCGATGGAGATGGCCTCGACGTCGCGGGGCCTGCCGACGCCGGTCATCGTGATCCGGGCGACGGTCTCGCCGCTGCTGCTGTCGACGGCGTACAGGTACGGTCCGTCGTCGCTGTCGTTGTGCGTCCAGTAGATGCCGGGGTGGGCATGCGAGGCGGCGAGTCCGCTGGACTCGGTGATCCGGGGATCCTTGATGGTGAACCCCTCGTCCCCGTCGGCGGCGACGGCGGTGGGCGCCGCCAGCGCGACGACGAGGGCGGCCCCGGCGAGGAACGGAAACGATCGGCGCATGCGCATGCGCCAAGCCTGCCATCCCGCACTGCCCGGGAGTTCGCGGGTCGCCCCGGGAAGACAGGGCGGACCGCGTGTCCAGCCTCACACCCCGGCCGCCCGTGCCCCTCGCACTGATCGACGATGATGTGCGGATGCTCAGGTTCATGCCCGTCGGCGACTCCCAGACGATCGGTAGCGCGGGCGAACACACATGGCGATACCGGATGTGGCAGCACCTGCGCGCGACGTACGGGGGTCCGTTCCGGATCGTCGGCCCGCGCGAGACGCTCTACGACAAGGCGCTGGACGCCCCGACGTCGTACGAGTACGCGGACCCGGACTTTCCCCGCGCCCACCTGGCCGGCTGGGGCGAGGGCTGGCTGCACATGGCCCCGCTGATCGGCGACGCGGTGCGCTCGCAGCGCGCGGACGTCCTGCTGGTCGCCCTCGGCCTGATCGACCTGGGCTTCTACACGAACGCCCGGCAGACCGCGGAGAACATGCGCACCTTCATCGCCGAGGCCCGCGCGGCGAACCCGCGCGTGCGCATGGTCGTGCTCCCGGTGATACCGAACGTGCGCGCCGAGACGGACGCCCCGTTCGCCGCCGAGGTCGCCGCCTTCAACGAGCTGCTCGCCAAGGCCGTCGCCGACCTCGACGAACCCCGCTCCCCGCTGCTGCTGGCCTCGCCCCCGCCGTCGTACGACGTCGACTTCGACACGTACGACGGCACGCACCCGAACGCGAGCGGCGAGCACAAGATCGCGGAGGGTTTCGCGGAGGCGATGTACCAGGCCTGGGACCTGGGCGAGCCGTACACGGCCGGAACCGCCTGACCGATTCCCGGCGTTGCCCGGTCACCGTGCGTATCGTTGTACTGCGCGGCTGCACTCGACCGGGAGCGGCCGGGGCGGAGCGCCACGATGACCGTCCTTGAAGACAGGATCGCGATGGCCGACGACAACGCCCAGCACCTCGACGAGTGGTTCGAGCTACTGGAGCGGGTGGTCCCCGAAGGAATCAAGGCCGAGGTCGTCGAGGGGGCCGTCCATATGGTGCCGCAGCGGGACACACACTTTGAGATCATTCGCAGGATCATCCGGGCGCTGGAGGACAGGTTCGGGATGGACGTCAAGGTGAGGTCGGATGTGCGCATCGACTTCCCCGGCTTCGAGAACGGCTTCTGCCCCGACGTGATGAAGCTGCGTGACGATGCGGAACGCGACCCGGAGCGCGGCTGGTGCCACGAGGACGTCGAGTTCGTCGCCGAGGTCATCTCCCGCGGGACCGGTATGAACGACTACGGGCCGAAGAAGGCCGCGTACGCGCAGGCCGACGTCCCCGTCTACCTCATCGCCGATCCCTACCAGGGCCGCTGCCACCTCTTCACCGACCCCAAGGACGGTGAGTACCGCACCGAGTCCAGGTTCGACTTCGGCGAGCGGATCGACCTGACCCACACACTCCTCGACCTCACCCTCGACACGGCCACGTTCCCCCGCGACTGATCCCCTCCGCCCTTGCCTAGAGCGCACTCCACGTCGTTGGCTTGTGAACCATGAAGTACACGCAGCTCGGACGCACGGGACTCAAGGTCAGCCGGCTCGTCCTCGGCACCATGAACTTCGGTCCGCAGACCGACGAGGCCGACAGCCACGCCATCATGGACGCGGCGCTGGCCTCGGGCATCAACTACTTCGACACCGCGAACGTGTACGGCTGGGGCGAGAACAAGGGCCGTACCGAATCGATCATCGGGAACTGGTTCGCCCAGGGCGGTGACCGCCGCGACAAGGTGGTCCTGGCCACCAAGGTGTACGGCAACATGGGCGCCGAAGGCGAGGCGTGGCCCAACCACGACAAGCTGTCCGCCCTCAACATCCGCCGGGCCGTGGACGCGTCGCTGAAGCGGCTGCAGACCGACTACATCGACGTCTACCAGTTCCACCACGTCGACCGGAGCACTCCCTTCGAGGAGATCTGGCAGGCGATCGACACCCTCGTCCAGCAGGGCAAGATCCTCTACGTCGGGTCCTCCAACTTCCCCGGCTACAAGATCGCCCAGGCCAACGAGATCGCCGCCCGGCGCGGCGGCACCATCGGGCTCGTCAGCGAGCAGTGCCTGTACAACCTCTCCGAGCGGCGCGCCGAGATGGAGGTCATCCCGGCCGCGCAGGAGTACGGCCTCGGAGTCATCCCCTGGTCGCCGCTGCACGGCGGGCTGCTGGGCGGGGTCATCAAGAAGGAGGTCACGGGCGGACGCCGCTCCTCCGGCCGGACCGCGGACTCGCTCACCGACCCCGCCGTACGCGCGCAGGTCCAGGCCTACGAGGACCTGCTCGACAAGCACGGCATCGAGCCCGGCGAGGCGGCCCTCGCCTGGCTGCTGACCCGGCCCGGGGTCACCGGTCCCATCGTCGGCCCGCGCACCGCGGAGCAGCTCGACTCCGCCCTGCGCGCCGTCGAGCTGGAGCTGAGCGAGGAGCTGCTGACCTCGCTCGACGAGATCTTCCCGGGGCCGGGGCCGTCTCCGGAGGCGTTTGCCTGGTAGCCCCGACCGGGCAGGTGGGGCGCGGCGGTCGGCGGTTACCTGACCGCCGCCGCCAGCGCCACCACGACGAACATCAGCACGAGCACACCGGCCATGATCCGGTTACGGGTCTTCGGGTTCACGTGGTCGAGCCTAACCGGCGTGCCCGAGCGGCCAGCAGCCGACCGTGTCGTACCGCGGCTGCTCCCCCGGCACCCCCGACTTCGGCAGCTTGCTGCGGACGAGGCACAGCTCGTCCACCGTCCAGGTACGGCCGGTGAAGGCGTCGAGGGCCTCGACGTACGGCCCGGTGTCGTGGGCCTCGCGGCTGCGGGCCACCGTCAGGTGCGGCTTGTAGCGGCGGTGCTCGCCCATCGCCGCGCCCGCCTTCCGCGCCGCCGCCTCCGCACGGTCGGCAAGGAGCCGCAGCGCGCCGATGTCCCCTTCGGCGCCCGCCCACAGCGCGCGCCCGTGGCCGAACTGCCCGCCGCCCCGCACGGCCAGCGGAAACGGCTCCGTGCGCCGCGCCGCCCGCGCCAGCCGCTCCGACAGTTCGGGTACGACGTCGTCCTCGACCTCCCCGTAGAAGGCGAGCGTGAAGTGCCAGCCGGGCAGGCCGGTCCAGCGCAGCTCGTCGGCGCCGGGCTGTTTCCGCAACGCGGCCACCACCGGGGCGAGTTCAGCGGTCACGTCCTCGGGAGGCAGGACCGCGGCGAAGAGTCTCATGGGAGGTCACCCTGCCAGGAAACGGACCACCGGGCCCGTGGTCCCGGCCGGTGTGACGCCGCTGCCTGCGGCGGCAACGGCGTCACGTCACCCCTCACACGGCCGTCGCCAGCTCCCGCTGCTCCGGCTGCTCCGTCGGCTCCTTCGGTACGAAGCGGGCGTGCGGGTGGCCGTGGTTCCAGCCGACCGACAGGCGCAGGCCGCCGACGCGGGCCAGCACCAGGCCGACGGTGACCGCGGCCGTCGCCGACACCAGACCGCCGAGGACGAAGCCGACGCGCGGGCCGTAGGCGTCGGTGACCCAGCCGACCAGGGGCGCGCCAAGGGGCGTACCGCCCATGAAGACCATCATGAACAGGGCCATGACGCGGCCGCGCATGGCCGGGTCGGTGGCCATCTGGACCGCGGTGTTCGCCGTGACGTTGACCGTCAGGCCGAACATCCCGATCGGCACCATGAGCAGGGCGAACAGCCAGAAGGACGGGGCCATGGCGGCGACCACTTCGAGGATGCCGAAGGCCACGGCCGCCGCGATCAGGACCCGCAGCCGGGCCGTGCCGCGCCGGGCGGCGAGCAGCGCGCCCGCCAGGGAGCCGATCGCCATCAGCGTGTTGAAGAGGCTGTAGGCGCCGGCGCCCGCGTGGAAGACGTCGTCCGCGTACGCCGAGAGCCAGACCGGGAAGTTGAAGCCGAACGTGCCGATGAAGCCGATGAGGACGATCGGCCAGATCAGCTCGGGACGGCTCGCCACGTAGTGCAGGCCCTCACGGAGCTGGCCCTTGCCGCGCGGCGCGCGCTGGACGACGTGCAGTTCGCGGGCGCTCATCAGGAGCAGGCCGACGATCGGGGCGACGAAGGACAGCCCGTTGAAGAGGAACGCCCAGCCCGTGCCGACGCCGGTGATCATGAGGCCCGCGACGGCGGGACCGACCAGGCGCGCGGACTGGAAGTTGGCGGAGTTGAGGCTGACCGCGTTCTGCAGCTGCCCGGGGCCGACCATCTCGGAGACGAACGACTGACGGGCGGGGTTGTCGACGACCGTGGCGAGGCCTACGGCGAAGGCGGCCAGGTAGACGTGCCAGACCTGGACGTGGCCCGAGAGGGTGAGGGCGGCGAGCGCGAGGCCCGTGACGCCCATGGCGGCCTGGGTGGCCAGCAGCGTCGGGCGCTTGGGCAGCCGGTCGACGAGGACACCGCCGTAGAGACCGAAGAGCAGCATCGGCAGGAACTGCAGCGCGGTGGTGATACCGACGGCGGCGGAGGAGCCGGTGAGGCTCAGCACCAGCCAGTCCTGGGCGATGCGCTGCATCCAGGTGCCGGTGTTGGAGACGACCTGGCCGAGGAAGAACAGGCGGTAGTTCCGGATCTTCAGCGAGCTGAACATCGAGGAACGATCAGGGGTGGGCGGGGAGTCGTGGGTGGCTGGTGCGGGGGCGGAGTCTGCTCCGGATCCCGAACTCAAAAGTGCTCGCCTCCTTGTTTGTTGCGCGCGCGATGAACGTGACGGCTGACCTACCGGGGCGCGAGCTACAGATGCGCGAGCTTCTCGAGCACGGGAGCCGCGTCGCGGAGCTTCGCCCACTCGTCCTCGTCGAGGGCCTCGACCAGACCGGCCAGCCACGCGTTGCGCTTGCGGCGGCTCTCCTCGAGCATCGCCTCGGCCCGCTCCGTCTGGGTGACGACCTTCTGTCGCCGGTCCTCGGGGTGCGGTTCGAGGCTGACCAGGCCCTTGCTCTCCAGCAGCGCCACGATGCGGGTCATCGAGGGCGGCTGCACATGCTCCTTGCGGGCGAGCTCGCCGGGCGTGGCGGTGCCGCAACGGGCGAGGGTGCCGAGCACCGACATCTCGGTGGGGCTCAGCGACTCGTCGACCCGCTGGTGCTTGAGTCGACGCGACAGGCGCATCACTGCGGAGCGCAGAGAGTTCACGGCGGCGGCATTGTCGCCATGGGTGAGGTCAGGCATGTTCTTTAGCGTAACTCATTACTCTGACTAAAGACCACCGCGACACCCGCAAAATGCCCGTGACCCCCCTCACTGAACCCTTCCGTCACCCGTATGAGTGATCCGATGGCAGAAAGTGACCCACCAGTCGGTACGGCCCGGCGACCCTCATGGACATGGGGACCAGCGTGCTCAGCCTGCGGATAGACGGGGAGCTGCTCGAACGGCTCCGCGGCCATGCCTCCAAAAGGGGAATGAGCGTCCAGGACTATGTCGTCCGGACGCTCATTCGCGATGACTTCGACGAGCGGTTCCAGACCGCGGTCGAGGAGACGGAGAAGTTCTACGGGGTCACGTGAGCCCCGGGATCCATGGGCTCACGTGACCCCTTAGCCGGCAAAGGCTCAGGTCAGACCCAGCGCCGGCATCAGGTAGTAGAAGCCGAACACCGCGGCCACGACGTACATGGCCACCGGGATCTCGCGGCCGCGGCCGGCGGCGAGGCGCAGCACCACGAAGGTGATGAAGCCCATGCCGATGCCGTTCGTGATCGAGTACGTGAACGGCATCATCACCATCGTGACGAAGGCGGGGATGGCGATCGTGTAGTCGGCCCAGTCGATCTCCTTGACCGAGCCGGCCAGGATCAGGAAGCCGACCGCGAGCAGGGCGGGGGTGGCGGCCTGCGACGGGACCATGGTGGCGACGGGGGTCAGGAAGAGGGCGATCGCGAAGAGGCCGCCGGTGACGACGTTCGCGAAGCCGGTGCGGGCGCCCTCGCCGACTCCGGCGGTGGACTCCACGAAGCAGGTGGTGGCGGAGGAGGAGCTGGCGCCGCCGGCCGCGACCGCGATGCCGTCGACGAAGAGGACCTTGTTGATGCCGGGCATGTTGCCCTGCGCGTCGGTCAGCTTGGCCTCGTCGCTGACGCCCATGATCGTGCCCATCGCGTCGAAGAAGCACGACAGCAGCACGGTGAAGACGAAGAGGGTGCCGGTCAGGACGCCGACCTTGTCGAAGCCGCCGAAGAGGCTGACCTTGCCGACCAGCCCGAAGTCGGGGGTGGCGACCGGGTTGCCGGGCCACTTCGGGGTGGTCAGGCCCCAGGAGGGGATCGTCGCGACGGCGTTGATGACGACCGCCAGCACCGTCATCGTGACGATGGAGATCAGGATCGCGCCCGGCACCTTGCGCACGATCAGCGCGAGCGTGAGCAGCGTGCCGAGGATGAAGACCAGGACGGGCCAGCCGTTGAGGTGGCCGTCTGCGCCGAGCTGGAGCGGGACCGTGGTCTGCGCGGCGTCGGGGATGCGGGAGACGAAGCCGGAGTCGACGAGGCCGATCAGCATGATGAACAGGCCGATACCGATCGAGATGCCCTTGCGCAGGCCGAGCGGTACGGCGTTCATGACGCGCTCGCGCAGGCCGGTGGCGACCAGGAGCATCACGACGAAGCCGGCGAGGACCACCATGCCCATGGCGTCCGGCCACGACATGCGCGGCGCGAGCTGGAGCGCGACGACCGTGTTCACGCCGAGACCGGCGGCGAGCGCGATCGGCACGTTGCCGATGACACCCATGAGCAGCGTGGTGAACGCGGCGGTCAGGGCGGTCGCGGTGACCAGCTGGCCGTTGTCGAGGTGGTGCCCGTACATGTCCTTCGCGCTGCCCAGGATGATCGGGTTCAGCACGATGATGTAGGCCATCGCGAAGAAGGTGGCAAGGCCGCCGCGGATCTCGCGCGGGATGCTGGAGCCCCGCTCGGAGATCTTGAAATAGCGGTCGAGAGCGCCCTTGGCGGGCCGGGACTCCGGCTGCTCGGGCGCGGGGGCCTTGGTGGTGGCCGAGGTGGGCATGCGGGACCTCATACGTGCGGGGGCCTTGCTGGGGCCGGTACGGGCGCCGGGCGGGTCGGCGCACCGGGCGGGAACATGATCGAGTCTGGCGGTCGGTTGGTCACCAACAGGTTTCCCCCGGGTTTCTGTTGGTGTTTCGTACGAACACAAGTGGCCATACTCAGACGGTTTCAGTATGAACATATGAGTGCGAAATCGCTATCTCCGCGCGTAGACCCTTGGTATACAAGGGCGGTCCAGCCCGGGAGTGACCAGCGAGGTGACCCTCGTAAGCTGTGCACATGGCGAAGTGGACCCCCAAGCACGAGGCGCCGGAGCCCCTGGAGGGCCCCGTCGTCGCCACCATCACGGGCGGCACGATCCTCTGGTTCGTCCTCTTCCTGGTGCAGCTGCCGTTCTACGGCTGGTTCGACGACCACGGGCACACCTGGTGGGTGTGGACGTGCCTGGCCGGCGGGGGTCTCGGGCTGATCGGCGTCTGGTACGTCCGCGGGCGCGACGCGGCGCTCAAGCGGGCCGCCGCGGAGGCGGACGCCGGGCCCTCCCCCGCTGCGGATTGACCCACCTCCCCTACGACCACGGCATCACACCGGCCCCTCCCCCTCCTCCCCTGGTCGGATATTCGGGGCACTCGGCAGGTGAAGCCGTATTTCCGCACGTACCGTCGAATCCATGACGCACATAGACGCGGGCGCCGAACTCGATCCTGTGCATCCCGTACCCCTGCCCGACCCCTCCCCCGGGCAGGCCACCGGACTGTCCGCCGCCGAGGTGGCCGAACGGATCGCGCGCGGCGAGGTGAACGACGTCCCCGTGCGCAGCAGCCGCTCACTGTCGGAGATCGTCCGCGCCAACGTCTTCACGCGGTTCAACGCGATCATCGGTGTGCTCTGGCTGGTCATGCTGTTCGTGGCACCGTTCCAGGACAGCCTGTTCGGGTACGTGATCATCGCCAACACCGGGATCGGGATCATCCAGGAGTGGCGGGCCAAGCAGACCCTGGACTCGCTCGCGGTGATCGGTGAGGCGAAGCCGACCGTGCGCAGGGCCGGGACCGCCCTGGCGATCAGCACCTCCGAGATCGTCCTCGGGGATCTGATCGAGATCGGGCCCGGCGACAAGATCGTCGTGGACGGCGAGTGCGTCGAGGCCGACGGTCTGGAGATCGACGAGTCACTGCTGACCGGTGAGGCCGACCCGGTCGTCAAGCATCCCGGGGACCAGGTGATGTCGGGCAGCTTCGTGGTCGCGGGCGGCGGCGCGTTCACGGCGACGAAGGTGGGCCGGGAGGCGTACGCGGTGCAGCTCGCCGAGGAGGCCTCCCGCTTCACGCTGGTCCACTCCGAGCTGCGGACCGGTATCTCCACGATCCTCAAGTACGTGACGTGGATGATGATCCCGACCGCGATCGGCCTGGTCATCAGCCAGCTGGTGGTCAAGGGACACGACTTCAAGGACTCGGTGGCGCGGACGGTCGGCGGGATCGTGCCGATGGTCCCGGAGGGTCTGGTGCTGCTGACGAGCGTCGCCTTCGCGATCGGGGTGATCCGGCTCGGGCGCAAGCAGTGCCTCGTCCAGGAGCTGCCGGCCATCGAGGGTCTCGCCCGTATCGACACGGTCTGCCTCGACAAGACGGGCACGCTCACCGAGGGCGGCATGGACGTCACCGAGCTGCGGCCGCTCCAGGGCGCCGACGAGAGTTACGTACGCAAGGTCCTCGGTTCGCTCGGCGAGTCCGACCCGCGGCCGAACGCCTCCCTCAAGGCGATCATCGACGCCTACCCGGACAGCGAGGACTGGCGGTGCACGGAGTCGCTGCCCTTCTCCTCGGCCCGTAAGTACAGCGGGGCGTCCTTCAGCGAGGGCAACGGGGAGAACAGCACCTGGCTCCTCGGCGCCCCCGACGTACTTCTGGCCTCCGACGACCCCGCGCTCGCCGAGACGGAGCGGCTCAACGAGGCGGGGCTGCGGGTGCTGCTGCTCGCCCGCACCCCGAAGGACCTCGACGATCCCGAAGCCAGGGAAGCCGCCCGGCCCACCGCGCTGGTCGTCCTTGAGCAGCGGCTGCGCCCGGACGCGGCGGAAACCCTGCGCTACTTCGCCGAGCAGGACGTCAAGGCGAAGGTGATCTCCGGCGACAACGCGGTGTCGGTGGGCGCGGTGGCCGGGAAGCTCGGGCTCGTCGGCGAGACGGTGGACGCGCGCGGGCTGCCCGCCGACCAGCGGGAGATGGCGCTCGCGCTGGACGAGGGCACGGTGTTCGGGCGGGTCACCCCGCAGCAGAAGCGGGACATGGTGGGCGCGCTCCAGTCGGGCGGTCACACGGTGGCGATGACGGGCGACGGCGTGAACGACGTACTGGCCCTGAAGGACGCCGACATCGGCGTGTCGATGGGGTCGGGCTCGGAGGCCACCCGGGCGGTCGCCCAGATCGTGCTGCTCAACAACAGCTTCGCGACGCTGCCTTCGGTGGTCGCGGAGGGTCGCAGGGTCATCGGCAACATCACCCGGGTCGCGACGCTCTTCCTGGTGAAGACGGTCTACTCGGTGCTGCTGGCGGTCCTGGTGGTGTGCTGGCAGGTCGAATACCCGTTCCTGCCCCGCCACTTGACACTGCTGTCGACCCTGACGATCGGCGTCCCGGCGTTCTTCCTGGCTCTCGCGCCCAACAAGGAGCGCGCGAAACCCCACTTCGTACGGCGGGTGATGCGCTACTCGATCCCGGGCGGCGTCGTGGCGGCGGTCGCCACCTTCGTCACGTACCTGATCGCCCGTCACTACTACACGGGCAAGGGCTCGTTGGCCGCGGAGACCAGTGCGGCGACGCTCACGCTCTTCCTGATCTCCATGTGGGTGCTGGCGATCATCGCGCGGCCGTACACCTGGTGGCGGGTCGTGCTGGTGGCCTCGATGGGCGCCGCGTTCCTGCTGGTGCTGGTCGTGCCCGGGCTCCAGCACTTCTTCGCGCTGAAGCTGGTCGGCGTGACGATGCCGTGGATCGCGGTGGGCATCGCGGCCGTGGCGGCGGTCGCCCTGGAGCTCCTGTGGAAGCTGGTCGACCGCCGCTTTCCTGCCTAGGGCCTGTACGGCCCGGGGTGTGTCAGCGCACGTCGACGTAGTCACCCGTGGCGTTGACCGCCGGGGTGGTCGTGGTGCCGGCGAAGCTGAAGCGCCAGTAGCCGTCGGAGGCGGCGGTGGCGGTGGCCTTCACGTTGCCCGTGGAGTCCGACGTCACCGTCTTGACGGTGGTGTACGTGCTGGTGCCCGCCTTGCGGAACTGCAGCTTGACCGGCTGGTTGGTGTAGCCGTGGTAGAGGTTGTCCTCCCAGTTGGCGCGCGAGAGCTTGCCGGTGGAGGTGATGGTCCGGCCCTTGGTGACCGGCTCCGGGCCCGCGTTGACCGTCAGCTTGGAGTAGCGCTGGACCTTGGTGCTGCCGAGGCCGAAGGTCGCCGAGCTGTCGTCGGTGCTGTACTGGAGTGCCACGGCCCCGGCCGACCAGGTGCCCGAGTCGGAGTTGAGCAGCTCGCCGTCGGCGGGGTAGATGTCGATGAGGCCCTTGCAGCTGGCCGTCGTCGTCGAGGTGGCGGTGCAGGTGGCCGCGTCGTCGCCGAACAGCATGTTGTCGGGGGCGTCGGCGGAACCCTTGTAGATGAGCGGGCCGTTGTCGTAGTCGTCCGAGTTGAGGACGTAGTCGGCGCCGTGGGTCAGCGTGTAGGTGACCGTGGTGGAGACGTGGTTGGTCGTCCCGACCTTGACCGCACTGGCGATCTTGAGGTTCGAGAAGGTGACGCCCAGGTCCGCCGTGTCGGTGGTGGCGCTGAACGCGGTCTTGCCGGAGGTGCCGAGCACCTTCGAGGCCTCAGCCTTGTACGACGGGGCGGCGTTGTCGGCCTGCGCGGCCGGCACGACGAAGGCGGAGAGAGCCAGGGCGCCGGAGACGGCGGCCACAGTGGCACGTATGCGCATGCGTTCCCCAAGTGGAGAAAGGGGCCCCGGCGCTGGTCGTTCCTCGCGGTTCGTCGTCGGCGGGGGGCCCAAGTGATCGTGGAGCCTGTTGGCTCACGTGATCAGATTCGCGACCCACGTGACTGGTTGTACGGATGGTGCGGAATTTTGTATCGGCATTACGAACCGTTGGTGAGCTGCGGGGAAACGCCCGGCCCCGGGAGGTCCCGGGGCCGGTGCGGATCAGCTCCGCGCGTCCTATCGCACGTCGACGTAGTCGCCCGTGGCGCTGACCGCCGGGGTGGTCGTGGTGCCCGCGAAGCTGAAGCGCCAGTAGCCGTCGTAGTTGGCGGTGGTGGTGGTCTTCAGGTCGCCCGTGGAGTTGGACGTGATGGTCTTGACGGTGCTGTACGTGCTGGTGCCCGCCTTGCGGAACTGCAGCTTCACCGACTGGTTGGTGTAGCCCTTGTAGGAGAGGGTCTCCCAGTTGGCGCGGGACAGCTTGCCCGTGACCGTGAGGGTCCTGCCCTTGGTCACCGGCTCCGGCGAGGCGTTGACCGTGAGCTTCGAGGCGCGCTGGAAGTTGAAGGACCCGGCCTTCTCCTTCCAGATGTAGTCGCCGTCGTTGGCGTCGATCCACGCGTCGACGTACCAGGTGCCGGCCGAGGCGTTGCTGAGGTAGTCGGTCTTCGGGTCCACCAGCACCGAGGCGGTGCAGGTGGAGGTGGTGGCGCTGGACGCCGTGCAGACCGGCTTGCCGGTCTCCAGGAAGCCGTAGCCCGGGCCCACCATCGAGAACGCCTCGGCGCCCGCGATGCCCGAGTCGTCCGTGGCCGTCACGCTGACCTTGATGGTCTTCGGGTCGGAGACACCCACGGAGGCCTTGTTGTCACCGTCGACGACGACCTTGGTGATCCTGGTGTCGCCGGACCCGCCGTCCGACCCGGTGGCCTGCGCGGCCGGGACGGCGAAGGCGGAGAGGGCCAGAGCGCCGGAGGCGACGGCCACGGTGGCTCGTATGCGCATGCGTTCCCCAAGAGGAAGGGGCCCCGGCCGTGACCGTCTCCTGCGACTCGCGGTCACGTCGGGGCACAAGTGATCGTGGAGCCTGTTGGCTCACGTGATCAGATTCACGACGCATGTGAATGGTTGTACGAACGGTGAACAAAATATGCGGGATTCATGGAACCCGAAGGGGCTGATGGGACTCAGGGGGCTCGTCCACCCCCTTCGAGGTCGCAGTCCCCCGGTCATCCGCACCCATGGGCACTCAGTCGAACCAGCGGTCCCGCGCCAACTCCTCGGTCCGGGACGGGTCCTCCAGCAGCGCGGCGACCTCGAAGCGGCGCGGCCACTGCCCGGCCGCCCAGGCGAGTCCGGCGGCGACGCCCTCCAGGGTGGCGGCGTGCAGCACCCCGTCCCGGGTGCGGCGCCAGTCGAGTTCGGTGCCGTCGACGACGAGTTCCTCGTGTTCGACGTACGACGCGGGTGTCGACCGCCCGAGCAGCACCCGCACCGGCTCCGGCACGTCGTGCTCGGCGCCCTGCGACGTCACCTCGCCGGTCACCGACTCGCTCAGCCGCCGCACCTGGAACAGCTCGGCGAGATCACCGGCCCGCGACGGCGGTACGGGAAGCAGCGGCATCCCGGCCGTGAAGGGAAGCAGGTCGGGCGAGTCGACGACCACGGCGTCGCGCGCGTCCACGACCACGATCTGCCCGTCGACGACGGCCCGCAACTCATCCGGCAGGGTCACCTGTTCGGGATCGAGGTCGGCCAACGCGGCGTAGAGGGCGTGGAGTTGGGCGGAGCCCACGGTGCGGTCCGGGTCGGCGAGCCGGTCGAGCAGCTCGGCGGCGCCGCCGGGTTCGTCGAGGAGGGCGGCCACCGAGGTGCGCACGCCCAGCGCCCGCAGGACCTGCTCGTCGTCGAAGCCGGTGGCGTCGGCGGCGTCGTACAGCCCGTGCAGCAGCGGGTCGCCGCCCGCGGCGCGCAGCCCGGCGGGCCGCCGTCCGTCCAGCACGGGGTGGTCGCGCAGCCACCAGGCGGTGTAGGACCTGACGATCTCGTGGGTCCCGTCCGGCAGCAGGATCCGCACCGGCTCGGTGAGGGCGTCGCGCAGCGGAGGCTGTCCGAGCAGGGCGAGGGCCTGCGGCCACCGGTCGTCGTCCACGAGATCGAGATCCCGTACGGCGACGATCTCGGTGGCGACGGGCGGGACGGGCGTGTCGGGCAGCCGGTCGAGGACGTCCTCGCACCACACGTCGACCGCGTCGAGCAGCCCGGCGTCGTCGGGTTCGGCGAAGTCGGAGTCACGCGGCTCCAGTTCGTCCGGGTCGAGGACGACGTCGGTGGTGCGGACGAGGGCGAAGTTCGCGAGAACACCACAGGCGGCGAGGGGCTGTTCGCCCCAGCGGGCGGCCCATTCCTCGTCGACGAAGGCGAGTTCGTCCTCGCGCATGACCTGGGCGAAGGGGCTGCCGGGCAGGACGAGTTCACCGGCGGGAGCGGGCTCCCCCTCCTCGTCGGGGAGGGCGAGCGCACCGAGCCAGGGCTCGTCACCCGGCTGCAGGCCCGCGTCCCGTACGAGGGCGAGGACGGTCTCCGCCAACTCCTCGGCGTCCGGCCCGTCCTGGTCCCAGGCCGTGCCCTCGTCGTCGAGGGAGGCGGCCACGGCGGCCCGCACCTGGGGGGTGGTGAGGACGGCGCGGGGGGTGGCCGGGAGGGCGCCCAGCTTCTCCAGGAGCGGGTGGGCGGCGTCCGGGTGGGCGACCTTGAGGCCGAGTCGGGCGAGCGCCTCGGGAGCGGCCTGGGTGTCGTCGGCGGTGGGCAGCAGCACCTGGCGCGGCCCGATCGTCGTCCGGCCGTCGGCGAGCGGCACGGGCAGCCCGGAGAGCCGGTCGGGATCGACTCCGGCGAGGCTGTCGTAGAGCCGCCACCACCAGCCGGGCTCCTTCTCCAGGCCGGCCAGCCGGTCGACGGCCTCGGTCAGCGGGACCCGGGCGACGTCCAACGTCCGCAGTTCCACCCGGCGTTCGAGCCCGGCGGGGAGCAGGCTGGGCAGCACCTCGGCGAGGACGCGCACGGTGTCGGACCCTGCGCCCTCGACGACCTCCGCGTCGCGCGGGCGCAGCACCTCGGGCAGATCGGCGTCGTCGCCGGGCGCGACAGCGGGCGGCAGGAACGCGGTGCGCGGCAGCCGGTCCAGGATCGCCTGGCGCAGCGAGCCGTCCAGCTCGCCCTTGCCCAGCGGTCCGGGCACCAGGTCGATGATCCCGGCGCCCACCGGCCGCCAGGCGGCGAGCAGTTCGGCGTACGCGTCCGCCGCGCGCTGCACGACGAAGTCGGTCAGCGGTCCGGGCGCGGCGTGCCGGCGCGTGGTGTCGAGCGGCAGGGACGCGATGAGCAGCGCGGGCACGCCGAGCGCTTCCTCGCTGGGCGTGGGGGCGTGCACGACGGGGCTGGTGCGGGGCCGGGCCGGGGATCCGTCGGAGTCGACCGGTACGGCCCAGGTGACCGACCAGTGCGGGCGCAGCCGCTCCTCGACCGGGCGGTCGGCGAGCAGGGCGGGGTCGAGGGCGCCGTCCCGGGAGACGGTGCGCCAGCGGGTGCCGCCGTCGCGGGAGTCCTCGACGAGGACGGCGCTCCCGTCGCCCTCGGTACGGCGCCGCAGGGTGCGGGGCTCGGCGTCCCCCACCTCGACGACGACCTCTTCGAGTCCCGGGAGCGCGAGCAGCAGCGCGTCGTCGATGCGCTCCAGGAGCCGTTCGGCGAGATCCTCGGCGGCGGTGTCGCGCAGCGGCAGGATGACGACCGTGTCGTACGGGTCCGGGGCGGTGCCCTCGGCCGCGAACGGCAGCCGGAGCAGCGGCACATGGCCGTCGCGGCGGCGGATCTCGTCGCCGAGTCCGGGGCTGTGCCGGGCGGTGTCCGCCGCCAGCTCGCGGGCCTCGGCGAGGGACCAGCGGACGCCGCCGTGGCGGCCCACGACGGCGGGCTCGTCACTCACGGCGAGTACGGCGGCGAAGCCGACGCCGAAGCGGCCGACGGCGCCCTCGGGGGCGTCCCGCTTCGCGGAGGCGCGGAGCGTGGAGAGGGACTCGACGCCGGTCGCGTCCAGGGGGGCGCCGGTGTTCGCGGCGGCGAGCACGCCGTCACGGAGGGTGAGGCGCAGGCGTCCGGGGACCCCCGCGCGGGCCGCGGCGTCGGCGGCGTTCTGGGCGAGTTCGACGACCAGGCGGTCGCGGTAGCCGCCGAGGACGAGGTCCTCCTCGGCGTTGGCGTCCTCCCGGAAGCGGGCCGGGCTGGTGGCCCAGGCGTCCAGCACACCGCGTCGCAGACGCGCCGTCCCGAACGGGTCCGCGCCCTCGGCTGCCGGCCGCACGAACTTGCTCACAGCTCACTCTCCCTCTCGCGTGGCGCGACCGCGACTTCGCTGTCGCGTGGGGCGCCGCCGCATGAAGGTACCGTGCGGCGCCGGGTGCCTCTGGGGCGCCTTCCCCGTGCCGGGGGCGATATGGCAGCCCCGGCCGGGGTGGGCGGGCAGCCCCCGGTCACCCCCGCAGGGTGAGCGGCTACGGGTGTTACGAGTGGCCCAGCTCCGCCGAAGGGTCGTCCGTCGTCAGCGAGACCGAGCCGGAGTCCGGGGAGGGGCGGAGGGGGAAGGGGTCCACTCGGGTTTCGTCGATCACCGGAGGGGCCGGGCGCGGAGGCGTGGGCATGACCGCGGCCTCCGAGTGGCCCCCGCAGCCGTAGGAGAGGGAGACGACCCGGCCGTCCGCCGGGGAGAACTCGTTGGCGCAGACACCGAACGCCTGACCGAGCGAGCCCCCGATCCGGTTGAGGAAGCCACAGCTGACGCACGTCGCCGGCGCCGCCTGGGCCATCGCGGTCTTGGGGCCGTACGACTCCTCCCAGCGGTCGGCCGCGACATGGAGCCCGTAGCGGGACAGGACGCGGGCACGGCGGAAGCCGAGTTCCTCGGCGACGGCAGCGATCGAACCGCGGCGCGGCACGACCGGCAGGCTCGCGGGCGTTCCCGCGGTGACGTCCGCGTCCTCCGCCTCGACCAGCTCGGCCATGTCCTCGGAGACCACGGAGTTCGGCGCGGGCTCGTCCTCGCCGGAGTACCCGGGCTCCAGCCGCAGATCCTCGGCGTCGGTCGGCAGCAGGTCGCCGGGGCCCATGTCCCCGGGGCGCAGCCGCTCGCTCCACGGCACCCACTCGGGAGCGAGGAGGGCGTCGGAGCCGGGCAGCAGCACCGTCTCGTCGAGGGTGACGATCTTCGCGCGGGAGGCGCGGGCGACCGTCACGGCCCAGCGCCAGCCCCGGTAGCCGAGTTCCTTGCACTCGAAGAAGTGCGTGACAACACGGTCTCCTTCGGAGACCAGCCCCACATGCGCGCCGACCACGCCGGGTGCGGCAGCCTCCTCGGCTGCGGTGCGGGCGAGGTCGACGGCCTCGGCGCACAGGCGGTCGGGGGTGCGGCTTCGCGTTGTCGCTGCGCTCACAGGTATCGCTTCTCTCCTACGCCGTCTCACGGGTGCGCCATTCCTCGGCGGGGATGCGGACGGAGCGGACCGTTGGGCCGCGTCGACGTCCGCGCCCCGATCGCACTCGGGCGCACCTACGCCATCCATTCTGCGGGATGGCCGAGAGGCGCGCGGCCGAGAACAACCGCCGCGGGCGCGTTACGCACGCTACCTTCTCCTGGCCCCTGGGCCCACACCGGCGTGCGCTGCCGATGCCTTTCCGGTGCCCGGAGGCGGACGTTTCGGCGCTTCGCGCCGGGGTTTTCCCGCCCGGCCGCCCGTCTCGGCAGGCTTTGCGGGCTTCGCCCGTACCCGAAAAAAATTTGTCCACCCACCCGCCCGACTCGGCCCGTCCACCGCACTCCGCCCGGCCCCATCACGACGCCACTCGGTCCCTATACACGCGGTAACTGCACTACGTAGGCCGATATCGGGGCACTATGGCGGAGTGGCAGGCGCGAGGTCGCCCCAGGGAGCCACCGGCATCGGTGGGGCCAAGGGGAACAGCAGGGACAACGGAACGGGCCGGATGAGCGGGTCCGTCCGTGCGGTCGGCCGCGCCCTGCACTTCCCGGTGACCGGCACGGCGCGCGGCATCCGCAAGGCGACGCACGCGCACGGGGCGGGCGAGTCGGGGCTCGGGAAACTGATCGAGCTGCACGCGGTGAACGGCGCGGGCGATGTCATGATCACCGTCGCGCTCGCCTCCACGGTGTTCTTCTCCGTGCCGACCGACGAGGCCCGCGGCCGCGTCGCCCTCTACCTCGGCATCACCATGGCGCCCTTCACGGTGCTGGCCCCGGTCATCGGCCCGCTCCTGGACCGCCTGCCGCACGGCCGCCGCGCCGCGATGGCGGCGGCGATGCTCGCGCGGGCCCTGCTCGCGCTGATCCTCTCCAGTGCGGTCGTCACCGGAAGCATCCAGCTGTATCCCGCCGCGCTGGGCGTGCTCGTCGCCTCCAAGGCGTACGGCGTGGTCCGCAGTGCCGTCGTACCGCGTCTGCTGCCACCCAAGTTCTCCCTGGTGAGGGCGAACTCCAGAGTCACCCTCGGCGGGCTGCTCGCCACCGGGATCGCGGCGCCGGTCGGGGCGGGGCTCCAGGCGCTCGGCCCGCGCTATCCGCTCTACGGCGCCTTCGCGATCTTCGTCGCGGGGATGTTCCTGTCGTTCTCGCTGCCGCCGAAGGTCGACTCGGCCAAGGGAGAGGACACGGCGCTGCTCGCGGCGGACGAGGAGCATCTGCACGGGCCGCACCGCAAATCGCTGAAACGCCCCGGACTGCGGACGGTCGGTACGGCGGTCACGCACACGCTCGCCGCCAACGCGTCGCTGCGCTGTCTGTCCGGCTTCCTTATCTTCTTCCTCGCCTTCCTGCTGCGCGAGCACCCGCTCTCGGGCCAGACCGCGGCGGTCTCGCTCGGGATCGTGGCCGTCTCGGCGGGCGTGGGCAACGCACTGGGCACGGCGGTCGGGGCGGCGCTGAGAAATCGCGCCCCGGAGATCATCGTCGTGACGGTCATGGCGTTCGTGCTCGGCGCCGCGATCACGGCGGCCATCTTCTTCGGCGCGTTCCTGGTGGCCTGTCTGACCGCGGTCGCCGGGTTCGCGCAGGCCCTCGCCAAGCTGTCGCTGGACGCGCTGATCCAGCGGGACGTGCCCGAACTCGTCCGTACGTCGGCCTTCGCACGTTCCGAGACGCTGCTCCAGGTGGCCTGGGTGCTGGGCGGCGGCATCGGCATCGCGCTCCCCCTCAACGGCACGCTCGGCCTCTCGGTGGCCGCCGCGATCGTCGCCGCGGGGTGGCTCACCACGGTCCGGGGGCTGCTCGCGGCGGCCCGCCACGGGGGATCGGCACGCGCCCGGGTGGCGTGACCTCACGGCACGCCGTACCCCACGTGGGGGCGTCGCCGAAGGTGCCCGATAGCCTTCGCGCATGACCTCCCAGCGTTTCTTTGTGCGCCACCGCCGCACCCTGGCTGCCGCCGGTGCCGTCAGCGCCGGACTCCTCGTCCTGTCGGCCTGCGACAAGCCGACCCCGCGCGCCACTGTGACGGTCGGCAAGAACTCGGTGAGTGCCGAGGCCACCTGCTACGAAGACGGCGACGACATCGGCCGCGCCAAGGCCACCAAGTGCGCCCTGAAGAAGTCGTCCGAGACCATCAAGGTCTCGCAGGGCGAGACGCTGCGCATCGGCGTCGACCCGAAGATCGCGGACGACGGCTGGGCCCTGTGGATCAACGGGCAGCAGGCCACGAACCCGTACAAGAAGACGTACTACTCCTTCGAGGGCGTCGACCTCTTCGCCGACCAGCAGGGCCAGGCCGCCCCGAAGACGCTGTACATCAGCATCGTTCAGCAGAACAAGGCCGGCACGAAGTTCAACGGCGTGTGGAACTTCAAGCTCCAGAACGCGGACGCCTGATCCGCCCCCGGTCCCGGATCTGCCTCCGCCGATGCGCATCCTCGTAGCCACCGCTGTCCCGCCCGAACGGGACGCGGTGGCTCGCGCGTTCGCGGACCCGGCCGACGAGGTCCCGCTGCCCGGGGCCACGCTGCACCGGATACGCGGCTGGGACCTGCTCGCCGCCGGTGTGGGGCCCGCGCGCGCCGCCGCCTGCACCGCCGGCGCCCTCACGGCCGCCGCCCTGTCCGGATCGCCGTACGGCCTCGTGGTCTGCGCCGGGATCGCCGGCGGCTTCGCGCCCGAGGCGCCGGTCGGCTCGCTCGTCGTCGCCGACGACATCACCGTGGCCGATCTCGGCGCCGACACCGCGGACGGCTTCGTGCCCGTGACCGCGCTCGGCTTCGGGACCGTCAGCCACCGTCCGCCGAATGCACTCGTACGAGACGTCGCGGCCGCCACCGGTGCGCGCGCCGGCGCCGTACTGACCGTCTCCACCGTGACCGGCACCGCCGAGCGCGCCGCCGAGCTGCGGGCCCGGCATCCGCTCGCCCTCGCCGAGGCGATGGAGGGGTTCGGGGTGGCCGAGGCGGCCGCCGCGCACGGGGTGCCCGTGGTGGAACTGCGCGCGGTGTCCAACCCCGTCGGCCCGCGCGACCGGGCCGCCTGGCGCATCGGCGAGGCCTTCGCGGCACTCACCGAGGCATTCGGGAAGCTCCCGCCCGTACTGGAGAGTTGGAACCCACATGAGCCCCCTCACTGACACAGGCACCGACGCACAGCCGTTGCGGATCGCGTACTCCCCCTGCCCCAACGACACGTTCGTCTTCGACGCGTGGGCGCACGGCCGGGTGCCGGACGCGCCGGCGCTGGACGTGCTGTTCGCGGACATCGACATCACCAACGGCATGGCGGAGCGCGGCGAGTTCGACGTGCTGAAGGTGTCGTACGCCGTGCTGCCCTACGTCCTCGACGAGTACGCGCTGCTGCCCTGCGGAGGCGCGCTGGGGCGGGGCTGCGGGCCGCTGGTGCTGACGCGCAAGGCGGGCGCGGACCTCACCGGGAAGACGGTCGCCGTGCCGAGCGAGAAGTCGACCGCGTACCTGCTCTTCCGGCTCTGGGCCGCGGACACCGTGCCCGGCGGCGTCGGCGAGATCGTGGTCATGCCGTTCCACGAGATCATGCCGGCCGTGCGGGACGGGAAGGTCGACGCCGGACTCGTCATCCACGAGGCCCGGTTCACCTACCAGAACTACGGGCTGCACAAGCTCGCCGACATGGGCGAGCACTGGGAGCACACCACCGGGCTGCCCATCCCGCTGGGCGCGATCATCGCCAAACGGTCCCTGGGGCAGGAGCGGCTGACGGCGCTGGCGGAGGCCACCCGCACCTCGGTCCGGATGGCGTGGGACGACCCGGAGGCCTCGCGCCCCTATGTCCTGGAACACGCCCAGGAGATGGACCCGAAGGTCGCCGACCAGCACATCGGCCTGTACGTCAACGAGTTCACCGCCGACCTCGGCGAGGACGGCTACGCCGCGATCCGGGGACTGCTCACGCGTGCGGCGGCCGAGGGGCTGGTGCCGCCCCTCGGCCCGGATGCGCTCGATTTTCCGTAGTTTCCCGGCGGGAGCTACACGTCCAACTGGTCGGCGACCGCGCGCAGCAGGCCCGCGATCTTGTGACCGGAGGCCTTGTCGGGGTAGCGCCCCCGCTCCAGCATTGGCGTGATGTTTTCGAGAAGGGTCGTCAGATCCTGGACGATGGACGCCAGTTCGTCCGGCTTGCGGCGCTGTGCGGCCGCCACCGAGGGGGTCGGGTCCAGCAGGACCACCGAGAGCGCCTGGTCACCGCGCTGGCCGGCGACCACGCCGAACTCCACGCGCTGGCCCGGCTTGAGAACTTCGACTCCGGCGGGCAGGACCGAGGAATGAACGAAGACGTCGCCGCCGTCGTCGCGGGAGAGAAAGCCGAAGCCCTTCTCGCTGTTGAACCATTTGACCTTGCCGGTAGGCACGTCTGTCCTCGTCCTCGTACTCGTCGGAAACTGCTCTGGAACTGCGGTGGGGAACTGTCCGGAAACGGCTCTGGATAGCACTACAGCGGGTCGTAGGACCCGCCGGTTCCAAGGCTAATGGTCAGGGGGCCGGTGACAAGACGTCGCCGGATTGTTCCTTCGGGCAGGGAACTACCCTGGTCGGGTGCGTGACAAAACCCAAGCGAATTCCGTCGAACCCGGTGACCGGCTGATCCGTGCCGGTGCCGTGGTCTTTTTCCTCGGCGCCGTGGCCACACTGGTCACCGTGGCCCCGCTGTTGCTGGACACGACGCCCTTTCCGACGTACATGTTCGGACTGAGCATGCTGATGGGCGTCGGCTTCCTGCTCGCGGGAGCGGGGGTGCTCCAGTCGATCGCGGCGGGCCGCCGCCGGGCCCGGGCGACCTCCTAGGCGGTCGTACGTTCCCGGCGGTGGCCCTCCAGCCATGCCGGGAACTCCGTCAGGTCCGTGAGCACGACGTCCGCGCCCGCCGCGCGCAGCTCCGCCGCGTCGCAGGGGCCGGTGGCCACGGCGACCGAGTACGCCTCGGCGGCCCGGGCGCCGCGTACGTCGCCGGTGTGGTCGCCGACGTAGACGCTCGCGCCGTGCTCGCGCAGCGCCTCCGCCTTGCGCTCGGCCCACAGGCTGCCGACGACCGCGTCCGCGTCGATGCGCAGGTGGTCCAGGTGCAGCTTGGCGTTCGGCTCGTACTTGGCGGTGACGACGACGGCCCGTCCGCCCGCCGCCCGCACCGCGTCGACGGCCTCGCGGGCGCCGGGCAGCGCGAGCGTGCCGGTGATGGCGTGTGTGGGGTACATCTCACGGTAGAGGTCGGCCATCGCGGCGACCCGCTCGGCCGGGAACCAGTTGGCGATCTCGTCCTCCAGCGGCGGCCCGAGCCGGGTCACCACCAGGTCGCAGTCGACGTACGTGCCGGTCTGTGCGGAAAGTGCCTGGAAGCAGGCGTGGATGCCGGGGCGGGAGTCGATCAGGGTCATGTCGAGGTCGAAGCCGACGGTCAGCGCGCGCGAAGTCATGGGGTCATTGTGCCCACCACGTATCCGGGCGCCCATCGACTATTTCTGTCGCTGGGAACGCCAGATCAGGTAGAGGGCCGAGGCGGTCGCCGCGCCGCGGACGACCCACGGCCAGGTCTCGGCGATCGCGTCGCTCATGTGCCCCTCGGCGATGGGGGCGCCCCAGCGGCCGTCCTGCCTGCCCCACAGCCAGACGATCCCGGCCGTGGCGACCAGTCCCGGCAGACCTAGCACCGCCCACTTCGACTCGGCGACGCTCAGCCTGCGCGAGGCGTAGGCGATGAGCCAGCCGAAGCCGAGCGCGATCCAGCTGCCGAGGACGGCGCCCGCGACGAGGAGCGCGGCGGCGAGCAGGAGGAGGGGGTTGCTCCAGCCGGCGCCGGGGCGGAGGCGGAGACGGCGGGTCCTGACGCGGGGTTCCGCGGCGGGCTCGACGCCGGGCTCGACGCGGATGTCCCCGTCGTCCCCGGTGTCCTTGACGGCGGGTGTGTCCGCCTTCTCCGGTGGGGGCGGCGGTTTGAGTATTTCGGGGATCTCGACGCCTCCGACGAAGCCCGGGACGCTGTCCCCGACGCCGAAGGCGCTATTGTCCACGCGCCACCAGTCCGGCTGTGCGGCGCTGTCGCCGAGTTCGTGGGTGCCCGCGAGGTGGGGCGGGGAGGGGATGTCGCGGGAGGACTCCACGGGGTCCGGTTCCGCGGGGCGCGGCCTCGGGACGACGCGGCGCAGACGCTTGGAGCGGCTCTCCGGTTCGTCGGCGCGCTGGACGGGCACGGTGGCGCGGGGCTCCGGGGCGGGGCCGGCGGTGCCGTCGCCGGCGGCGGTGACGATCTCGTCCGGCGAGCCGAGGCGGTCGAGGATGCGGCGGACGGCGGCCGGGCTGTCGACGGACGTCTTCGACCGGCGCCGGTCGATCTCGTTGCGCAGCTCCGAGACCAGCCGCATCCGTGTCGCGGACGGCAGCTGGCGTTGCTGCGCCAGGTCTCCGACCCGGCTCAGATAGTCGAAGACGAGCTGATCGCTCTCAATCCCCACGAAGTCCCCTCCGGGGCGGGCATGTTGAACTCCCCGTTCCCCCGACGGTACCGCGTCAGCCCCGCTGCGGTGGGTCCGCCGGCCGCGGGGCGCCTGCCGCCGGTGGGTGGGTCGGGGCCGTGCCGGTACGTCTTGCCCGTCGCCGCGTGGGCGTACTGCCCGGGGTTGATATACGGCGGGACTTGGCGGGCGATCTGCTACGCGACGGGCAGGAACGTACCGGCACGGCCCCTCCCGCCGGATCGCGACTGCGGGCCGTCGTCACTGCGGGCCATTACGGTTGCGGCTGGAGCGGCGCCCCGCATACAGCCGCGCCACAGCGGCAGCACCTCCCCACCCGCTACCGTGGAGCGGATGAGTACCGAGGAGCAGGTCGCGGTGGATCCCGGGAGCGGGGGGAACGCTCCGCGTTCCCTGGCGGAAGCGCTCCGCGTGCGGGACGACGCCTCGCTGAGCGCGCTCCTGCGTAGCCGCCCGGACCTCATCACCCCGGTCCCCACGGACCTCACACAGCTCGCGACCCGCGCCGGCACCCGGGCGTCGGTCGTCCGTGCCCTGGAGCGGCTCGACCGGTTCGCCCTGCAGACCGCGGAGGCACTCGCCGTGGCCGCGGACCCGGCGACGTACGGCGAACTGCTCGCCCTGATGGCGGGCGACGACGCCGACCCGGCGGTGACGGCGGCGTACCCGCGCGCTCTCGGCACGCTCCGCGAGCAGGCCCTCGTCTGGGGGCCGGACGACCGCCTGCGTCTCGTCCGCACGGCCAGGGAGCTGCTGTCGCCGTCGCCGCAGCACCCGTCCCCGACGGGTCTCGGCCCGACGGTGGCGGAGGCGACGTCGGGCATGTCGCCGGGCCGTATCCAGGAGATCGTGGCCGCGGCCGGGCTGGCGACCACGCACGACGCGGTGTCGGCGGTGGCGGCGCTGACCGGCCTGTTCACGGACCGCGGACGGATGGCGAAGCTGCTGGACGGTGCGCCCACGGAGGCGCTGGACGTGCTGGCGCGGCTGGTCTGGGGGCCGCCGTACGGCCAGGTGACGGCGGACCCGGCGCGCCATCTGCGCTGGCTGATCGACCGAGGGCTGCTGCTGCCCACCGCGCCCGGCACGGTCGTACTGCCCCGCGAGGTCGCCCTGCATCTGCGGGCGGGCCGCGCGCACCGGGAGACGGAGCCGGTGGCGCCGGCCGTCGAGCCCGCGGCGACGTACCGTCCACAGGTTGTGGACGCGACGGCGGCGGGCCAGGCCTACACGGCGCTCGCGACCGTCGAGGAGCTGCTGAAGGACTGGCACGAGGGCGGTCCGGCCGTGCTGCGTGCGGGCGGGCTCAGCGTGCGCGACCTGAAGCGGACGGCGGTGGCCCTCGACGTGTCGGAACCGGTCGCCGCGTTCTGGGTCGAACTCGCCTACGCGGCGGGCCTGTTGGCCTCGGACGGCGAGGCCGACGAGCGGTACGCGGCGACCCCCGCGTACGACGAGTGGCTGGAGCTGCCCCCCGCCGAGCGCTGGACGCTGCTCGTCACGGCGTGGCTGGCGGCGACCCGCACGGCGGGCCTGGTCGGCGGGCGGGACGCGAAGGACCGTACGTTGTCCGCGCTCGGCCCCGGCCTGGACCGCTCCGCGGCCCCCGAGGTCCGCCACCGCGTCCTCGCGTTCCTCGCGGGCCTCCCGGAGGGCGCCGCCACCACCCCGGACTCGGTGCTGGCCCGGCTGCGCTGGGAGCACCCGCTGCGCGGCCCGCGCCAGTCCCCCGCCGCCACCGACGACCTGCGCTCCCGGCTCGCCCGGTGGACGCTGTCCGAGGCCGAGTCGCTGGGCGTGACCGGCCGGGGCGCCCTGTCCTCGCACGGGCGGGCGCTGCTGGGATCCCCCGGCCCCGGCCACACCGCCGCGACCCCCGCATCCGGCCCCGGCGACAAGCTCCCCGTCCCCAAGCGCCACCACCCCGCCCCCCTCACCGGCGAGGTGCCCCGCACGCCCGCCGAGCAGGCCGCGGCCGCCGCGCAGGCGGCCCGGCTGCTGGCCCCGCTGCTCCCCGAGCCCCTCGACCACGTCCTCCTCCAGGCGGACCTCACAGCGGTCGCGCCGGGCCCTCTTGAGCGGCCTCTCGCCGAGGTGCTGGGCGTGCTCGCGGACGTCGAGTCGAAGGGTGGCGCGACGGTGTACCGGTTCACGCCGGGGTCGGTGCGGCGGGCCCTGGACGCGGGGCGCTCGGCGTCCGACCTGCACGCCTTCCTGACGGCGCACTCGCGCACGCCCGTCCCGCAGCCGCTCGCCTATCTGATCGACGACGTGGCCCGCAAGCACGGGCATCTGCGGATCGGCGCGGCCTCGGCGTACGTCCGCTGCGACGACGACTCCCTGCTGAACGAGATCCTCGCCGACAAGCGCTCCCAGGGGCTGCGGCTGCGCCGCCTCGCCCCGACCGTGCTCGCCGCCCAGGCCGACCCGGGCACCCTCCTCGACGGCCTGCGCGCGATGGGCTTCGCACCCGCCGCCGAGTCCGCGGAGGGCGACGTCCTGATCGCCCGGGCGCACGCCCACCGCACACCGCCGCGCACCGCCCCCGAACCCGTCCCGGACGGCCCGCCGGCGCCCGACGCCACCCTCCTGAGCGCCGCGATCCGCGCCATCCGCGCCGGCGACCTGGCCTCCACGGCCCCGCGCAAGCCGACCCCCGACACCTCCCCCGCCGGCGGCGACCTCCCCCGCACCAGCTCCGCCGAGACCCTCGCCACCATGCAGGCCGCCGTCCTCACCGGCGAGTCCGTCTGGATCGGCTACGTCAACGCCGAGGGCTCAGCCAGCCAGCGTGTGATCGCCCCCATCCGCGTCGAGGGCGGCTTCGTCACGGCCTACGACCACACGGCGGACGAAGTCCGCACATACCCCCTGCACCGCGTGACCGGCGTGGCGGAGCTGGCGGACGACTCGGCCTGAGTCGCGCCCGGCCCATCCGTAGACGTGTGGAACGGGAGCACCAGCCTGTTTCCAGGCAGTACCGGGAAAGAGACAAAACGGCTGTATCGATCATTACTTCCTGTGCTATTCCGGATTCAGTGCACGCGCGAGGTGCGCCGTCGGGGGACGTCGGGGGGCAAGCCGCAATGAGCGATCCAGGTGCGGGTACGGGGCCGGGGAGCACAGGACCAGGTGGTGGTCATCACCGGCCCTCACGAGTGCCGATCTGGGCCTCGCTGGTCGGCGCTGTCGGTGTCGTGCTGGCGGCGACGATCCCGGTGATGGTCAACAGCGGCTCGCGCACGGACATCTCGTCCCCCGCAATCACGAAGGCAGGGCCGACGAAGGCCGGGCCGACGACGAGCGAGCCGGGGCCCGGGCCGGACACCACGGCCCCGGAATCCGACGAGGACACCTCGCCGGACGATCCGTCGGACACCCCGTCGAACGACCGGGAGCTGACCACCGCCGAGCAGTCACTGGCCGACCGAATCGTCGACGGGGACCTGTACGACTGCCACTCCGCCGACAACCCCGGCACCGGCACCTCTGCGGCCCTCAACTGCTCCGCGTCCAACAGCGTCCCGCTGACCGAACCCCTCGTCGTCTCCTTCGACACGAACTCCGACCTGAACGCCTGGATGGCGACGGAGTTCTCGTCCTACGACGCCCCGGACGATGCGACAGCCTGCGGGGACGAACAGAACTTCAAGGGCTCCTGGCGGTACCAGGGAGTCGTCACGGGCACGCTGGCCTGCTACTGGAAGAACGACAAGCTCCGCATCGCCTGGTCCTACACCGACGCACTCGTCGCGGCCGTGGCCGAGGATTCCGACGCCGAAGCTCTGCTGAAGTGGTGGAACAGCGACCCTCTCCAGCTGTGCGCCTGCACTCCCTGAACGGTCCGCCCCACCCCGTCCCCTCCCCCGATACGGCACACTGGAGGTTTGGCCGTGCGGAAGGGACAAGTACGTGAACGGACCGCTCATCGTCCAGTCGGACAAGACCCTGCTCCTCGAGGTCGACCACGAGCAGGCCGACGCATGCCGTCGGGTCATCGCGCCGTTCGCGGAGCTGGAGAGGGCGCCGGAGCACATCCACACCTACCGGGTGACGCCGCTCGGGCTGTGGAACGCGCGCGCCGCGGGGCATGACGCGGAGCAGGTCGTGGACGCGCTCGTGCAGTACAGCCGCTACCCGGTGCCGCATGCCCTCCTCGTGGACATCGCCGAGACGATGGACCGCTACGGCCGCCTCACCCTCAGCAAGCACCCGACGCACGGCCTCGTCCTGACGACCACCGACCGGCCCGTGCTGGAGGAGATCCTGCGCTCCAAGCGGGTCACGCCGCTGGTCGGGGCCCGCATCGACGCCGACACCGTCGCCGTGCACCCCTCCGAGCGCGGGCAGATCAAGCAGACGCTGCTCAAGCTGGGCTGGCCCGCCGAGGACCTCGCGGGGTACGTCGACGGCGAGGCGCACGCGATCGAGCTGGCCGAGGACGGCTGGGCGCTGCGCCCGTACCAGAAGCAGGCCGTGGAGGGGTTCTGGCACGGCGGCAGTGGTGTGGTCGTGCTGCCCTGTGGTGCCGGAAAGACCCTCGTCGGGGCCGGGGCCATGGCGCAGGCCAAGGCGACCACGCTCATCCTCGTCACCAACACCGTCTCCGCCCGCCAGTGGAAGCACGAGCTGGTCAAGCGCACCTCGCTCACCGAGGAGGAGATCGGCGAGTACAGCGGGACGCGCAAGGAGATCAGGCCCGTCACCATCGCCACGTACCAGGTGCTGACCACGCGGCGGAAGGGCGTCTACCCGCACCTGGAGCTGTTCGACTCCCGGGACTGGGGACTCATCGTCTACGACGAGGTGCACCTGCTGCCCGCGCCGGTCTTCAAGTTCACCGCCGACCTCCAGGCCCGGCGGCGGCTGGGGCTGACCGCGACCCTCGTGCGCGAGGACGGGCGGGAGTCCGACGTGTTCTCGCTCATCGGCCCGAAGCGGTTCGACGCTCCCTGGAAGGAGATCGAGGCGCAGGGCTACATCGCGCCCGCCGACTGCGTCGAGGTCCGGGTGAACCTCACGGACTCAGAGCGGCTGGCGTACGCCACCGCCGAGACCGAGGAGAAGTACCGGTACTGCGCCACCACCGCCACCAAGCGGAAGGTGACCGAGGCGCTGGTGAAGAGGTTCGCGGGGCAGCAGATCCTTGTCATCGGACAGTACATCGACCAACTCGACGAGCTGGGCGAGCACTTGAACGCGCCCGTGATCAAGGGCGAGACGCCCAACTCACAGCGCGAGAAGCTCTTCGACGCGTTCCGGGAGGGCGAGATCAGCGTGCTGGTCGTGTCCAAGGTCGCGAACTTCTCGATCGACCTGCCGGAGGCGACCGTCGCCATCCAGGTGTCGGGCACGTTCGGATCGCGGCAGGAGGAGGCTCAGCGGCTGGGACGGGTGCTGCGGCCGAAGGCCGACGGCCACCAGGCGCACTTCTACTCCGTCGTCGCCCGCGACACCATCGACCAGGACTTCGCCGCCCACCGCCAGCGCTTCCTGGCGGAACAGGGCTACGCCTACCGGATCATGGACGCGGACGAGCTGCTCGCGGGCAGCTGACTGTCCGGCGCCGCCTTGCGCCGGGTGCTCAGCGGCGCCGTACGCCCGCTTCCTCGCCGTACTCGCCGAGGAGGACGACACCGAGGGCCGCACCGGCGAACACCTTGACGGCGCGCAGGGCGTCGCCGACGCGGTGGCGGGCGGGCCGGCTGCCGTCCAGGGCGGTGGCGCCGGACGGAACGTGGCGGACAGGGGCCGGGGTGATGGTTGCTGCGCTCATACATCCAGCATGGAATCGCGGCCCCTGAATGGCGTCGGTCTACGGACCGAACCCGCACGGCACTCCCGTACGCCTCCGGGGCGCCCCGGCTACACCTCAGGAGGGAGCCGGTCCCCTAGGGTCCGGCCCCCCGGCACCCTGAGAAAACCGTTGGCCCCACACCCTCCGCTCACCTAGAATCTCCGCTCTTGCCCGCCTCCCTTCACGGAGCGCCGCTGCCCGGACGGAAACCGGGCGGCACCCAGTGACCCGTTCGCAGCAGGTTCCCGGAGGCACCCCCTTGTCCACCCCGCCCGCTCCCACCGACCGCCCTCTCGATCCCCTCACCCGCGAGCGGACCCATCTCGCCGACTCCCGGGCCGCGCTGCGCGCGATGCGCGAGGACGCGGAGAACCTCGACATCAGCGACGTCACCGCGAACTGGGTGAACGCCGCGATCCTGGAGCGCCAGATCGGCGAGCGCATCAAGGCCCTCGCCGACCTCAGCCACACCCCGCTGTTCTTCGGGCGGCTGGACTATCTGCACGCACCCGGCGCGGACAAGGCCGAGGGCGGCGAGGGCGAACGCTTCTACATCGGGCGCCGGCATGTGCACGACGCAGGCGGCGACCCGATGGTGATCGACTGGCGCGCCCCGGTGTCGCAGCCGTTCTACCGGGCCTCCAAGAAGGACCCGATGGACGTCGGGCTGCGCCGCCGCTTCGGGTACACGGGCGGCGACCTCACGGCGTACGAGGACGAGCACCTGTCCGACCCGGTCGAGGCGGCGACCACCAGCAAGCTGCTCCAGCAGGAGATCGAGCGCCCGCGCGTGGGCCCGATGCGCGACATCGTGGCGACCATCCAGCCCGAGCAGGACGAAATCGTACGGTCGGGGCTCTCGGGTTCCGTGTGCGTGCAGGGAGGGCCGGGCACCGGGAAGACGGCCGTGGGCCTGCACCGTGTCGCGTATCTCCTCTACGCCCACCGCGACCGGCTCGCCCGCACCGGCACCCTCGTCATCGGGCCGAACAAGTCCTTCCTCCACTACATCGAGCAGGTGCTGCCCGCGCTGGGCGAGCTGGAGGTCAAGCAGGCCACCGTCGACGACCTGGTCGCCCATGTGGAGGTGCGCGGGACCGACGCGGCACCGGCCGCCGTCCTCAAGGGCGACGCCCGCATGGCGGAGGTGCTGCGCCGGGCCGTGCGCTCGCACATCACGCTGCCCACCGAGCCGGTCGTGGTGGTGCGCGGCTCGCGACGCTGGCGCGTACCGGCGTACGAACTCACGGACATCGTCGAGGAGTTGATGGCCCGCGACATCCGCTACGGCGCCGCGCGCGAGGCCCTGCCGCAGCGGATCGCGCACGCCGTGCTGGTCCAGATGGAGCGGTCGGGCGAGGCGCCGGACGACCGTGTGCAGGACGCCGTCGCCCGCAACCCCGCGGTGAAGGCGGTGGTGAAGGCGATCTGGCCGCCCGTGGACCCGGCGAAGCTGGTGCTGCGGCTGCTCTGCGACGCGGACTTCCTCGCCGCCCACGCAGCGGGGATCCTCGACGCGGACGAGCAGAAGGAGATCCTCTGGCAGAAGCCGGTGCGGTCGGTGAAGTCGGCCAAGTGGGCCGCCGCCGACGCCGTGTTGATCGACGAGGCGACCGATCTCGTCCAGCGGACGCACTCGCTCGGGCATGTGGTGCTCGACGAGGCGCAGGACCTGTCGCCGATGCAGTACCGGGCGGTGGGCCGGCGCTGCACGACCGGTTCGGCGACGGTCCTCGGCGACCTGGCGCAGGGCACCACGCCCTGGGCGACCAGGAGTTGGGACGAGGCGCTGCTCCACCTCGGCAAGACGGAGGCCGTCGTCGAGGAGCTGACGGCGGGCTTCCGTGTCCCCACCGACGTGATCACCTACGCGTCCCGGCTGCTGCCGCACATCGCGCCCGGCCTGACACCGGTCGCGTCGGTGCGTGAGAACCCTGGCTTCTTCGAGGTCCGCGCCACCAGCGAGGACTCCCACGTGGTCGCCGCCGGCGAGGAGTTGCTGCGCAACGAGGGGTCGATCGGCCTGATCGCGGCGGACGCGCGGATCCCCGTCCTCGCCGAGGCGCTGACGGCGGCCGGGCTGCCGTACCTCGGCCCGGGCGAGGAGACGACGGCCGAAACCCGCCTCACCCTCGTCCCCGCCTCGCTCGCCAAGGGCCTGGAGTACGACTACGTGGTCCTGGACGAGCCGCAGGCGGTGGTCGACGGCGAGCCGGACGAGCGGACGGGCCTGCGCCGCCTGTACGTGGCCCTGACCCGAGCGGTCTCGGGCCTGATCGTGACGCACGCGGCCCCGCTGCCGCCTCAGCTCGGCTGACCTTCAGCCCGCCGGGCCCTCAGCCCGCCGGACCCCTCGGCCGACTTCCGCTGCTCAACTCGGCTGATACCGCGTCCAGTCCTCGGGCATCGACTTCAGCAGGGCATCCAGGAGGCCGGGGAACCTGGCGTCGAGGTCGTCGCGGCGCAGCTGCACATAGCGGTTGCGGCCGACGGCCCGCGTCGAGGTGATCCCGGCCTCGCGCATGATCCGCATGTGATGCGAGACGGTCGACTTGTGCAGATGCCCGATGCCCAGCGCGTCGGGGGCGCAGGAGAAGGCCTGCCCGTTCGCGTACACCTTCAGCAGCCACAGCCGCACCGGGTCACCGAGCGCATGCAGCACCTTGACCAGATCGATGTCGTCCACATCGGGCTGCGGCAGCTGCTCGCCTTCATCGGACATGGCGCGACCCCTTCCCCTTAACGTTTGACAATCATCCAACAGTCTCTATTGTTTGACCAACGTCAAACCGTTCACGGACTGCTGGGGGACCCGTGCGTCTACGTCTGCTCCTGCTCGCTCTCGGCACCTTCGCCGTCGGAACCGACGGCATGGTGATGGCCGGCATCCTGCCGCTGATCGCCCATGATCTGGACGTCTCCATCTCGGTCGCCGGACAGCTGGTGACCGTCTTCGCGCTGTCGTACGCGGTCCTCGCACCCGTACTGGCGACAGCGACCGCCCGATGGCCCCGCCGCCGGGCCCTGCTCACCGCACTGGCCGTCTTCACCCTCGCCAACGCCCTTACTGCGCTGGCCCCTTCGTACGGCTTCCTGCTGGCCACCCGGGTGCTGGCGGCCCTGGGCGCCGCGCTCTACACACCGACGGCCAACGCCGTGGCCACCTCGCTCGTCCCGCCGGAGCGGCGCGGGCGGGCCATCGCGGTGGTGATGGGCGGGCTGACCGCCGCGACGGCGCTCGGGGTTCCGCTGGGCACCTGGATCGGCCGCACCGACTGGCGGCTGACGATGTGGCTGGTGACCGGCCTCGGGGTGGCCGCCTTCGCCGGGCTGGCCCTGCTGCTGCGCGAACTCCCGCAGCCCGTGGCCGTGTTGACCCTGCGGGCCCGTCTCGCCCCGCTTTCGAACGCACGCGTCCTGGGCGCGGCGGTCACCACGTTCCTGGTCTTCCTGGCCTTCCAGACGTCGTACATCTACTACACGGTGGCCACCCACCCCGCGACGGGCGGAGACCAGGACCGGCTGACCCTGCTGCTTCTGGTCTCCGGGTTCGCGTCGGTCGGCGGCGGCCAGCTCGGCGGACGGCTGGTGGACCGATGGGGGCCGCGGGCGGTGATCCTCTCCTCCGGCACGGCGTATCTGGTGCTGGCGGGCGCCCAGCCCTGGACGCTCCGTGCCATGCCGACGGCCCTGGCGGCCTCCGCGCTCACCCCGCTCGTCGGCTGGTCGATCGCCGTGGCCCTCACCGCCCGCCTCGCCTCCCTCGACCCGGCGAACGCGCCCCTGCTCATCTCGCTCAACAGCAGCGCGCTCTACCTGGGCATCGCGGCGGCGGGCGGCACCGGAAGCCTCGCGATATCGCTGCTGGGCGACCGCTGGTTCCTGCTGGTGGGGGCGGTCTTCGCGGCGCTGGCGGTCGCGGTGGCGGCACTGACGGCACGGGACCCGCAGGCACAGCGGCCCGTGACGGAGAAGACCACGGCTCCCGTACGAGCCTGAAACGCGAATGGTCCCCCGGATGCGTGCGCATCCGGGGGACCACCCACAACTACCCGTAAGACCGTCCTACTTGAACAGTCCGTCTTGCTTGAACAGCCCGTCTTGCTTGAACAGTCCGTCTTACTTGAACTTGCGGTACATGGCCTGGTAGACGGCCTTGGCGTCGGGGCCGAGGCGGGGGCCGGTCAGGGCTCCGTTGCCCCCGAGCGAGGTGTTGGACACCAGGTAGTTGCGGCCGTTGTGCGACGTGAACCAGGGGCCGCCCGAGGAGCCGCCGGTCATGGTGCAGCCGACCTGGTACTCGGCCGGGTACTTGCTCGGGTAGCTGGAGCCGAGCACGTAGCGCTTGGTGGCGCCCCGGCAGTCGTACATCTTGGAGCCCTCGTAGGGCGCGCCGGCCGGGTAGCCGCGGACCTTCATGTTCTTGACCTTGTTGGCCGCCGGCGCGTTGAACCACACCGGAAGGGCCGAACCGACCTGCTCCTGAAGGGACTTGTGGCCCTTCGGCTGCTGCACGTGGAGCACGGCGTAGTCGTACGTGGACGCCCAGGTGCCGCTGTGGCCGGAGCCGCCCTTGATCCAGTTGTTGGACGTGACGGCCCAGTCGGCCCAGAAGTTGCCGTACGGCGAGACGCTGCGGCTGTTGGCGTTCTGGGTCGCCTGCTGGATGTTGAGGTTGCCCTTGTTGTTGAAGGACGGGTAGAAGGCGATGTTGCGGTACCAGCCGCCGCCCTTGCCGCCGTGCACGCAGTGACCGGCGGTCCACACCATGTTGGACTTGCCGGGGTGCTTCGGGTCGGAGACGACCGCGGCGGAGCAGACGTACTCGCCCTCGGGCGTGCTGAAGAACAGCTTGCCGACCGCCGCCGCGTTCTTGTGGTACGTGGACTTGACCCGGGTGGCGTTGTACTTCCTCACCGGGCCGTCGGGCTCGTACGCGTAGACCGCGCCGCCCGAACCGGAGCTCATGTTGGTCGACTTGGCGACCGTCGGCATGTCACCGGCGACGGTCTTGGCCTTGGCGATGCGCTCCGGCGTCCAGAAGTTGTCGATGTACGGGTTGGCGAAGTCCTCAGCCTTGGAAGCCCAGTTGCTGTAGTCCTTCCAGCCGCCGTTCTTCCACTTGTCCAGGGCGGCGCCGCTGAGCTCGGTCGGGATGCCCTCGGGCAGCTTGTAGCCGCCGATCGAGGTGCCCGCGTCGTCGTCCGAACCGGTGTCGACGCCCTTGTCCGCCTGGGCGGACGAGGTGGGCTTCGCGTCCGCCGCGTCGTCCTTCTTGTTGTCGTTGCAGGCCGTGGTGGTGACCATGATGGCCGCGACCACGGCTGCGGCGGCCGCGAATGAGCGGCTGCGTATGGATGGCATGGAGCCTGTCCCCCTGTTACTTCCCTCTGCGTGCACGTGCTTTGTCATGCCCCGGTTCAACTTTGGGGCGTCCTCACTATGCACGTACACGGGGCACGGAATGATCCACGGGACGGCTTCAGCACACAACAACTACCCGTCGGATATAGATCCGTGACCTCGGCTCAACCGGCCAGGCACCTCATGCCGGTTCGTCCAGCGCCCGCCGCCACCGCGCCACGGCTGCCACGTCGACGGGGGCGGACCAGCCGCCCGGCCTGGCGGCGCCGCCGATGTGGAAGGCGTCGACGCCCGCGGCGCGCAGCCGAGGGACATGGTCGAGGCGGAGGCCGCCGCCGACCATGATCCGCGGCTCGTAGCCGGGCTCGCCGCGGCGGGCGGCCTCGGCGACGAGCGTGGGCAGGCCCTCGTCCACGCCGGACGCGGCGCCCGCGGTGAGATAGGCGTCCAGGCCGGGCAGATCCGCGAGCTGCTTGCGCAGGGCGTCGCGGTCGGCGGCGCGGTCGATGGCGCGGTGGAACGTCCAGCGGCAGCCGTCCAGCTCGGCGACGATCCGCTCCACGGCGGGCAGGTCGGGGCCGCCGTGCTCGTCGAGGAACCCGAGCACGAACTCGTCCGCTCCGGCGGTGCGCAGCTCCCCGGCAAGGCGTACGAGCGCATCGACGTCCCCGGCCGCGAAGCCGTCCGCGCGGCGGAGCATCACGCGCAGCGAGATGTCCACGGCGGCGCGGATCCCGGCGAAGGTCTCCACCGACGGGGTGAGGCCGTCGGCGGCCATGTCGGTGACCAGCTCGAGGCGGTCCGCGCCTCCGGCCTGGGCGGCGACCGCGTCCTCCGGGCCGAGGGCGATCACCTCCAGGGCTGCACGCTTGCTCATACGGCCTCTTCCCTTGGAGCGGCTACAGGTCTAGTCCAATCCCAGACTACGCCGCTCCTGGGCGACCTCGCGAGAAGCTCGGCCCGCCGGGGTGCCGCGAGGGTGGCCCCTGCTTGTCCGGCACCCGGGACGGTTCCGATGGTCCGCAGGGGTCAGCTTTCGCGGGCGTACAGGCGCAGTGAGCGCTCCAGGCCCTGTTCCTCGTAGGCGTATGTCTCCAGTTCCTCGCTCACCCGTGTGTACCCGGCGCGGGAGATGACGCCCTGGGAAGGGAGGTTGGTGTGGTCGATGGCGGCGAAGAGTACGTCCACGTCCTCGCGGGACAGGGCCCAGGCGGAGAGCGCGCCCAGGGCCTCGGAGGCGTAGCCGTTGCCGCGGGCGGACTCCGCCAGGTCATAGCCGACCTCGGCACGGCGGTCCTCGTCGGGGGCGCCGTGGAAGCCCATGCCGCCGACCGCACGGCCGTCCTCCGTGCGGACGAGGACGAACATGCCCCACTCCGGGCGGTGCGTCCCCGCCTCGTACGACTTCGCGACCATCCCGGCAGCCGACCGCGTGCCCTCGAACGGGCCGTCCTCGACCCACTCGAAGCCGCCGGTGCCGCCCGCGCTCAGGTCGGCGGCGGCCGCGGGCGTGACCCCTTGCAGGGTGAGGCGCTCGGCGGGGATGACCAGGTTGTTGTTCCAGCGCCACTCGGTGAGCGGGGCGCGGTCGGACAGTTCTCCGCGGCCGGTGGCCCACAGAAGGGTCGGCCAGGGGGCGTCGCCGGGGCGGACGTGCGGGAAGATCCGCGCGAGGACGTCCGCGCACAGCTCGGCCGGGGGCTCGTACGCCAGGCCCAGGCCCTCCGCGATGTCGTGGGTGTGCACCAGGATCTCGGTGACGCCCATCGCGGCGAAGCCCTCGCGGTTCGCGCTGCGGAAGGGGTACGGGTGGAAGGCGCGCACCTCGCGGGGCGTCGTGCGCACGGCGGCGGCGAGCAGGGCGCCGGTCGTCTCGATCACGTCGAGGTGGCCCGCGTTGTCGGTGCCGTCCTCCATCACGATGTCGAACGGCATGTAGGCCTTGGTCGCGCGTCCCGCCAACTGGCCCGCGTACGCGATGAGATCACCGCAGATGTGCTCGGCGGTCTCGCGGCAACTCCAGTCCAGGCGGCCCGCCTTGGTCCCCTCCCAGTCCTGCTCGACCGCCGTCCGCAGCAGCGTCACGCAGCTCGCGACGGCTTCCTCCACCTGGTCCCCACCCATGCTTCGCATGCGGCGAGGATAGGTGATCAGGGTCAGGCGCGTTCGGGATTATTCGCCCGATCCGTACGGTCCATGCCGTCCGCCAGGTCCGTGCACTCCGTACGCTCCGCCCCCTCGGCCGACATCACCACCCGTGACGCCCGCGTACGGCGCTGCAGCCGCAGGGACACCGCCGCCGTACCCATTCCCGCCACCGTCAGAGCCGCTCCCGCCCACGCCGTCGAGGTGTAGCCGAAGCCCGCGTCGATGACCGTGCCGCCGAGCCAGGGGCC
Source organism: Streptomyces sp. R21 (assembly GCF_041051975.1). Classification (GTDB taxonomy): domain Bacteria; phylum Actinomycetota; class Actinomycetes; order Streptomycetales; family Streptomycetaceae; genus Streptomyces. The sequence continues at coordinate 5,585,599 of NZ_CP163435.1, read as the reverse complement.
GCCGGTGTTGCCGAGGTTGAAGGCGGCCGTGGTGGTGGCGCCGGCCAGCGTGGGCGCGGCGCCCGCGACGTTGAACATGCGGGCGTTGAGCGCCGGGGCCGTGTAGAAGCAGGCCACTCCGAGGGCGAAGGAGAGAAGGACGGCGGCGACCGCGTACTGCCCCAGCAGGGCGAGGGCGACGAGGACGACCGTGTCGGCGGCGATGCCGGTGAGCAGTACGCCGAAGAGGTGCGCGTCCGCGACCCGCCCGCCGATCGTCGTGCCGATCAGCGCGCCGACCCCGAACAGGGCCAGGACCGTGGGCACCCAGCCGTCGTCCAGGCCCGCCACGTCCGTGAGCAGCGGGGCGAGATAGCTGAACGCGCAGAAGACGCCGCCGGCGGCGAGCGCGATCATCGCGATGGAGAGCAGTACCTGCGGGTCGCGGTAGATGCGGAGTTCCCGCTTGAGCTGCGGCTTCTCGTCGGGCAGCGGGATGCGCGGAATGAGCGTGACGACGCCGACGAGTGCGATCGCGGAGGCCGCGCCGACCGCCCAGAAGGCGGACCGCCAGCCCAGGTGCTCGCCGAGAAACGCGCCCGCGGGGACCCCGAGGACGTTCGCGATCGACAGGCCGCCGATCATCACGGCGAGTGCGCGGGCGCGGGCGTTCAGCGGCACCATCGCCACGGCCACCGCCGCGCCCACCGCCCAGAACCCGGCGCAGGCGAGCGCGCTGACCACCCGGGACGCGAACAGGACGCCGTACGACGGAGCGAGCGCGCCCGCGACCTGGCCCACGCCGAAGACGGCGATCAGCGAGACGAGCGTCGTACGGCGGGGCAGCCGCAGCGTCGCCACCGCGAGCAGCGGAGCGCCGACGACCATGCCGATCGCGAAGGCCGATATCAGCAGGCCCGCCTGCGGGATCGTGACGTCCATGTCGTCGGCGATCGGCGGCAGCAGGCCCGAGAGCATGAACTCGCTGGTGCCCAGGGCGAAGACGGAGAGGCCGAGGATGTAGACGGCGAGGGGCATGCGGGGGCGGGCGGCGGGTGCGGGCATATCACGGTCCAACGGAGCGAAGGGCGGGGCGCATTCCCCCCTGAGCGGGTGGGTGGGCAGCGGTGCGCGGGTGTCAGTCGGTCAGTTGGGCCAGTTCCGTCCGGAGGTTCTCGCGGGCCCGGGGCTCCCACTCCCGTTCCCCGTAGGGCGTCGTGAACAGCCTTGGGAGGTCCAGGAGTTGGCGGAGTACGGCGGCCCGGCCCGCGCGGAAAGCCTCGTCCGGGACGAAGCCGTACTCCTCGCGGACCGCGACCGTGTACGCGGCGTACGTTTCCGTCGGCGCCGCCAGGATCGCCAGATCCGCGTCGCAGAGCACGGCACCGTTGGAGTCGCCGGGCTCGGGCGCGTGCGTGAGCGTGAGGCGGACCAGGCGGGCGACCTCGGCCGTGCGAGCCGGGGAGACCCCCGCCTCCGGCAGCGCGCGCTCGGCCAGGCGGGCGGAACGCTCCTCGTTCGTCGACCGTTCCGGCAGGTAGACGGCATCGTGGAACCAGGCCGCCAGACGGACGGCGTCCGGGTCCTCGGCGTGCTCCTTCTGTACGTCGATCAGCACGTCGATGCGATCCAGGACCGCCGCCAGATGCTCGACCGTGTGGTACCGGCGCTGCGGCTCCGACCAGCGGCTCAGCAGATTGTCGGCGTACGGGGCCGGGTCGGGGTGGCCGGCGCCGTCGCGTGCGGTGGTGAGGGCGCGGTGCCAGCGGGCGCGCAGCGCGTCGTGATCGGCCATGTGGACATTGTCGCGGGTGGCCGGGTCTTCCGTCCCTCGGCCCCTAGCGTGGGGGCATGACTTCTGCCGAGCTGTACGACGACGTACGTGATCCGGAGCTTCCCGGGCGGCTGCTGCTCGTGGAGCGCGATGCGCTGATACCGCTGCTGCGGGGGCGCCCCGACTCCGACTTCGCGTTGCGGACCGCGTGTCCCGGCTGGACCGTGCGCGATGTGCTGGCGCACTGCTCTGCCGCGTTGATGCGGGTGGTGGAGAGCCGCTACGAGAAGGACGTGTTCAGCCCCGCCGCGAACGAGCGGGACATCGCCGAGCGGGACGACTGGCCGCATGCGCGGGTCGTGGACGAGCTGGAGCGGGGGATGAGCGAGGCCGGGGCGGTGATCGCCAAGGCGGGTGGTGTTCTCGACGCGGTGGCGCTCGGGGAGTGGGTGCATGCGGGGGATGTGCGGGAGGCGTTCGGGGTGGCGGGGGCGTACGGGGGTTCCGGGCTGCCGCACGCGCTGGCGCTGCTGGGGCGGATCACCCGGGAGCGGGGGTGTGTGCCACTGCACGCGGACCTCGACGACGTGGACTCGCCCCTACGGCTGGGGGGCGTGCCGGGGGACCGGCCTCCGGCGCGCTATCTCGGTGACGCCGCCACACTGATCCGGCTGTACGCGGGGCGTCCACTGGTGGGGGCGCGGTACGAGCTGGCGGGGGCGCGAGAGGCGGAGCTCAACATCTTCGGCTGACGCCGGTCACCGCCGGGAGTTCGTGGCGTACGGCCACCCGCAGCGCGAGCCGGGCGCTACGAACTCCCCGGCCAGGCCCGCCCCTTGGGCCTGCGCAACCCGGAGTCCGTCAGCAGCCGCACCACCTCGCGGCTACTGACCTCCACCGCTCCCGCGGCCACCACATCGGCGTACCGGTGCGAGGGGATGTCGTAGTGGTCGCGCTCGAAGGCCCGCGACGGAACGCCCAACCCGGCCGCGAAACCGTGCAGTTCGTCGAACGAGACGTCGCTGACGAGGTGGGACCAGAACCGCCCGTGTCCGGGCCAGGTCGGCGGATCGATGTACACCGTCACGACGGGGGCGTCCCGCCGGTCGCCGAGTCCAGCGCCCCCACCGAAGCGACCCGCACGCCCGCCTTGTGGCAGACCCAGTGCGGGTCGGGTCCCAACTCGGGCTCCACGTCGAGGGCGTGCGGGTCGCCGGAGCCGCACACGGGGCACAGCGGCCACCGCCCGTACCGTTCGAGAAGGGCGTCCTGGACGTCCTGGGCGATCAGCCCGGCGACGTAACCGGCGCCTTCCGGCCACTGCTCGACCCACCAGCGGCGTTGCACGACGGACTCCTCGACGAGGGAGACGACGTCGGCCTCGGCCACCTGGCCCGCGATCAGGTCGGCGAGCACCAGGGCGCGAGCCGCGTGCAACGCCTGCTCAAGGGGGCTGATGGGATCCATGCACCCATTGTGCGCACCCTTGACCCCATCCCCCAAAGGAAAATATCTTTCAGAGGTGACCCCAGACGTGAAGGAAATTTTCGCAGGCGAGGCGCCGCCCGCCCCCGCCGCGCTCGCGGCGAAGGTACGGACGCTGGCCCCCTCGATGACCCGCTCCATGCAGCGCGTCGCGGAGGCCGTGGCGGCCGACCCGGCCGGCTGCGCGGCCCTGACGGTCACCGGCCTCGCCGAGCTCACCGGCACCAGCGAGGCGACCGTGGTCCGCACCGCCCGCCTCCTCGGCTACCCGGGGTACCGGGATCTGCGCCTCGCCCTCGCCGGGCTCGCCGCCCAGCAGCAGTCGGGCCGCGCGCCCGCCGTCACCGCGGACATCGCGGTCGACGACCCCATCGCCGACGTGGTCGCCAAGCTCGCCTACGACGAGCAGCAGACCCTCGCCGACACGGCCGCCGGGCTCGACACGGTGCAGCTCGGCGCCGCCGTCACCGCCCTCGCGGCCGCCCGCCGCATCGATGTGTACGGGGTGGGCGCGTCCGGCCTGGTCGCCCAGGACCTCACCCAGAAGCTGCTGCGCATAGGCCTCATAGCCCACGCGCACAACGACCCGCACCTCGCCGTCACCAACGCCGTGCAGCTGCGCGCCAAGGACGTGGCGATCGCCATCACGCACTCGGGCTCGACCGGAGACGTCATCGAACCCCTCCGCGTCGCCTTCGAACACGGTGCCACGACGGTGGCGATCACCGGACGCCCCGACGGCCCGGTCACGCAGTACGCGGACCACATCCTCACCACCTCCACGGCCCGCGAGAGCGAGCTGCGCCCGGCCGCGATGTCCTCGCGCACGAGCCAACTGCTGGTCGTGGACTGCCTGTTCGTGGGCGTGGCCCAGCGGACGTACGAGACGGCGGCGCCCGCGCTGTCCGCCTCCTACGAGGCGCTGGCGCACCGCCACAGCCCGCGCGCCGGCGGACACCGATAGCCCCGCCGCGCCCTCCACCCTCTTTTCTCCCGCACACCGGAAAGAGCCGCCGTACATGACCTCCCCCCTCGACGCCTCCTCCCCCTACCGCGATCTGCGGGCCGAGCTGGAGACGCTGACCACCGAGGCGTTCCGCCCCGAACTGTCCGAGATCGACCAGCTGCCGACGCTGGAGATCACCCGGCTGATGAACGCGGAGGACGCGACCGTGCCGACGGCGGTCGCCGAGCAGCTCCCGCGCATCGCCGCCGCGATCGACGGTGTGGCGGAGCGGATGGCGAAGGGCGGCCGTCTTCTCTACGCCGGTGCCGGTACCGCGGGCCGCCTGGGCGTGCTGGACGCCTCCGAGTGCCCGCCCACCTTCAACACCGACCCGTCGCAGGTGGTGGGCTTGATCGCGGGCGGCCCCGAGGCCATGGTCACCTCCATCGAGGGCGCCGAGGACTCCAGGGAGCTGGCGGCGGCGGACCTGGCGCGGCTGGCGCTGACCGCCGACGACACGGTGGTCGGCGTGTCCGCCTCGGGCCGTACGCCGTACGCGATCGGCGCGGTCGAACACGCCCGCGCGCAGGGGGCGTTGACGATCGGCCTGTCCTGCAACGCGGGCAGCGCGCTGGCCGCCGCCGCGCACCACGGCATCGAGGTCGTCGTCGGCCCGGAGCTGCTCACCGGCTCCACCCGGCTGAAGGCGGGCACCGCGCAGAAGCTCGTCCTGAACATGCTCTCGACGATCACGATGATCCGACTCGGCAAGACGTACGGGAACCTGATGGTCGACGTACGCGCCTCGAACGAGAAGCTGCGTGCCCGCTCCCGCCGTATCGTCGCGCTGGCCACGGGCGCCCCCGACGAGGAGATCGAGAAGGCCCTCGCGGCGACGGACGACGAGGTGAAGAACGCGATCCTGGTCATCCTGGGAGGCGTGGACGGCTCCACCGCGGCCCGCCTTCTGGAGGAGAGCGGCGGCCATCTGCGCGCGGCGCTCACGGCGGCGGCGCCCTGACGAGCACGCTCAAGGGGTGAGCACTCCTTCCCCCTCCGCCACGGCCGCCGCGATCCTTCCCCTGGTCGGCGGCGCCGCGAACGTCGTCTCCGTCGCCCACTGCATGACCCGCCTCCGGCTGGGCCTGCGGGACCGCTCCCTGGTCGACGAGGACGCGCTGAAGGCACTCCCCGCCGTGCTGGGCGTGGTGGATGACGACACGTACCAGATCGTGCTGGGCCCGGGAGCGGTGGCGCGCGTGACCCCGGAGTTCGAGGCGCTGCTGACCACATCGGCCGCCTCGACCGCCTCAACCGCATCGGCCACCTCGACCGCCGCGGAACTGGCGTCGAGGGGAGCCGATCTGAAGGCATCCCGGCGTCAGCGCAACGCGACCCCCCTCAAACTCGCCCTCCGCCGAATCGCCAACATCTTCGTCCCGCTGATCCCCGCCCTGATCGGCTGCGGGATCATCGCGGGGCTGGGCGGCCTGCTGGTCAACGCCGGCCTGCTGCCGTCGCTCACGCCCGCCCTGGCGGCCATCGCCTCCGGCTTCATGTCGCTGATCGCGGTGTTCGTCGGCTACAACACGGCGACGGAGTTCGGCGGGACGCCGATTCTGGGCGGGGCGGTGGCGGCGGTCATCGTGTACGCGGGGGTCGCCAAGGTGACGGCGTTCGGCATGACGCTCGCGCCGGGTCAGGGCGGGGTGCTGGGCGCACTGACGGCCGCGCTCCTCGCGACGTACGTCGAGAGATGGTGCCGCACCTGGGTGCCGGAAACCCTCGACGTCCTGGTGACCCCCACCCTCACCGTCCTCCTCTCCGGCCTGGTCACGCTCTACGGCCTCATGTACGCGGCCGGCGAGATCTCCTCCGCCATCGGCACGGCGGCGGACTGGCTGCTGTCCACCACCGGCGCCTTCGCGGGGCTCGTCCTCGGCGGCCTGTTCCTCCCCCTGGTGATGCTGGGCCTGCACCAGGCCCTGATCCCCATCCACACCACCCTCATCGAGCAGCAGGGCTACACGGTCCTGCTGCCCATCCTGGCGATGGCGGGCGCGGGCCAGGTCGGCGCGGCACTGGCGGTGTACGTCCGCCTGCGCCACGACCACTCCATCCGTACGACGATCAGGTCGGCGCTCCCCGCGGGCCTGCTGGGCGTCGGCGAACCCCTGATCTACGGCGTCTCGCTCCCCCTCGGCCGCCCGTTCCTCACCGCCTGCGCGGGCGGCGCGGCGGGCGGCGCCTTCATCGGCTTCTTCTCCACCCTCGGTGACCGGGTCGGCTCCACGGCGATCGGCCCCTCGGGCTGGGCGCTGTTCCCACTGCTGTCCGGGAACAGAGGGCTGGGGCCGACGGCGGCGATCTACGCGGGCGGACTGCTGACCGGCTATGTGGTGGGCTTCGCGGCGACGTACCTCTTCGGCCTCGGAGGGCGGCAGCCGGAGAGGACGCCGACGACACACGGGCAGCGCCCGGCGGCCTGACACCGCCGGGTGCCGATGCTCCCGGTGATCAGCCGCGCCGCTCGGCGTCAGCTCCGCATCCGCGACACGCTCTGCTCATTCAGCCGCACCGGAAGCGCGCCGCTGTTCAACTGGGCGGCCAGTTCCTCCGCCTCACGCTGGGTGAAGGAGCCGGAGATCTGGGCCTCGCCGCCGGTGAGTGCCTGATTGACGGACGGGGCGGACAGCACGGTGCCGTCGACCACGATCGCGAACTGGTTGGCGGGCGGCTGCTGTGGGGCCAGTTCTCCCGTGACCTGCGCGAACCGCTTGGATCCGGCCGCCGTGAACTTGATTTGCACCAGCCAGCCGGCGCCGCTCTGCTTGTCGTAGGTCGCCTCCGCGGCGGACACGTCCGTGCCGGGGACGGCGACCGGCTTCAGGGAGTACGAGACGTAGGTACCGCCGGTCTTCCCGCAGGCGGTGAGCGGCTCCGACGCCGATGCCGACGCGTCCGCCGCACGGCACTGCCCCTTGTCCACCGGCTGTGCGCTCAGGACGGGGCGGAAGCCCAGCTCGGCCGTCCAGCCGAGGGACCGCAGGGTCTCCTGGCTGCTCGCGGGCCCCGACACCGAGATCTCCCGGCCGCGGACCGTGATCTCGACCCCGCCGAGCCGCAGGGCCTTCGCCCGCTTCCGCATCAACGTGGCGGTGCGCTCCAGGTCGGCTCCGCTGCTGGAGGTTTCGGGCGCGAAGTCGATGTAGACCTGCCCGCCCTGCCCCGAGGCCGACGCCGTACCGCCGCCGCTGGGACTCGCGCTGGAACCGGCCCCGGACCCGTCCCCAGCCCCGCCCGCGCTCGCCGAGCCGCTCTTCCCGCCCCGCGTCAGCGGCTGCGAGGAACCTCCGCACGCCGCCAGCCCCAGACACGCCGCGACGACCACAGCGGCCACCGCTCCACGCCTCGGCCCGCGAAGGCCCCGTACTCGTCCACGCATGCGTTTCCCCGTTTCATGCCGCCCGCAATGACGCCCATGGTGGCATCCGGAGCCCCAGGCATACCGGTGAATCCACCCCAAAGTCACCCGCGGACCGGATCGGTCGAAAGGAGGCGACGCGTCACAAGCGGTCCCCTCCTACCCTGGGGGAGCGACCGTCGGCGTCACCCGGACACCGGAGAGCTCCCGTGTGAACACTGCTGTGCACACCGCAAGGAAGGTGCGAACCTCGTGAACCACGCCCAACTCACCGCCCTGGGCCGGGCTCTGCGGGTCCTCGGCGAGCACGGGGACGCCCTGAACGCCGACACCCCCGACGCCAAGCTGCACGAGGTGAAGGCCGATCTGAAGCGGGCGCTGGACCTGCTGGAGGAGACCGTGACCACGGCGGCGCCCACGACCCGCTGCGCCGAGCACCCGCAGGGCCCGGTCGACGAGGACGCCTCCGACCTGTGCCTGTTGTGCGAGACCCGCCGCCGCGCCGCCCGCCGCTCCCAGGTCAACGGCGCGTACGCGAGCGCCCGAGCCGCCCGGGACACCCACCCCGAGCAGGGCCACTCCCGCTATGGGGTCCGGGCCGACCGCCCGCAGCCCCAGCAGCGCTGGCTCCCGGAGATGTGGACCGGCCAGACCTGGCAGCTCTGCGGCACCCCCCGCCGCGACCGCAACGAGGCCGAGGCCTACCTCACCGCCCAGCGCAGAGTCCCCCAGCCCGCCATGGCCTACCGCCTGGTCCACGAGTTCACCGACTACGAGGTGCTGCGCATCTGGGGCGAGCCGAGGAAGACGGACATCGAGCCGATGGGCAATCTGTAGCCCCACCTCGCCTTTCCGGTTTCGGCCCAGTTTGCCCTCATGAATGCGGTAAAAGTGCATGAGGAACGAATCCCCTGCGTCTCGCGCGTGACGACGTACGACCCGCAGGGCGCTGAAGACCGAAGACCTGGGGGCGGCCGTGGACGGGACACGGATCGGGGACTACGTCGTCGAGCGCGAGCTGGGCAGCGGGGGGATGGGCTCGGTCTACTTGGGGCGCTCCCGCTCGGGGCGGGCTGTCGCCATCAAGGTGATCAGGGCCGAGTACGCGACCGACCCCCAGTTCAGGGACCGGTTCCGCAAGGAGGTCGAAGCCGCTCGCAGGGTCGGTGGGTTCCATACGGCCGCGGTCGTGGACGCCGATCCCGACGCCGCGCAGCCGTGGATGGCCAGCGCGTACATCAAGGGCCCGACCCTCGCCTCCCAGGTCGACCTGCACGGCCCGCTCGAGGAGGCCCGGCTCTGGGTCCTGGTCGCCGCGCTGGCCGAGGCCCTCCAGGCGATCCACTCCTGCGGACTGGTGCACCGCGATCTGAAGCCGGGCAACATCGTGCTGGCCGAGGACGGCCCGCGTGTACTGGACTTCGGCATCGCCCGGGCCGCGGAGGGGACGCGGCTGACCTACGACGGCGCGGCGATCGGCACCCCGGGATTCATCTCCCCCGAGCAGGCGCGGGGCCTCCCGGTCAGCGGCGCGTGCGACGTCTTCGCCCTCGGTGCCGTGCTGGTCGCCGCAGCGGGCGGCAGCGCGTTCGGGGGCGGGCAGCCGTACAGCCTGCTGTACCGCGCGGTCCACGAGGAGGCGGACGTCTCCGCGGTGCCCGACGCACTGCGCCCGATCACTCGGGCCTGCCTGCGCAAGGAGCCCGAACTCCGGCCCTCACCACGACAGTTGCTCGACCTGTGCGACACCCGCAACGGATCGGCACCGGCGCCGACGGCGGTCGACCACGCCGCCCCCACGGCCCGGGCGCCCCGGCGCCCGACCTCCGCGTCACCGTCGCCCGCAGCGCCACCGCCCGCGCTCTACCGGCACGACCCCCGGCTCCGGCGACGCCTGGTCCTGTGCAACGGGCTCCTCACGCTCGGGCTCCTCGCGGCGGTCGTCCTGTTCGGCCCCGTCCTCAAGCTGTCCGACCCGATCGCCGCGGTGTGCGGGTTCGCCGCGGCCCTCATGCTGATGCGGTTCATCGGCCTCCTCGGTACCGCCCGGGACGGCCTCATGGTCCACGACCTGGGCCTCGGGGTGGGCCGCCCGAAGGAGGTGGCCGTGCTGCGCTGGCCGGACATCGGTTCCCTGGAGCTGGACGTCCGCGCCCGAGAGACCCTGCTGATCGTGCGGCCCGGCAAAGGGCGCAGCCTTCCCCGGAGCTTCAACCACCCGATGTGGGTCCGCATCGACGGCAAGCGCGTCATCCGCATCCGTGCGAGCCTGCTGGCCCCGGTCGGCACGGCACCCGCACTGTCGGACATGGTCCGCGTCTGCGCCGCGCGCCACGGAATCCCGCTCGCGGAGGCCCGGCCTCGCTGAGCCCGCTGAGCGCGGCGTCTATAAGTGGGCCGCTACTGGGCGTAGTTGAGCGTATTTGCCGGTGGAACGTGCGCTACCTGATGACGGGCCACCGGCGCGCTGCGACGTTGGGCGTATCCGACCGAGGAGGCAGAATGCCCGGGTACGCGAAGAACGAGGCGGAGGCCAAGGAGAGGCTCCTCGCCTACTGCGACAAGATCGACTTGGACCCGGCGTGGATCAGCGACAGCAAGTGGGAGACCACCGTCAGGATCGCCTGCGACAAGAAGTACGGCTACGACGAGGCCGAGAAGGCGATCGACAGCGACAAGGTCGACATAGCCGGGGAGAAGGCGAAGTCGGCTCGCCAGGCGAAGCTCGACGCGGACGCGAGCGACCTGATGGACACCATCGAGGCCACCCCCGGCCTGGACGACTCACCCGCGCACAAGATGCTGGTCCACTGCGCCGCCGCCTACGTCGGGGGCATCAGGACCAACCTGGGGTACGGCTCGAAGATGTCCCGGACGGCGTACGCGGCCGTGCGGCGCCAGTGGACCCGGATATCCCAGGAAGCCACAGGGGGCGTGTTCACGGCGTTCGTGAGCCATGACCCGCAGGACAAGGCCGAGCTGGGCAAGATCTGGGTCGGGGACACCCTGGCCGTACGCGGTGTCCAGGGCAACCTCCTCGTGAGGATCGACGGCGTGCGCTTCAACATGCACGTCGACATCACGGACTGAAACCAGCGGTCGGCGGTCGGCGGTCGGCGCTTACGGTCACCGACTGCCGACTGCCGACTGCCAACCACCGACCGCCCCTGACGCGGCCCCCGGAGGCTCAGTCCGCCGGCAGCCGCGTCACACTCGACACCTTCAACCGCACCGGAAGCGCGCCCGTGTTCAGCTGGGCCGCCAGTTCCCGGGCCGAGCTCTGGGTGAAGGTGCCCGAGATCTGGGCCTCGCCGCCAGTGAGTTTCTGGGAGACGAACGGCGACGACAGCACGGTGTCGTCGAGCACGATCGCGAACTGGTTGGCCGGAGACTGCTGCTGGGCCAGGCGCCCGGTGACGTCCGCGAACCGCTTGGCCCCCACCGACGTGAACTGCAGCTCGACCATCCAGCCCGCGGCGCTGTTCTTGTCGAACGTCGCCTTCGCCGCGGACACGTCCGTCCCCGGAACGGCGACCGGATCGAGCACGTACTTGGTGAGGGCGTTGTCCCCCTTCCCGCACGCCGTGAAGGCATCCGGCGCTTCGGGTACCCGCGACCGGCACTCGACCTTCTTCTTCACGGGCAGCTCAGCCTTCACCGGCCGGAACGCCAACTCGGCCGTCTGCCCAAGGGACTTCAGTGCCTCCTCACTGTCCCCCGCCTGGGTGGCCACGATGTCTCCGCTGGTGACGGTGACCTCCACCCCCGTCATCCCCGTGTCCGCCGCCCGCTTCCGCATCAACTCGGCGGCTCGCGCCAACTCCTCGTCGCCCCGCGGCTCTTCGACGGAGAAGGTGACACTGGTCAGCTTCCGCCGACTCGCGGCCGAGGACGTGGACGTAGCCGATGCCGAGGGCGACTTCGTCTGCGCGGGCGCCTTCGAACCCGTACCGGCGCTGTGATCCTGAGCCGTGGATCTCCCGCCCCCGCCCGCTCCCACCGCACCCGGCGAGGAGCCCCCACAGCCCCCCAGCCCCGCACACGCCACCACCACGGCGCCGACCACGACCGCCACCCCGCGCATCCCTGCCATGTGTTCCCCCATGTTCCGTCCCCTGTCACGCTATCTGTCGCACTATGCCGGTGTGTCAGGTCGGCGCACGCGACCGGGGCCCGGAACCGCCCGCCGACGGCAAGGGCCCGCCGACCGTCGGATGACGGTCGGCGGGCCCTTGCACACCGCGTGTGTACTGCGGGGCGCGTTACGACTTCGCCCCGGAGACCTCCGCCGTCTCGGCCGGGCCGGGAGTGACCGGCTCCTCCGGTGCCGCGGCCGGCCGCTTGCCCGGCAGGAACGACGCCAGGACGAAGGCCAGGATCGCCGCTCCGGCGCCGATGGCCATGACGACCTTGAAGCCGTTCTCGGAAGGGAGGGCGTAGGAGCCGAAGTCGGTGGTCATCTGGGCGAGGACGACGCCGGCGATGGCACTGGCGAACGACGTGCCGATGGACCGCATCAGGGTGTTGAGGCTGTTCGCGGCGCCCGTCTCGGAGGCGGGCACGGCGCCCATGATGAGGGCGGGCATGGCGCCGTAGGCGAAGCCGACACCGGCGCCGATGATGCAGGACACCAGGACGAGGTGCCAGACCTCGGACATCAGCAGGATGTTGAGGCCGTAGCCCGCGGCGACGATGACCGCACCGCACATCAGCGTGATCTTGGGGCCCTTGGTCTTGGTGATGGCGGCGGAGACCGGCGCCATGGCCATCATCACCAGACCCTGCGGGGCCATCACGAGGCCGACGGTCATCATGGACCTGCCGAGGCCGTAGCCGGTCTGCTCGGGCAGCTGCAGCAGCTGCGGCAGGACCAGCGACATGGCGAACATCGAGAAGCCGAACGCGATGGACGCGAGGTTGGTGAACAGCACCTGGCGGCGGGCGGTGGTGCGCAGGTCGACCAGCGGCTGCGTGGTGCGCAGCTCGTAGAAGCCCCACGCCAGCAGTACGAGGACCGCCACCGCGAAGAGGCCGAGGATGCTCCCGCTGGTCCAGCCCCAGTCGCCGCCCTTGGAGACGGCCAGCAGCAGGGACACCAGGCCGATGGCCATACCGATGGAGCCGACCAGGTCGAAACGGCCGCCGGTGCGGACCTTGGACTCCGGTACGAACGTCAGGACGAGCGCGAAGGCGACGACACCGAGCGAGGCGGACGTCCAGAACAGGATGTGCCAGTCGAAGTTGTCGGCGATGAAAGCGGCGGCGGGCAGACCGAGGGCGCCGCCCACCCCGAGCGAGGCGCTCATCAGCGCGGTCGACCCGGCGAGGCGTTCGGCGGGCAGCACATCACGCATGACGCTGATGCCGAGCGGGACCACCGCGGCCGCAAGACCCTGGAGAGTGCGGCCGACGATCGCCGGAACCAGGGAGTCGGCCAGCGCGACGACGACCGAACCGGTCACCAGCACGACCAGGCTGACCAGGAGCATGCGGCGCTTGCCGTACATGTCGCCGAGGCGGCCGGCGACCGGGGTGGCGACGGCGGCGGCCAGCAGCGTGGCGGTGATGGCCCAGGCGGTGTTCGACGCCGAGGCGTCGAGGTACTTGGGCAGCTCCGGAACGATCGGGATGACGAGGGTCTGCATCAGCGAGACCACGATTCCGGCGAAGGCCAGGACCGCCACCACGGCGTTCGACCTCGGCGGGGCGGAGCCGCCCGCCGCGGCGGGTCGGGCAAGGGCGTCGGACATGGAAGGGCCTCCGTCGGATGAGCAGGTCTCTGCGCAACCCGCCAACTACTTGACTTACGCAAGCTTAAGTCACTTGATTGACTTAAGCAAGGCAGGCAGGTCAGCGCCGCACTCGCCCCCGTGAGCCCCTCCGGACACGCCGGAGGGCGGCACCCCGACCGGTCGTCGACCGGTGTTCGGGGGTGCCGCCCTCAAGAACACGCGGGGCGCGCCCTACGGCGCGCCCGGCTCAGCTCAGCGCTCTAGCTCAGCGTCGCCAGCGACCCCGCGTCGTACGCCGCCAGCTCGTCGAAGCGGCCCGCCAGGACCTTCGCCGCCCACTCCGGGTCCTGGAGCAGGGCGCGGCCGATGGCGACGAGGTCGAACTCGTCGCGCTCCAGGCGGTCCAGCAGGTCGTCGATGCCCTTGACGCCGGAGCCCTCGCCGACGAAGGCCTTGAGGAACTCGCCGTCCAGGCCGACCGAGCCCACGGTGATGGCGGGCTTGCCCGTCAGCTTCTTCGTCCAGCCGGCCAGGTTGAGGTCCGAGCCGTCGAACTCGGGCTGCCAGTAGCGGCGCGTGGAGGCGTGGAAGGCGTCCACTCCGGCCTCGGAGAGCGGCGCCAGGATCGCTTCCAGCTCCTCCGGGGACTCGGCGATCCGGGCCTCGTAGTTCTGCTGCTTCCACTGCGAGTAGCGGAAGACGACCGGGAAGGCCGGGGAGACGGCGGCGCGCACCGCGGCCACGATCTCGGCCGCGAACTTCGTACGGGCGACGGGGTCACCGCCGTAGGCGTCGGTACGGCGGTTGGTGCCGGACCACAGGAACTGGTCGATCAGATAGCCGTGGGCGCCGTGCAGCTCGACTCCGTCGAAGCCGATGCGCTCGGCGTCGGCGGCGGCCGCGGCGAAGGCGCCGATCACATCGTCCAGGTCGGTCTGCGTCATGGCCTTGCCGGTGACGTCACCGCCCTCCTTGTGCAGGCCGGACGGGCCGACGGCGGGGGCGTCCGCGAACGGCGGCTGACCCGCCCTGCGCACCATGCCGATGTGCCAGAGCTGCGGCATGATCGTCCCGCCCGCCGCGTGCACGGCGTCGGCGACCTTCGCCCAGCCCGCGAGCTGCTCCTCGCCGTGGAAGCGCGGAATGCTGTCACTCTGCCCGGCCGACCCGTGGCCGACGTACGTGCCCTCGGTGACGATCAGGCCGACGCCCGCAGCGGCACGGCGGGCGTAGTACCCGACCACGTCCTCGCCGGGAACGCCGCCCGGCGAGAACTCGCGGGTCATGGGCGCCATGGCGATGCGGTTCGGGACGGTCAGGCCGTTGAGGGTGACGGGCCGGGAGAGGATCTCGGCCGCGCGCGAGGCGGGGGCGGTGGCAGTCACGTACGGGACTCCTTGAGGGATAACAAGCGGTATGTGCGTGTGCATACTTCCATGACATCAACTTCTTCGGAAGCCATGGAATTCCGCTTCCCGCCACATCTCACTGTGATCCCGGATACGCCCGAGGGCGGCACCCCTTTGAAGAAGGGGTGCCGCCCTCGGAACGTGCAGGACGGTTGATCAACCAGAGGTCGATCAGAAGTCCATGTCACCGCCGGGCATACCGCCACCGGCAGGCGCGGCGGCCTTCTCCGGCTTGTCGGCGATGACGGCCTCGGTGGTGAGGAACAGCGCGGCGATGGAGGCGGCGTTCTGCAGGGCAGAGCGCGTGACCTTCGCCGGGTCGATGATGCCTTCGGCGATCATGTCGACATACTCACCGGTCGCGGCGTTCAGGCCGTGACCGACAGGCAGGTTGCGCACCTTCTCGACGATGACGCCACCCTCGAGACCACCGTTGACGGCGATCTGCTTGAGCGGGGCCTCCAGGGCGAGCTTCACGGCGTTGGCGCCGGTCGCCTCGTCACCCGTGAGCTCGAGCTTCTCGAAGACCGAGGAAGCCTGGAGCAGGGCCACGCCACCACCGGCGACGATGCCCTCCTCGACGGCCGCCTTCGCGTTGCGAACGGCGTCCTCGATGCGGTGCTTGCGCTCCTTGAGCTCGACCTCGGTGGCGGCACCGGCCTTGATGACGGCCACGCCGCCGGCCAGCTTCGCCAGGCGCTCCTGGAGCTTCTCGCGGTCGTAGTCCGAGTCGCTGTTCTCGATCTCGGCGCGGATCTGGTTGACGCGACCGGCAACCTGGTCCGCCGAGCCCGAGCCGTCGACGATCGTCGTCTCGTCCTTGGTGATGACCACCTTGCGGGCGCGGCCCAGCAGGTCGAGACCGGCGTTCTCCAGCTTGAGGCCGACCTCCTCGGAGATGACCTCGCCGCCCGTGAGGATGGCGATGTCGCCGAGCATGGCCTTGCGGCGGTCACCGAAGCCCGGGGCCTTGACGGCGACGGACTTGAAGGTGCCACGGATCTTGTTGACGACCAGGGTCGACAGGGCCTCGCCCTCGACGTCCTCGGCGATGATCAGCAGCGGCTTGCCGCCCTGCATGACCTTCTCGAGGAGCGGGAGCAGGTCCTTGACGTTCGCGATCTTGGAGTTCGCGATCAGGATGTACGGGTCGTCGAGGACGGCCTCCATACGCTCCATGTCGGTGGCGAAGTACGCCGAGATGTAGCCCTTGTCGAAGCGCATACCCTCGGTGAGCTCCAGCTCCAGACCGAAGGTCTGGGACTCCTCGACGGTGATGACGCCTTCCTTGCCGACCTTGTCCATCGCCTCGGCGATGAGCTCGCCGATCTGGGTGTCGGCGGCGGAGATGGAGGCCGTGGAAGCGATCTGCTCCTTGGTCTCGACATCCTTGGCCTGCTCGAGCAGGGCACCGGAGACGGCCTCGACGGCCTTCTCGATACCGCGCTTGAGGGCCATCGGGTTGGCGCCGGCGGCTACGTTGCGCAGGCCCTCGCGGACGAGCGCCTGGGCGAGCACGGTCGCCGTGGTCGTACCGTCGCCGGCGACGTCGTCCGTCTTCTTGGCGACTTCCTTGACCAGCTCTGCGCCGATCTTCTCGTACGGGTCCTCGAGCTCGATCTCCTTGGCGATGGAAACACCATCGTTGGTGATCGTGGGGGCGCCCCACTTCTTCTCGAGGACGACGTTGCGGCCCTTGGGGCCAAGGGTGACCTTGACGGCGTCGGCGAGCTGGTTCATCCCGCGCTCGAGACCGCGCCGTGCCTCCTCGTCGAACGCGATGATCTTGGCCATGTGAAGTGGTCCTCCCGGACTGGGGTGGAATCTCCAGGACCGCGCCCGCGCCCGCGACGGACGGCCTGCCGGCCTCGTGGTTCCTTGCCCCACTTGGCCTGCGGGCCTCACCGACCCGGTCCTCGTTATCACTCTCACCTTCAGAGTGCTAACGCCAATGATTAGCACTCGCCCCTGCCGAGTGCAAGCGGCTTGGGGTGATCCCCAGGTGGGACAGGGGGCGTGCGCGCAGCGCGCGGGGTCCGCGCACGCGGCGACTCGCCGTGCCAGGCACGCCGAAGGGCTCGTACCCCTGGAGGTACGAGCCCTTCGTCACGTCGCTGTTTGTGTTCAGTCGGCGCGTGCTTCAGCCGGCAGCCAGTCGGACCATGTCCGCCTGCGGCCCCTTCTGACCCTGCGAGATCTCGAACTCGACCCGCTGGCCCTCTTCAAGGGTGCGGTAGCCGTCCATCTGAATCGCGCTGTAGTGGACGAATACATCCGCACCACCGTCGACCGCGATGAAGCCGTACCCCTTCTCCGCGTTGAACCACTTGACGGTGCCCTGAGCCATGCCTAACTCCCCTATTACTGGCCCTTGCACAGATCCACACTTCGTGGATCCGGGTCAGACCTCACCCCCCAACGGTTGGGGGTGTGCGCCGGAACGCGTCGACCGCGGCTGAATGTATCTGTCCAACTGCCGTCTGCAACAGGTCAATCGGACGAGAATTCTGGGCATGGCCGATCGGCAATATGCGGAGGATTTGCGAAGATTCAGGGCAAGTCGGGCCCCATAAATGCCATAAACGGCTCAAAAAGATGGGGTACTTTGGCTGCTTCTCATCGGACGTCGGGCAAGGACTCATATGCGCCCGGCATGAAATCGACGGAGAAAGCGAAGCAGGTTCCCCAACTGTACCGCGCTCAACCATACAGAATTGCCCCCTCCGTTTCTCTTACGGAGAGGGCAATTCGATGAACAATGAGTAACCACCGTTACCGAAGGTAACGAAAGGGGCGGTCAGCCTCCGGCGACGGCCGGAATGATCGAGACGCCCGCGCCGTCCGGCGTCGCCGTCTCCAGACCCTGCTCGAAGCGGACGTCGTCGTCGTTGACGTACACGTTGACGAAGCGGCGCAGCTTTCCCTGGTCGTCGAGAACGCGGGCGGCGATGCCCGTGTGGTTCTTCTCCAGGTCGGCGATGACGTCGGCGAGGGTCGCGCCCTCGGCGCTCACCTCGGCCTGGCCGCCGGTGTAGGTGCGCAGGATGGTGGGGATGCGGACGTTGACGCTCATGATGCGAGGCCAGCCTCTCGGAAGGAGTCCAGGTTCGGGCGGATGGTCGCGGTCAGGCCGGTGCCGGCCACCGCGTCCAGGGTCTTGAGGCCGTCGCCGGTGTTCAGCACGACGGTGGTCAGGGTCGGATCGAGCAGACCGTTCTCGATCAGCTTCTTCGCGACACCCACCGTCACACCGCCCGCCGTCTCGGCGAAGATGCCCTCCGTCCGCGCGAGCAGCTTGATCGCGTCCACGACCTGCTCGTCGTTCACATCCTCCACCGCACCACCGGTACGGCGCGCGATGTCGAGCACGTACGGCCCGTCGGCCGGGTTGCCGATGGCGAGCGACTTGGCGATGGTGTTCGGCTTCTGCGGCCGTACGACGTCGTGGCCGGCCTTGTAGGCGACGGACACCGGCGAGCAGCCCTCGGCCTGGGCGCCGAAGATCTTGTACGGCTTGTCCTCGACGAGGCCGAGCTTGATCAGCTCCTGGAGACCCTTGTCGATCTTCGTGAGCTGGGAGCCGGAGGCGATCGGGACGACGAGCTGGTCCGGGAGCTGCCAGCCGAGCTGCTCGCAGATCTCGTACGCGAGGGTCTTCGAGCCCTCCGCGTAGTAGGGCCGCAGGTTGACGTTGACGAAGCCCCAGCCCTCGCCGGCCGGGTCGCCGATCAGCTCGGAGCAGAAGCGGTTCACGTCGTCGTAGTTGCCCTCGATGCCGACGAGCTCGCCGCCGTAGATCGCGGCCATGACGACCTTGCCCTGCTCCAGGTCGTGCGGGATGAACACGCAGGAGCGGAAGCCGGCCCGGGCGGCGGCGGCACCGACCGCGCCGGCCAGGTTGCCGGTGGAGGAGCAGGAGAGGGTGGTGAAGTCGAACGCCCGCGCGGCCTCGATGGCCTGGGCGACGACGCGGTCCTTGAAGGAGTGCGTCGGGTTGCCGGAGTCGTCCTTCACGAACAGCTTGCCGGGGGTGACGCCCAGCTCGCGGGCCAGGTTGTCGGCCTGCACGAGCTTGGTCCAGCCCGGGTTGATGTTCGGCTTGTCGGCGACGTCCGCGGGGACGGGCAGGAGCGGCGCGTAGCGCCAGATGTTCGCGGGTCCCGCCTCGATGCGCTTGCGGAGTTCCTCGGTGTCGTAGGCCGAGAAGTCGTACGCGATCTCGAGCGGGCCGAAACACTCCTCGCAGGCGAAGACCGGGCCGAGCGGCACGCGGTGTCCGCACTCGCGGCAGGAGAGCGCCGCGGCAGGGCCCAGATCGACGGAGTTCGTGGTGCTTGCAGTGGTGTCTACACCGGTATCAGTCTGCGCAGCCATGGAGGCGAGGCCCTTTCTCCTCATCTTCCTCACGACGCACTTCGCCGTGAGACGGATTTGGCACCTTCCCTAGTCGGGAGCCTCGCTGCGACGTGGACGTCGTACGAGAACCGACTGGAGGGTTGCCGGGGCTTCAACGGGCCGTATCCCTCTGCCCCTCTGGATGAGCGGTATTCGATTGTTGGTCTCTGCTACGCGGCGATGACCCCCGACATGCGATGGTCATCCGCGTTGTTCAAGACTGTAACCGAAGGCCAGGACAGTTGAGATAGTCGTCCGAACCGCGAGATGGATCACAGGGTCGAGAGACCATGTGATCAGACAGTGAGGAGCCGCAGACTGTGCTGGAAGAAGTCGAGCGCTGGCTGAGCACCCGCTCCTGGTCCGTTACCGATCGCCCGCTCCACAAGCTCATCGCCGCGAAGCGCGCCACGAACTCCTCGGTGAGCGTCGTGCTGCCCGCCCTGAACGAGGAGGAGACGGTCGGCGAGATCGTCGCCGTCATCCGCCACGACCTGATGCACCAGGTCCCGCTCGTCGACGAGATCGTCGTCATCGACTCGGGCTCGACGGACCGCACCTCCGAGGTCGCCGCCGCCGCGGGGGCCCGGGTCGTGCACCGGGACGAGATACTCCCGCGCATCCCGACCGTGCCCGGCAAGGGCGAGGTCCTGTGGCGGTCACTGCTGGTGACCAGCGGGGACATCGTCTGCTTCATCGACGCGGACCTGAAGGAGTTCTCGTCGGACTTCGTCTCGGGGATCGTGGGCCCGCTGCTCACCGAACCCGGTGTGGACCTCGTCAAGGCGATGTACGACCGCCCGCTCGGCGGTGCCGCGGGCCAGGGCGGCCGGGTCACCGAACTCATGGCCCGCCCACTGCTGAACATGCACTGGCCGCAGCTGGCGGGATTCGTGCAGCCGCTCGGTGGGGAGTACGCCGCCCGCCGGTCGCTGCTGGAACAGCTGCCCTTCCCTGTCGGGTACGGGGTCGAGCTGGGCATGCTGGTCGACGCGCTGCACCTGGTGGGCCTGGACGCGCTGGCCCAGGTGGACGTGGGCGTGCGCAAGCACCGCCACCAGGACGGGCAGGCGCTGGGCCGGATGGCCGCCGCGATCTACCGCACGGCGCAGCTGCGGCTGGCCCGCGGGCACCTGATCCGCCCCTCCCTCACCCAGTTCGAGCGGGGCAGGGACGGCTTCGAGCCGCGCACCCACTCCGTCGACACGGAGGAGCGTCCGCCGATGGTGGACATCGTGGAATATCAGTCACGGAGAGTAGCCTGAAAGGCGGCTTGTATACGGCTCGGGTCCGGCCGGGCCGTAGACCGTCCGTACGTTTGAGCGTTTCCGGGCCGGGCTAGGTTGAGGCTTATGGCTTCCACGGGTTCTGCTCCGGATTCCGCTTCTTCGGGTTCCGCTTCTCCGGGTTCCGCACACGGTGCGCATCGGATTCTTGTCGCGTCCAACCGCGGCCCCGTCTCGTACGCGCTCGATAAGGAGACCGGAGAGCTCACCGCCAGGCGCGGCGGGGGCGGGCTGGTCTCCGGGCTCTCGGCGATCGGGCCGGACGCGGGCGCGCTGTGGGTGTGCTCGGCGCTCGGTGACGGGGACCGCGAGGCGGTGCGGCGCGGGGTCGGCGAGGACGGCGTACGGATGCTGGACATCGACGCCGACGTGCACGCGGACGCGTACAACGGCATCGCGAACTCCGTGCTGTGGTTCGTCCATCACCTGCTGTACCAGACGCCTCTGGAGCCCGTCTTCGACGCGGAGTTCCGGCGCCAGTGGGTGTCGTACGAGGCGTACAACCGGGCGTTCGCCGAGGCGCTGGCCGACGAGGCGGCCGAGGGCGCGTCGGTGATCGTGCAGGACTACCACCTGACGCTGGTCCCCGGGATGCTGCGCGAGCTGCGCCCCGACCTCCGGATCGGCCACTTCTCCCACACGCCGTGGGCGCCCGTCGACTACTTCCGGATGCTCCCCGACGACATCGCCGAGCAGGTCCTGCGCGGCATGCTCGGCGCGGACCGGCTCGGCTTCCTGACCCGGCGCTGGGCGGACGCGTTCACCGCCTGCGCGGACGCCCTCGTGGGCGGCCTCGGCTCCACCCGGGTCGGGGTGCACGGTCTCGGCGCGGACGCCGACTTCCTGCGCGCCCGCTCGCATCAGGCGGACGTCGGCGAGCGGATGGCCGCGCTGCGCGGGCAGATCGGCGAGGGCCGCAAGGCCATCGTCCGGGTCGACCGGACCGAGCTGTCCAAGAACATCGTGCGCGGGATGCTCGCCTACCGGCAGCTCCTGGAGGACCGGCCCTCCTGGCGCGAGCGGGTCGTACACGTCGCGTTCGCCTATCCCTCCCGGCAGGACCTCGCCGTGTACCGGGACTACACCGCCGAGGTGCAGCGCCTGGCGGACGAGATCAACTCCCAGTACGGGACGCCCGGTTGGACGCCGGTGGTGCTGCACGTCAAGGACGACTTCGCCCGCTCGCTGGCCGCGTACCGGCTCGCCGACGTGGCGCTGGTCAACCCCATCCGCGACGGCATGAACCTCGTCGCCAAGGAGGTCCCGGTGGTCTCCGACGAGGGATGCGTGCTGGTGCTGTCCCGGGAGGCGGGGGCCCACGAGGAGCTCGGCGAGGATGCGATCACGGTGAACCCGTACGACGTGATCGCTACGGCGCGGGCGCTGCACGAGGCGTTGACCATGCCGGTGGACGAGCGCGCCGAACACACGAAACGGCTCGCCGCCGCGGCCACCGCGCTGCCGCCGGCCCAGTGGTTCCTGGACCAGCTGCACGCGCTGGAGGAAACCCCTACGACGGGCCCATAGCAGCCGCCAGTCCCGCCAGGAGCCGTACAACCCCCGCCGGGCCCTCCACCACCACATCCGCCCGCTCCGAAAGTTCCGTCACCTCCGAGCTGCCGCTGCAGACGAGCAGGCCCGGTACGCCGTCGGAGCGGAGTTTGTCGACGGTGGCGAAGGCGGGGAGGTCGCCGAGGTCGTCGCCGGCGTAGAGGACGGCTTCGGCGCCGGTTTCGCGGACGTACTCCAGGAGGGCGACGCCCTTGTCCATGCCGGGCGGGCGCAGCTCCAGGACCATGCGGCCCGGTTCGACGATGAGGCCGTGCCGGGAGGCGAGGTCGGTGAGCGGCTCGCGGAGTGCTTCGAAGGCGGCCTGCGGATCCTGGGCGCGGCGGGTGTGGACCGCCACCGCGCGGCCCTTCTCCTCGATCCAGGTGCCCTGCCAGGCGCCGATCCCGTCCAGGAAGCCGGGCAGCTCGGCGCGTACGGCGGCGACGCCGGGGTGCGGGGCGGGGGCGCTGACGGTGCCGCTGACGGCGTCCCAGCGCTCGGCGCCGTAGTGGCCGAGGACGACCAGGTGCTCCAGGCCGGATACGCCCGCGAAGCCGCCGTAGCGGACGGCGACGCCTGCCGGGCGGCCGGTGACCACCGCGATGGACGCGACCTTCGGGGCGAGGGCCGCGAGGGCGTGCACCGCGTCCGGGTGGGCGCGGGCCTGTTCCGGGTCGGGGACGATGGGGGCGAGCGTGCCGTCGAAGTCGAGGGCGATCACGACGCGGTCGGGGGCCGCGAGGATGGCGTCCAGGCCGTCACGGCCGGCCGCGGTCGCGGGGGTCGGCAGGGGGTCGGTGTTTCCCGTCGGTTCCGTGGATTCCGTATGGCTGCCCATACCGCCGACCCTATCCGCGCGGTGCGCCCACCGGACCGGTGCCGGGGCAAGAGGCTGTGTCTCGTCCCCGGCCGGGCGGGGATATGACGCAGGCTCTAGCGTTCCGCCCTGCGGGCGTCGCGTATCCGGCGGAGGCGGTTGACCGTCACCGGGTCGTGGGCCAGGGCCCTGGGGTCGTCCAGGAGGGCGTTGAGCAGCTGGTAGTACCTCACCGGCACCAGTCCCAGCCGCTCGCGTATCGCCCGCTCCTTCGCCCCCGGGCCGGGCCAGCCCTGCCGTTCCATCGCGAGGATCCCCCGTTCCCGGGCCGTGAGCTCTTCCATCCCCGCACGGTATCCGCCGCCACTGACAGCCGGCCGTCCGGCGGCGGGAGACCTACTCCGCGCTCTCCGCCGCCGACGCCGCGTTCTGCAGCTCGGTGAGGACCGCGGACGGGTTGCCGCCCGGGGCCACGGCCTTGCCGATGCCCGCCTTGATCTCGGCGCTGACGGTGGCCCAGGAGGTCTTGTCGACGGGGTACAGCTCGGAGGCGGGGAGTTCGTCGAGGAAGGGGGCGAGGTCCTTGTCGTCGGGGTCGCCGGCCATGGCCTGGGACGCGGACGTGGTCACCGGCAGCAGGTCGTACTCGCGGGAGAACGCGAGCACGTTCTTCTCGCTGTAGACGTAGTCGAGGAAGTCGCCCACCTGTTCGCGGTGGCCGTTCTGCTTGAAGGCCATCATCCAGTCGGCGACGCCCATCGTGGACCTGGCCCGGCCGTCGAGCCCGGGCATCGGCACCATGCCGAACTTCACGCCCTTCTTCGCGGCCATCTTCATCAGCGTGGGATGCCCGTTGAGCATCCCCACGTCGCCCCGCGCGAACCCGGCGAACGCGGCCGCCCGGTCGAGCTTCGCCGGTGCGACGGGCCCGGTGAGCCCCTTGTCGACGAGTTCGTCCTTGAGCCAGCTGAAGGTGGCGACGTTCTGCGTGGAGTCGAGGTGGTAGGTGCCGACGTCGTCGGTGTAGCCGTCGCCGCCGCTCAGCAGCCACTGCATGGTCTCGGCCTGCGCCTCCTCGGGCCCGAGGGGCAGCGCGTAGGGGGTCTTGACGCCCTTGGACTTGAGCGCCTTCGCGTCGGCGGCGAGCTCGCTCCAGGTCTCCGGCGGGGTCAGGCCCGCGTCGGAGAACAGCTTCTTGTTGTAGAAGAGCAGCCGCGTCGACGCCGCGAACGGCATCCCGTACTGCACCCGGTCCATCTTCCCTGCCTCGCCGAGCTGCGAGACGAAGTCGGCCTGGACGGGGATGGAGAGCAGCTCGTCGACGGAGTACAGCTGGTCCTTGGCTGCGTAGTCGGAGTACGCGCCGATCTGCGCCAGGTCGGGCGCGTGGCCCGCCGCGACCATCTCCTTGACCTTGCGGTCGACGTCGGTCCAGGAGTAGACGCTGACCTCGACCTTGGTCCCGGGGTGATCCTTCTCGTAGGCGCCTGCGAGCTTGTCCCAGTACTTCTGGGAGCTGTTGGCCGCGGAGTCCCCGTAGTCGGCGGCGACCAGCTTCAGGGTCACGTCCCCGGAGCCGCCCGAGCTGCCGCAGCCCGCCAGCGTCGCCGCCGTGCTCATGGCGGCGACCACCGCGATCAGTCCTGTCCTACGCGTCCTGCGCCGCTGCACTGCTCGTTCCCCAAACACTGTTTCGCTGTCACTGATCGCCCCTGCCGTCACTTGGCGGCACCGGCTGTTCGAACTGTTGAATTCTTGAACTGTTGCCCAGACCTGTTGTCCAGACCAGTCGTCTCGCAGTTCGGACACAAGGTCTACACCACGTGAATGGACTAGACCTCTCCTGGGGTAAGGGGCGACACTGTCCCCCGTGAGACATGTCATCGCCCTCGATGTGGGCGGCACCGGGATGAAGGCCGCCCTGGTCGGGGCCGACGGCGAGCTGCTGCACCAGGCCCGCCGCGCCACCGGCCGCGAACGCGGCCCCGACGCCGTCGTGGCGACGATCCTCGGCTTCGCGGCCGAGCTGCGCGCGTACGGCAAGGAGCACCTCGGCGAGAGCGCCGCGGCCGCCGGCGTCGCCGTCCCCGGCATAGTGGACGCCGCCGACGGCATCGCCGTGTACGCGGCCAACCTCGGCTGGCGCGACGTACCCCTGCGCGCCCTGCTCAGCGAACGGCTGGACGGCGTCCCGGTCGCGCTCGGGCACGACGTACGGGCCGGCGGCCTCGCGGAGGGCCGGATCGGCGCGGGCCGGGGCGCCGACCGCTTCCTGTTCGTGCCGCTCGGCACCGGCATCGCGGGCGCGATCGGCATCGACGGCACCGTCGAGGCGGGCGCGCACGGCTTCGCGGGCGAGATCGGCCACATCGTCGTACGTCCCGGGGGAACCCCGTGTCCGTGCGGCCAGCGCGGCTGTCTGGAGCGGTTCGCGTCGGCGGCGGCGGTCAGCCAGGCGTGGGCACAGGCGTCCGGGGACCCGGAGGCGGACGCGGCGGACTGTGCGAAGGCCGTGGCGAGCGGGGACCCACGTGCGCAGCGGGTGTGGCAGGACGCGGTCGACGCGCTCGCCGACGGGCTGGTCACCGCGCTCACCCTGCTGGACCCACGCACCCTGATCATCGGTGGCGGTCTCGCCGAGGCGGGGGAAACCTTGTTCACACCGCTGCGCGCCGCCGTCCAGCGGCGCGTGACCTTCCAGAAGCTGCCGTCCATCGTCCCCGCGGCCCTCGGGGACACGGCCGGCTGCCTGGGTGCCGGACTGCTGGCCTGGGACCTGCTCGCCACCGCTTCCCATCCGACTTCGGAGGTAACCACCTGATGGCCCCTAGCAAGGTTCTCGCCGGTGCACGGGTGGTCCTGCCCACCGGGATCGTGGACGGCGGCCGCGTGATCGTCGACGGCACGCGGATCACCGGCAGCGCACCCGAGAACACTCCGTCGGTGGACCTCTCCGGCCACTGGCTGGTCCCCGGATTCGTCGACATCCACAACCACGGGGGCGGCGGCGCGTCCTTCACGGGCGGCACGGTCGAGGACATCCTGCGGGGCGTGCACACCCACCGCCTGCACGGCACGACCACGCTCGTCGCGTCCACCGTCACCGGCGAGATGGACGCGCTCGCCCAGCGCGCCGGGCTCTTGTCGGAGCTGGCCGAGCAGGGCGACATCGCGGGCATCCACTTCGAGGGCCCGTTCATCTCGCCGTGCCGCAAGGGCGCCCACTCCGAGGGGCTGCTGCGCCACCCGGACCCGGCGGAGGTTCGCAAGCTGATCGACGCGGCCCACGGGCAGGCCCGCATGGTCACGCTCGCCACCGAGCTGCCGGGCGGCATCGACTCCGTACGGCTGCTGGCCGAGCACGGGGTGATCGCGGCGATCGGGCACACGGACGCGACGTACGAGCAGACGGTGGAGGCCATCGACGCGGGCGCCACGGTCGCCACCCACCTCTTCAACGCGATGCCGGTGCTCGGCCACCGGGCGCCGGGCCCGATCGCGGCGCTGCTCGAGGACGAGCGCGTCACGGTCGAGTTGATCAACGACGGTACGCATCTGCACCCGGCCGCGCTCCAGTTGGCGTTCCACCACGCGGGCGCCGACCGGGTCGCCTTCATCACCGACGCGATGGACGCGGCGGGCTTCGGCGACGGCCGGTACATGCTCGGCCCGCTGGAGGTCGAGGTCAGCGAGGGCGTGGCGCGGCTGGTGGAGGGCGGCTCCATCGCGGGCTCCACGCTCACCCTGGACCGCGCGTTCAAGCGGGCGGTCACGATCGACCGGCTGCCCGTCGAGGACGCCGTCGCCGCACTGTCCGCCAACCCGGCCCGCCTCCTCGGCGCCTACGACCGGGTGGGCTCCCTGGAGCCGGGGAAGGACGCCGACCTGGTGGTTCTCGACTCCGCGTTCGAACTCAAGGGTGTCATGCGCAGGGGCGAGTGGGTGGTCGATCCGCAACTGGGCTGATTCGCCCCGTTGTTGCCGTACGGCGGTCGGTCCGGAGCACTGGGCCGACCGCCGCCTCTTTGGCATGATCGGGGCGGTCTCTGAAGGCAAGCAATCACTGGGGGGTGGGTCTCGTGATCCTCACGGTCACGCTGAACACCGCTCTCGACATCACGTATCGCGTCGGTGCGCTGCGGCCGCACACCTCGCACCGGGTGACCGAGGTGTCGGAACGGCCCGGCGGCAAGGGCGTCAACGTGGCCCGGGTGCTCGCCGCCCTCGGTCACGAGGTGACGGTGACGGGCTTCACCGGCGGCGCGACCGGCCGCGCCGTGCAGGAGGGGCTCGCGCAGGCACCGGGGATCGTGGACGCGCTGGTGCCGGTGTCGGGTTCGACGCGGCGCACCATCGCGGTGGCCGACGCCACGACCGGCGACACGACCCAACTGAACGAGCCCGGACCGGACATCACCGCGGCCGAGTGGTCGGCCTTCCAGGAGACGTACGAGGAACTGCTGCGCTCCGCCTCGGCGGTGGCCCTGTGCGGCAGCCTTCCGCCCGGCGTGCCGGTGGGCGCGTACGCCCAACTCGTCCGCACTGCACGCACCTTGGGGATCCCGGTCCTCCTGGACACCAGCGGCGAACCGCTGCGCCGGGGTGTCGCCGCCCGCCCCGACATCGTCAAGCCCAACGCCGATGAGCTGGCCGAACTCACCGGCTCCCACGAGCCGTTGGTGGCCACCCGCGACGCCCGCCGCCGCGGCGCCCGCACCGTCGTGGCCTCGCTGGGCGCGGACGGCCTCCTCGCCCTGAACGCCGAGGGCCGCTGGCACGCGACCCCGCCCCGCCAGGTCCGCGGCAACCCGACCGGCGCCGGCGACTCGGCCGTGGCGGGCCTGCTCTCGGGCCTGGTGGAACACCTGCCGTGGCCGGACCGGCTGGCGCGAGCTGCGGCCTTGGCGGGGGCATCGGTAGCAGCCAAGGCGGCAGGGGAGTTCGAGCATGCAGCGTACGAGGAGCTGATGGGACAAATTTCAGTCATTCGCGAGGAATCCGCGGCCTGAAATGCTCCATTTCCACACCTGCAATTCATCCCCTTGACTTCACTCAGCAATTTTGGAACCATTGACGGGTACATGTCAAATCTAGGGGGTATCGTGAAAAGGATCCTCACCACTGCGGCAGGCGTGGCGAGTTCCGCGGCACTTATCGGCATCATCACGGCCACCCCAGCGGCGGCTCAGGACGTTGACAGGTGGTGCAGCACAACTGGCGCTAGCGGCGGCATAATCGTCTACAACTACAATCAGCCCGAGTACACAGTCGCCCTCACCATGAATGCATACGACGCTCTTGCTGATGATCACCACGTCAGCGTCCGCCTACTCACGAAGAACTACGCCGGAACCATCAAGTACTGGCCGTGGCACGCCAATTACCACGGCGTGGGAACCAACCTGAATTGGGATACGACCGCGACGAACAACACCGGCATCCATGATGTCGGAGTACAGATAGCAAGATTCGAGGGCAGCACCCTCCTCAATTCTTGCACCGACTGGACCTCTTAGTAAACGAGACAGTCCCGGAAGTTTGAAACCGCCGCCTCTCTGAGAGGCGGCGGTTTCAAAATCGGCGGGTCAGCTGTCGACCCAACCCTTGACCAGCCACACCTGGTCGAGGTTGGCGTCGCACTGATTGCCCTGCTCGCACGAGATCTTGATCGTGTTCGTTCCCTTATTGAGTTGGATCCAGTTGTACGAATGCGTCCAGCCCTTTTTATAGTCGCCCTCTGGCGCGTTCGCCCAATTCTTCATGTCGACAGGCGTGGTCGATGTCGTGCCGTTGACCGTGAGCGTGGCGTTGGCTTCCTTGCCAGGCACCCCGTAGCCGACGTACAGCGTGTACTTGCCGTCCTTGGGGATGCCGCTCGGCGTCCAGGTCACGCTCGCGCCGACCTGGTTGAAGCCCGTGACGTAGATGCCGCCGTCCGCCTTGGCGCCCTCGATGTCGGACGCCGTGGTGGTACCGGTCAGCTTCAGTGCCTTCGCGTCGGCCTTCGGCAGCTCCGCGTCGTCGTCCGCGGCCGCCGTCGTGGCGGACTGGCTCGGCTCCGCGCTCTGGGAGGCCGTCGGGGTGCTCCCCGCCGCGTCGCCACCTTTGTCGTCGTCCGAGTCGCCGCCGAGCATAGCGACGCCGATACCGATGACGACCGCCGCGACCACGGCGATGGCGCCGATCAGGAGGCCCTTGGTGTTGGGGCCGCGCCGCCCGCCGCCGTCACCGCCCATCGGCACCTGCCGGGTGGTGTCCGCGCCGCCGGGGAAGGTCTCGGGCGCCGCATACTGCGCGTTCGGCTGGCCGTAGGGCTGGGGCTGCTGGGGCACCTGCTGGCCGTACGGCGTGGTCTGGGCGGCCTGCGGCTGGCCGTACTGGCGCTCGCCGACCGCGCGCACCCGGTTGACCGAGCCGGGGTAGCCGTAGCCACCGCCCCCGCTGGGCGGGACGGCTCCATTGGCCTGACCGTCGGCGTACAGATAGCCGAACGGGTCGTCGTCCTCGGGCGTGCTCGCGCCGTTGTTGCCGGGCGTCATCGAACTCCTCCTGCATCGACACCGGCGGCTCGGGCCGGGGAACGTCGGTTCTGTTCTTCCTCTACACGAATGGCATAGCCATAGCCATCCGCGCGCTGAAGCAGCCGCACATATTGATGGCCGATGCCTTGCACGATGCCACTCCGTGTACGGATGTTGAAGCGCCCAGACGCTCGGACGGCGACTCGACCCGTATGCGTGCCAGCCTTGATTCCGGCTGGCACGTTCGCACGTACGAGATCGCCTGTTTGGAAACCATGATGTGACTTGGTACGCGGCAATGCGAGACGAGGGAATCCGTGCTTGTCAGTGCGAGTGCGCGCATAGCTGCCACGCCCAGTAGCGGCAGCAACCAACACATGCGAGGGGTAACGCACAATACGGCAGCTGGATTCCACCTCGCCGACAGCCAGAGCGTCGAGGGTGTGCGACTTGGCTAGGCCGTTCAGGACTCGGTTACGCTTCGTCCTACCTCCGGACCAGCACAAAACCGAGCGCCCAAGGCCATGAAGCCGGTCAGCAAGACGGTAGCGGGTGGCGTTCATCACAGCCGCATCCCGAAGAGGGGTCTTGGCCTGCTGCTTGAGCTTCGCGACGACTGATGGCCTGTCCTTCAGGAAGTCATCGATCGAGCGGGCGCCTTTGGCCTGGTTGCAGGGCGCACACGAGAGCGTGAGATTCGAGACGCGGTTCGAGCCGCCACTGGCCTTGGGCTGTATGTGCTCGATCTGCAAGGGAACACCACTCCTCCCGCAGTACGCGCAACACCGTCCCCACTTCTCAAGCAGATAGTGGCGCAGCTCATACCCTGCGAGAGTTCCTTGCTGGTATTCAGCCCCGGTCAGATCCCGTCCAGCCGACATGGCGTGACTATCGAAGGCGACCCGCTCGATGTGGACTTCGGTCAGTGGAGCCAGCCGCGCAAGTCGCTCCACCTGGCACCAGGCCGTGTCAATCCTGTGCTGCAGAGAAGGAGGCAGCCAACCGTCGGGGCGGCGACGGTTATCGAAGCGGGGGGCGCGGTATCGCGTGTTGGCCACGCGGCGACGCCTTCGATAGCTCGCGCGCTGCTCCATGCTCTTCCGGATGGCCCCGCCACGGTGCAGCAGTTCCACGGCGTACAGCCCGCGCCGAAGAACGATGACCCCACCGGGAGCGGCCGCAGCCCGTGTGATGTCATCGGTTACCGCGATGCCCGTCGCCTTCGACCCAGGGTCGATCCGAACAACGACGCCGGCCACTTCAGAGTTCTCAACCAGGCGATCCTTGATGCGAATCGTGAAGGGCGTGTACCGGGCGACAACGGCCCGGCCCCTCCGCAGCAGTTCACGAGCCCTGGCTGGGTGGCAGGGCATCAGCGGGCACCCCTTGCGGTCCAGAACGAACACCCGGGGTGCTCCTGCGCCAGGTTCTGGCGGCTCACGCAACCCCGGTATGTCCAGTGCCTCATGGTCGTGCGTCATGTGGTCCTCGTTGATGGTGCCGTCGTCACCGACAGCGTGTTCTCCCGCACTCAACCCAGGGTGAGTGCGGTGTGACTCCCGCTCGCGAAGGTGATCGCGCCACGGGTATCCCCTCGCCTATGTCCCGTACCGGCTTCCCCGCCCTGGCCGGGCGGAGCCCCGCACCCCGTTTCGTCTCTGCTCCCAGAGGTGTCTGCAGGCACAGGTTCCAGAGCAGGCTGCTGAGGAAGCACAGCCTGGTGGGTCGACACACCTGTACGGAACGTAGCCGTCAAGGTCACCCCCTCATCGGTGACGGCTCGGGCTGGTCACTCAGAACTCATCCCGTGAATGCGGAACGAACTCCGGCCCGTACGGCCGTGGAGCGAGTGACCCCTTGGTGCTCCTTAATGCGCAGGAGCCTACCCGCTCCCACTGGTCCAAACGGGTGTCCTTCACCGCATCGACCCACTGACCTGCGGGGATCTTCGGGCTATCCCGCACGCCTGTGCTGTTTGGGACGAGAACGTTTCTCGACGTACATCCGTTCGTCAGCGGATTTCAACACTTCGTCCGCCGTCATCCCGCAGTGTGCCCATCCGATGCCGAAGCTGGCGCCGACCCGCATCGCGCGTCCGTCGATCCGGATGGGCTGGATGATCTCGCCTCGCAGCCGGACCGCGAGGTCCTGTGCGTCGGCGCGGCCGAGCCCGTCGGCGAGGACCACGAACTCGTCGCCGCCGAGCCGGGCGACCGTGTCACCGTCACGGACCTGTCTGCTCAGCCGCCTGGCCACCTCGATCAGCACCGCGTCGCCCGCGTTGTGCCCGAACCGGTCGTTGATCGACTTGAAGCCGTCGAGGTCGCAGAAGAGCACGGCGAGGCCCTTGGTGCCGTCGTCGGTCTCACCTTCGGGCGCGACGGTGTGCACATGGTGGTCGAAGGCGCCGAACGCCTCCGCGCCGGTCCGGAAGTCGAAGCCGTGCCCGTGACCGTTCAGGGCGTGCGGGTCGTGCTGGTCGAGGGCCGGGTGCGTGTCGGCGTACTCCACCTGTCCGTGCCCGTACGCCGCGTCCAGCGACTCGACCGCGCCGAGCTGCGCCGACGTGGGACGGCGGCAGAGGCGGGAGCTGAGCCGGGAGCGCAGCTCGGCCGAGTTCGGCAGGCCGGTGAGGGAGTCGTGGGAGGCGCGGTGGGCGAGCTGGAGCTCGCGGCGCTTGCGCTCCTCTATGTCCTCGACGTGGGTGAGGAGGAAGCGGGGGCCGTCGGCGGCGTCGGCGACGACGGAGTTGCGCAGCGACACCCAGACGTAGGTGCCGTCGCGGCGGCCGAGGCGCAGCTCGGCGCGTCCGCCCTCGGCGGAGGTCCGGAGCAGGGTGCCTATGTCCTCGGGGTGGACGAGGTCGGAGAAGGAGTAGCGGCGCATCGCGGAGGCGGGGCGGCCCAGCAGGCGGCACAGGGCGTCGTTGGTGCGCAGGATCCGGCCGTGCTGGTCACCGCCCATCTCGGCGATGGCCATGCCGGACGGCGCGTACTCGAAGGCCTGGCGGAAGGATTCCTCGCTGGCGCGCAGGGCCTGCTGCTCGCGCTCCAGTCGGACGAGGGCGCGCTGCATGTTGGCGCGCAGCCGGGCGTTGCTGATCGCGATGGCGGCCTGGAACGCGTACATCTGGAGGGCCTCGCGGCCCCAGGCGCCGGGGTGCCGGCCGTTGCGCGGCCGGTCCACGGAGAGCACGCCGATCAGCTCGCCGCAGCTGCTGCCGGAGACCCCCGGGGTGTACATCGGAGCGAAGAGCCGGTCGGAGGGGTGCCACTCGTCCTCGAAGCGGGGCGCGGGCCCGTCGGTGTACCACTGCGGTACGTCGTCCTCGTCGAGGACCCAGCCCTCGGTGTGCGGTATGAACCGCAGGTCGCCCCAGGCCTCGCCCATGCCGAGGCGGCGGTCCCAGGAGGCGCGTGAGCCGACACGGCCGGTAATGAGGGCCTCGGCGGCGGAGTTCCCGGCGAGGGCGGCGACGACGAGGTCGCCGTCGGGGCGTACGAGGTTCACACACGCCAGCTCGTAGCCGAGGCCGTTGACCACGCCGTCGGCGACCGTCTGCAGCGTGTCCGCGAGGCTCCGGGCGGTGTTCATGTCCGCCATCACCTGATGCAGTTGCCGCAGCGTCGCAAGACGGACGTACGGCTCGGACTCGGTCTCCATGCGCCCTCCCCTCGAGACGTCGCAGCAACTCCAGGGTGCTCTCCGGCGTACTACTCGTTCTCTCCGGTACTACTCCGGTACTGATCGGTAGCTACTTGCCAGCTTCTCGCCCAGCTTCGTGCAGCGTCCCCGCCACTGAATCACAGCGCGCTGCTCACTCGGTACACAGGGTCAACAAAATATGGCTCCTGTGACTCAAGTCACAGCGGAACGTGAACAATTGAGTGGAGTTTCTGTGTTTTCAGGTGCGTTTACTGAACACGGTTTGGGCGGCTGTGCGAATGCTGTGAGTGAGTGTGCCAGTAATGGATCGGCCGTCACTGACTAATGACCAATGGCCCGTCGGTCTCCGGTCCTAGGACCCGGCTCGGGCTGTCGGCCGATGTGGCGATCGCCTGGCGGACACTAGCGTTTCCCCGTGCTGAAGACTCCCCTTGCCGCTCTCCCCCACCCGGCCGTGCATGCTGAGGGGGTGAGCAACGACGAGTTCCGCGCCGCCATGTCCCGGCTGGCCGCGGGCGTGGTCCTGGTGACCGCCCACGATCCCGCGCTGGACCCGGACGGGCCCGGCGGCGACGACGTCGGCATGACCGCGACGGCCTTCATGTCCGTCTCCCTTGACCCGCCCCTGGTCCTGGTCAGCCTGCGCGACGGCTCCCGGATGGACGACCTGCTCGCCGAGCAGCCCCTGTGGGCCGTCTCCGTGCTCGCCGAGAGCCAGCGCCATATCGCGGGCCGCTTCGCCATGAAGGGCCGTATCAGCGACCGGCTGCTCTTCGAGGACATCCCCTACGTCCGCGGCAAGGTGTCCGGAGCGCTGATGGTGGGCGGTGCGCTGGCGACCCTGGAGTGCCGCACGGAGCAGCGGGTGGAGGCGGGCGACCACACGCTCGTCATCGGGCGCGTGCTGACGGCCTCGGTGCCGAGCGCGGACGGCGGGCCGCTGGCGTACTTCCAGGGCAGGTACCGGCAGCTCGGCTAGCCCGCGCTCTGCGGCCGCTGCTTTCTCCGGTTACCGCGCTCTGCGGCCACCGCGCTCTCCGGCTACCGCTCCAGGACCGTGACGTCCAGCGCGGCCAGCCGCTCCGGGTCCTTCAGGATGTCGATCACCGCGATCCTCCCGCGCACCACCGTGAAGGCCAGGACGCTGACGAGGCGCTCCTCGGCGAACACCACGACACCCGCCGTGCCGTTGACGAGTGCGGGCTGCGCGATCCGGGCCAGATGCCCGAAGCTGCTCGCCCCCGCGGCCACGGCTCGCGCACCGGTCGTCACGCCGGCCTCGGTCCGCGCCACCACGTCCGGGTCGAGAACCGCGACGAGCGCGTCGAAGTCGCCCTCGCGCGCGGCCGCCAGGAAGGCGTCGACGACCTCCCGCTGGCGCTCCAGGTCGGGATCGGGCGCGGGCGCCCCGCCCTGGACCCGGCGCCGGGCGCGGCTGGCGAGCTGACGGGACGCCGCCGGCGTACGGCCCACGATGGGCGCGATCTCCTCGAACGGCACGCCGAACAGGTCGTGCAGCACGAACGCGAGCCGCTCCGCGGGGTTCAGCGTCTCCAGGACCACGAGCAGGGCGAGGCCCACCGAGTCGGCGAGCAGTGCCTGCTGTTCGGGGTCGGTCCCGCTGACCGGGCTGAGCACGGGCTCCGGCATCCGCACGCCGCCGAGCAGGCCGCCCAGCCCGCCACCGGACTCCTCCAGCGACTCCTCGGCGCGTGACCTGCGGGAGCGCAGCATGTCGAGGCAGACCCGGCCCACGATCGTGGTCAGCCAGCCGCCGAGATTGCCGACCTTGCTGGAGTCGGCGCGGTTCACCTTGAACCAGGCCTCCTGCACGGCGTCGTCGGCCTCGGTGACCGAGCCGAGCATGCGGTAGGCCACGGCGCGGAGATGACCGCGGTGGTCCTCGAACTTCCGGGCGAGGAAGTCACGCTCCTGGCCTTGATCGTCCCGACCGCTGCCGGTCGTCGGGAATCCGCCGTCGCTCATCGCTCGCATCTCCTCGCCTCGGTCCGTCAGTGACTTGACGCTTCGGAGGCGGTGAATGTGACGGGAGCGGCGACTGCGCAGGTCAGAGCCTGTGCACAGGCTCTCAGCCCCAGTCGCGTCCGGTGCGGCCGCGCTTGGTGTCGGAGCGCTGCTTCTTCTCGCGCAGCCGCCGTTCGTTGATCCCGCGCGGGATGCGGGTGGGCCGGCGGGGCTTGGGCGGCGGGGCGGTGGCCTCGGCGAGGAGGGCGGCGAGGCGTACGGCGGCGGTCTCGCGGTTGCGCCACTGGGACCGGTGCTCGGAGGAGCGGACGGTGATGACGCCGTCGACGAGCCGGCCGGCCAGCTTCTCCAGGGCGCGCTCCTTCCACACCGGCGGGAGCGCCGCGGTCTTCGCCAGGTCGAAACCGAGCTCGACCTGGGTGTCGCTGGTGTTGACGTGCTGCCCGCCCGGACCACCGGACCGCGAGAAACGCCAGAGGAGCTCGGCCTCGGGAAGGGAGACGGAGCCGCGGATGAGGTAGGGACCGGACATGGGCTCCATGTTCCCCGTTCTGTCCGGTCCACGTCACTCGAATATCCCGGGTAAAGAAAGTAAAGAGACCTGGAACCTCGGGTACCCCTCTTGGCGTTCATAGAGGTAGCTGTAGCTTCGTGCCGTACGAAGCCCATACGTACGGACAAGACTGCTCGTACGCAACGAGGGAAGGGACTCCCAACAATGGCTGTAAGCCTGTCCAAGGGTGGCAACGTCTCGCTCACCAAGGAGGCTCCGGGCCTGACCGCCGTCACCGTGGGCCTCGGCTGGGACGTCCGCACCACCACGGGTACCGACTTCGACCTGGACGCGTCGGCCATCGCCGTCAACCCCCAGGGCAAGGTCTACTCGGACGGTCACTTCGTCTTCTTCAACAACAAGCAGACCCCGGACCAGACCATCGTCCACACCGGCGACAACCGCACGGGTGAGGGCGCGGGCGACGACGAGGCGATCAACGTCAACCTGGCGGGCCTCCCCGCCGACGTCGAGAAGATCGTCTTCCCGGTCTCGATCTACGACGCGGAGAACCGCTCGCAGAACTTCGGCCAGGTCCGCAACGCCTACATCCGCATCCTCAACCAGGCCGGCGGCGCCGAGATCGCGCGCTACGACCTGTCGGAGGACGCCGCCACCGAGACCGCGATGGTCTTCGGCGAGCTGTACCGCAACGGCGCGGAGTGGAAGTTCCGCGCGGTCGGCCAGGGCTACGCCTCGGGCCTGGTCGGCATCGCCCAGGACTTCGGCGTCAGCGTCTGACGTCTGCCGCAGGGCAGTGGACCGACGAGGGGCCCGGCACGGTTGTGCCGGGCCCCTCGCGTCACTCCCCGGGGCCTCTACGGCTGCCAGACATACCGCACATCCGGCTCCTTCTCCTCGTTGCGCAGCCCGTCCGTCCGCTCGGTCTCGACGAAGCCGTGCCGCTCGTAGAACCGCTGCGCCGCGTCGTTGACCTGGAACGTCCACAGCCCCAGGCCGTCGGGCCGCCGCTCCTTGGCCAGCGCGACGAACCGGTCGCCCAGCCCGCGTCCGCGCCACGACGGTTCGAGGTAGAGCTGCTCCAACTCCCCGTCGTCGAGCACCAGAAGCCCCACCACGGCGCCCTCGGCGACCGCCACCCAGGTCTCGCACGCCGGCACGACGACGTACGAGAACCAGTCCCGCACCTCGTCGTCCGTGTGCGCCCGCCGCACGTCCGGCAGCGCCGCACCGAAGGAACGCAGCCACACGTCGGCCGCCGCGCGCGCGTCGGAGTCCTCCGCACGACGAAGAATCACATCGTCATCACTGTTCACAGCGGAAGACGATCGCAGGCCACGACGGGACCCGCACCCGAATTCCGGCCAGGCACCCCGGCCCCTCCCCCGGCTTTGGCTAACCTCCGCCCATGCGTCTGGATCTCCTCCCCCTCGCCGCCGACCACGACATCCCGGCCCCGCTGCTCACCGAACTCACCGCGCTCTACGCCTCCAACCGCGCCTTCCACGCACTCAGCGGGGACTTCCCGGACCCGGACGACATCCGGCCGGAGCAGGTGGCCGCCGCGCTGGCCGACGAGTTGGCGAACCCGGACGTGCAGGTACTGCTCGCGCGCAGCGCCGGGCGGCTCGTCGGCGTCGTGATCACCCTCGAGCACCACCCCGACCCCGCGGACCCCGACCCGTGGATCGGCCTGCTCCTCGTGGCCGCGGACGAGCAGCGCAAGGGCTACGGCAAGGAGTTGGCGACCCTCGTCGAGAACCGCTTCCACAGCGCGGGCCGGGCCGCCGTACGCCTCGCCGTCCTCGACAACAACCCGAAGGCCCTCGCCTTCTGGACGACCCTCGGCTACGAGGTCATCGGCCACCGCCGAGACCTCCAACTGGCCCGCCCCTGCGCGGTGTTGCGCAAACCGCTCGCGACTCCGAAGGCGTCCGTATAGCGGTCGGCACCGCCCGGCTTTCGGATACGAACACGTAAAGAGTTGACGGCCCCCTGTCAAAAGGGGGGTGCACAGTGCCACTCTCTCCTCGCACTTCCCCTCAGGCTTCACCCTCACACCCCACATCTGTGAGGTGGCTGTGCCCCAACCATGAGGCCGGCCGGCTCATCCCCAGTGGTTCGTCTGAAGGAGTTCGAGTGACCCAGCAGTCCCGTGCCTCGCGTACCCCGCGCAAGACCGCGCTGCGCGCCGCCGCCCTCGCCGCGTCGGCTTCGATGGTCGTCCTCGCCGTACAGAGCGGCTCGGCCACCGCCTCCCCCACCCCGAAGGCGGGGGCCTCCGCCGTCCCGCTGAGCGCCTCCGCCCGCACCGCCGCGATCAAGTCCGCTCAGGCGGACGCCGGTTCGACGGCCCACGAGCTCGGGCTCGGCGCGCAGGAGAAGCTCGTCGTCCGTGACGTGGTCAAGGACGCGAACGGCACCGTCCACACCCGCTACGAGCGGACGTACGCCGGACTGCCCGTCCTCGG
Source organism: Streptomyces sp. R21 (assembly GCF_041051975.1). GTDB lineage: Bacteria > Actinomycetota > Actinomycetes > Streptomycetales > Streptomycetaceae > Streptomyces. The sequence goes on along the minus strand of NZ_CP163435.1, from coordinate 5,547,643 downwards.
CGGCGACCTGGTCACGCATGTGACGAAGAGCGGCGACCTGAAGGGCGTCAACAAGGCGTCGAAGGCCCGGATATCCGTGGCGTCCACCGACGCCGCCGTCTCCGCCGCCACCGCGAAGAAGTCCGCGCTCGCCGCCGCCGACAAGGCCACCTCGGCCACCGCCCGCAAGGTGATCTGGGCCGCCGGCGCCAAGCCCGTCCTCGCCTACGAGTCCGTCGTCAAGGGCCTCCAGCACGACGGCACCCCGAGCGAGCTGCACGTCGTCACCGACGCCACCACCGGCAAGAAGATCTACTCCTACCAGGCGATCGACACCGGCACGGGCACCAGCGAGTACAGCGGCAGCGTGACCCTGGGCACCACCGCCTCCGCCTCCGGCGGCTTCGACCTGACCGACGGCGGCCGCGGCGGTCACAAGACGTACGACCTCAATGGCGGTACGTCCGGCACGGGCACCCTCTTCCACGACGCGGACGACGCCTGGGGCGACGGCACCCCGGCCAACCGCCAGACCGCCGCCGTGGACGCCGCCTACGGCGCCGCCGTGACATGGGACTTCTACAAGTCCGCCTTCAACCGCAACGGCATCGCCGGCGACGGCAAGGCCGCCTACTCCCGCGTCCACTACGGCAGCGCCTACGTCAACGCGTTCTGGGACGACAGCTGCTTCTGCATGACTTACGGCGACGGCATCACCAACAACCACCCGCTGACCGCTCTCGACGTCGCCGGCCACGAGATGAGCCACGGGCTCACGGCGGCCACCGCGGGTCTGAAGTACACCCGCGAGTCCGGCGGCCTGAACGAGGCCACCTCCGACATCTTCGGCACCTCGGTGGAGTTCTTCGCGAACAACTCCTCCGACCCCGGTGACTACCTCATCGGCGAGAAGATCGACATCAACGGCAACGGCACGCCCCTGCGCTACATGGACAAGCCCAGCAAGGACGGCAGCTCCGCCGACTACTGGTCCCGCAACGTCGGCCGGCTCAACGTGCACTACTCATCGGGTGTCGCCAACCACTTCTTCTACCTGCTGAGCGAGGGCAGCGGCGCGAAGACCATCAACGGGGTCAGCTACAACTCCCCGACGTCCAACGGCTCGACGGTCACCGGCATCGGCCGCGCCAAGGCCGACCAGATCTGGTACAAGGCCCTGACCACGTACTTCACCTCGTCCACCGACTACGCGGCCGCCCGCACCGCCACCCTCCAGGCGGCGAGCGACCTGTACGGCGCGAGCAGCCCGGAGCGGGCGGCCGTGGCCGCCGCGTGGAGCGGCGTCAACGTGAACTAGCGGTGCGGACCGGCCGGTTGGCCGGTCCGCGACTCGGTACGCCGGACCACGCTGTCGGCGTACCGAGTCCCCGTCTCGTCACGGTGACCAGAGGTGGCCTCATGTTCAGGGGCGGTCCGGCTTGCCGTCCCCGTACAGCCAGTCGTCCCAGATCTCCGTGAAGTCCTTGCCGGGCGCCTTCTTCTCGACGTACGCCGTGAAGTCGTCCGTGTCGGCGTTGCCGCGGCGGTGGGCGGCGGCCCAGCCTTGGATGATGTCGTAGAACGTGTCGTCGCCGACGGTCTCGCGGATCTTGTGGAGGACCATCGCGCCGCGGTCGTAGACGGGCGGGTCGGAGATGTGCGCGGCGCTGTCGGGTTTCCCGGGCGGGAAGGCCCAGATGGCCTCGTTGTCCTTCGCGTCGTCGTAATAGTCGCCCTTGTAGAGGGAGTTGAAGATCTCGTCGGCGCTGTCCCCGCCGTGATCCTCCTGCCACAGCCACTCGGCGTAGGTGGCGAAGCCCTCGTTCAGCCACATGTCGCGCCAGCTCTTGGGGGTGACCGAGTCGCCGTACCACTGGTGGGCCAGTTCGTGGACGAGGGTGCCGGTGTCGGTGGCGCCGGGGAAGAAGGGGCGGTTCTGGGTCTCCAGGGCGTAGCCCGCGTCGTCCGGGCCGCCGATGATCGCGCCGGTCGAAGTGAAGGGGTACGGGCCGAAGTTGAGCTTCTCCCACGCCATGATCTCGGGGATCTTCGCCAGCACCTTCGCGCTCGCCTTCGCCTGCGTCGGGTCGACGGCGACATACACGGGCACGCCGTCCTTCGTCACCGAGCGGCTCACCTTGTACGTGCCGATCGCGACCGTGGCGACATAGCTCGCCATCGGCTGGGCGGTGTGCCAACTGAACGTCGCATGGCCCTTCTTGGTGGACTCACCCGTCGGCTCCCCGTTCGAGACGGCCGTCAGCCCCTTGGGCACGGTCACCGTGATGTCGTAGGTCGCCTTGTCGGAGGGGTGGTGATTGCCGGGGAACCAGGTCATGGACCCGGTCGGCTCGCCGAGCCCGACGGCGCCGTCGGCGGTCCGCAGCCAGCCCTCCTGCGAACCGTCCGCGTCGGTGATCGTCACCGGCTTGCCCGAGTACCGGACCGTCGTACGGAAGGTCTCGCCCTTGTCGAGGTCGTCGTGCGGGCGCACGGTCAGCTCCTGGCCGCTGCGGTTCCAGCGGGCGCCGCGCCCCTCGACGGTGACGCCGCCGACGTCCAGCCCCTTCAGGTCGAGGTCGAACGCACTGAGGTCCTGGGTGGCGCGCGCCGTGATCTCCGCCTTGCCGGTGAGTTTCTCCGACTCGGGGTCGTAGGCGAGGGTCAGGGCGTAGTGCGTGACGTCGTACCCACCGTTTCCCGCCTTCGGGAAGTACGGATCGCGGACGCCGGAGGCACCGGGGGTGCCGTGCACACCGCTGCCGCCGCACGCGGTGAGGGCCAGGGTGAGCGTGAGGGCCAGGGCAGAGGGGGCGGCGGCGGAGGATCGGGGCACGTCGGTGATCCTATGCGGACGGTTGCCCGAACTACGGATGTTCGTCCGAGCTTCGGGCCATATGCACAGCGCGCCGGGCCCGGCGCAGGGACTGAGCACCCGTGACACCATCACCTACGTGCTCGACATCGGCTACGCCCTCTCCAACCGCTTCCCGGACCCGCCGCAGACGGACTACCGCCGTGCGGACGTCCGCGCCCTCCGCCACGACCTGTTCTGCGGCGATGTCTATCTCGCCGACACCAAGGCGGACCGGGAGCTGTCCACAGCCTGGGGATGGGTGCCGGTGCTCGACTTCGCGTGGGCGCTGTGTGCCATCGTGGAGCACCTCGATCAGGACCCGCGCGGCAGCCGGGCCTCCCGCCCACAGCACGCGGAGCTCGACTTCACCGAGTCGACCGACCTCATGCACTTCGAGCGCCGCTTCGGATGGGTCGACATCGAGGCCGACTGGATGCAGCGGGACGAGGAGCCGCTGACCTTCTCGCACTCCGAACTCCGCCGCGAGGCCCGTGACTTCCTGCACGACCTGCTCGCGGACCTCACGGACCTGCACGACGACCTCGCCGAGAACCCGGCGATCTGGACGCTCCAGGCGCGGTTTCCCCGCGTGAGCTGAGCCGGCCAGCCGGGCAAGCAAGCCGGCTCTAGCTGTCCGCCCGCTCCCCCGAGGCCGCCGCCGCGATCTGCTCGGCCGCCCACTCGCTCCACTCGGCCTGCATCCGCGTGAACCGCTTGCCCCACTCCAGGGTGAGCCGCCCGTAGACCGAGAGCGTGTCGTCGTCCCAGTCCGTCGCCTCGTCCATCGCCGTGAACTGGGCGTTGCGGATGCGGGCGATCTCGGCGCGGCGGCGCATGAACTCCCGCGCCTCGTCCGGCTCCACGGCGCCGAGCAGGAAGACCCGCAGCAGGATGTCGTTGCGGCGGTAGCCGTCCGGGTCGACCCCGAGGAGCCAGTGCCGCAGCTCCTCGCCGCCGTCGGCGGTGATCTCGTACGTCTTCCTGCCGCGCGGCCCCTCTTCTGCGACTCTGATCAGGTCCGCGTCGGCCAGCCGGGTCAGCTCGGTGTAGACCTGACTCTGGGTCGCGGGCCAGACGTTCGACAGGGTCGACTTGAAGGCACCCAGGAGGTCGTAGCCGCTGCCCGGTCCGTTGGACAGCAGCCCCAGCAGTGCGTGGCGAAGGCTCATGGCTCCCACTCTAACCCCGATACTCCACCCTTGACATGTCACTACCTGACCTTCTATCTTCGACATGTCAGAACAGGAACATCAAGCGAGGCGATCGGCCTCGCACTCAGGGGGACAAGACCATGCAGTACCTGCGCAGCTTTCTTCCGTGGATAGCAGTCAGCATCCTCATCGGAAGCGTCGACGTCCGCCTCGCGCTCGGCGCGGGCCTCGCCGTCGCCGTCGCCCTGATCGGCTACCAACGTGTCGGCGGCCGGGCGTGGGACGCGCAGGTCGTGGAGATCAGCGCCGCACTGTTCTTCGCCGTGGCCACCACGGTCGCCTGCGCCGCGCCCGACTCGGCGTTCGTGGAGGACTACGCCTCCGCCGGGTCCTCCCTGTGGCTGGCGCTGACGGCGTGGGGCTCGCTGGCGATCGGCAGGCCGTTCACCCTCGGCATCGCACGGACGACGGTGCCCGCCGAGCACTGGAACAGCCCGCTGTTCCTCAGCGTGAACAAGGCCATCACCGCGGTGTGGGCGGCCGCCTTCACCGTCACCGGCGTGGGCTCGGCCCTGCTGCACCACTACCAGCCGGACAACAGCACCGCCCGCACGGCCCTGACCATCGCCGGCATCGCCCTCCCGATCCTGTTCACGGTCCGCTACCCCGACATCGCCCGCGCCCGCTTCGTCGCCGCGCAGCAGACGGCCGCAACGACGCAGGACAGCACCAAGTAGGCACCGCACCCGCTACGCCGTCACCCTCAGCGCTCACCCTCCGGGAGCGACCGGCGTCAGCGTTCCCCCTTCCGCAGCCGGAGTTGGGCGTGGATCGCCTTGAGGGCGTCGCCCTCGCCGGACTCGGGGATGGTGGGCGACTGGGAGTTCGCCTCCTCCGAGCCGTCCTCCATGGCGATGCTCACATGGGTGACGACTTCGATGCCGCCGCCGCTGGCCACCTCCAGCCGGAACTCACGGGCCTGCGTGACCTGGTAGCGCCGGCTGTTCCTGCCGTTCCTGGACGACTCGTTCAGATCGCCGCGCAGGGCGTTGCCCGACCGGTGGTTGGTGTGCGTGGTGAGGGAGACGATGTCGCGGTAGTAGTACTCGTACGTCTTGTCCTCCAGCAGTTCACCGGTGACGAAGTCCCAGGTGCACAGGCAGGCGCTGAGATGGGACTCGGTCATCGCGACCAGGACGGCTCGGTAGCGGGAGAAACGGACGATGCCGTCCCCGCCGACCTGGATCTCGGAGTTGACGTCCTGCCCGTACAGCGGCACCAGGCGGGTCACCAGCCTCAGGCCGGAGATGTTCAGCCGCTGGTGGGCGTGCTGGGCGACGAACGCCTTGTCCTCGTCGAACCACTGCGCGACCTGTGCGTCGGAAGGCCGCGGATGGCTCGCCTCCCACGCCGCGTCGAACTCCTTCTTCTTCTCCAGGTAGCGGCCCGCCGCCTTCACCCCGACGATCGCGCCCGCGACCAGCAGCACGAAGCCGAGGAACGCGCCACCGCCGGACGCGGCGACCAGCGTGACCAGTCCGATCACGGCGCCACCGCCGCCGCCCAGCATCAGCGCCTGGTCCGTGCTCGCGTCCAGCGGATCGGGCACCGGGGTGAAGTACTTCCGCATGAGCCTGGCGCGCTCGGTGTTGCGCCCCCGGGGCTCGCGGTTACGGCCCGACTGCGGCAGCGGCGCCACCCCGACGCGCTCGACGAGGGCCCGCCACACAGCGGACTCGGTCGCCTCCACGAGCGTGACGATCTCCATGATGTGCCGTACGTCGGCGTCGTGCGCGGAGGCCATCAGCTCGTGCGGGGTCGGCGGGTCGTACGCGCGTCCCTGGCCCTCGTAGTGGTCCTCGCGTATGACGGCCCACAGCGCGTAGGCGTGCGGGCGGGCGCCGGGTGCGCGCACCGCCGCCTGGAGCTGCTCCTCGATGGAACGGATCGTGGGCCCGTCGACGGTGCGCGGGGTGCGGCCCGCCAGCATGGCGAGGGCGAGGTAATAGCGGAGGTCGCCGTCCGCGTCGCCCAGCTCGATCGCCTTCCTGAACCGGGCCTCGGCCTCCGGGTACAGCCGGGCCTGCAGCGCCTGGATGCCGAGGTAGCGGTGGTTCTCGTCCTTGGGGAAGTTGAAGGTGAGCCCGATACTGTCCGCGTTGAACTGGCTGCCGACGTGCTGTCCCCGCTGGTCGTAACTGGTCATGACTGCCCCCCGGACAACACCTTGACCAGGCTCTCCACATGCCCGATGAGCGGAGCGAGCGCACTCACCCCGGCGAGCGTCTCTCCGACCCGCTCGACCAGCACGGCGAGCCGCCGCTTCCTGGCCTGCGCGGCGGCCGGCTCGCTCACCTCGACGGCCTCGGCCCGCTGCGCCTCCCGCAACGTGCCGACCGCCCCCGCGTACGTCTCGTCGTCGATCCCCTTCTCGCGGTGCAACTCCTCCACCGCACCCAGCAGTTCGGCGATCGCGTCCCGCAACGCCGCGCCGCCCGACCCGTCCCCCTGCACCACTCCGGTCCCCCCGAAGTCCTTCACGGTCACCGTCTCGGCGTTGACCTGATTCCCTACCGTCTGGCCCGTCTGATCGAAGGTAGCCATGCCAAAATCCCCCCTGCTGTTTCCCCTTGGTCGTGGGCACCAGGAACGGTTGATTCCGGACGCCCGAGGACTGCAGAGCGTAACGGCAATTCATGCGACAAGCATCGAATTCAACTAACTCGGTAATTACGTTCAATAACCTAAAATATAAGCCAGAAATAACCACCAGGTCGGTCAATTCGGATCACATACAGCCGCGACCGGCCTCTCCCCACGGAGTGTCGGAATTGATTCGAAAGCTGCAGGCGGTCGCATTGGACTGCGCCGATCCGGTACGACTCGCCGAGTTCTACGCGGAGTTGCTCGGCGGCCGGGTCGTCGCGGACCCCGATGATGCCGACTGGGTCGAGGTGCAGGGGTTCGAGGGGACACCGCTGGCCTGCCAGCGGGTGGACGGCTACCGACCGCCCGAATGGCCGGGCCAGGAGCGGCCGCAGCAACTCCACCTGGACTTCGACGTGGACGACCTCGACGGAGAGGAGAAGCGGGCGCTCGCCCTCGGCGCGACCCTGCTGGAGCGGACGGACGAGATCCGCCCGGAGGCCAACTGGCGGGTCTACGCGGACCCGGCGGGCCATCCGTTCTGCCTCTGTCTGCACTGAGCGCGTCTGCCTCTGCCTGCACCGAGGGGGACGCTAATCGGCTTGCCGCCGGCCGGTCCGCCCGGATAAGAAGCTTGCATGCTTAGAGGCAGCACGGTCGGGCTCAGGGCCCGTCACGAGGACGACATCCCGATCCTGCGGGCCGAGCTCTACGACGACGTGGTCAACTCCTCGCGGGCCGAAGGCGGGCCATGGCGGCCGCTCAAGCCCGGCACGAAGGACCCGCGGCTCGTCGTGGACGACCAGAACGAGGGGAGCGTCCCGTTCTCCGTGGTGGAGCTGGACGGCGGCACCCTGGTCGGCACCGCGACGCTGTGGGGCATCGACACCCACAACCGCTGCGCGCACATCGGCCTCGGCCTGCGTCCGGCCGCCCGCGGCAAGGGCTACGGCACCGACGTCGTCGCGGTGCTGTGCCACTACGGCTTCGTCGTACGCGGCCTGCATCGGCTGCAGATCGAGACCCTGTCGGACAACACCGCGATGCTCCGCTCCGCCGAGCACAACGGCTTCGTCCGCGAGGGCGTACTGCGCTCCTCGGCCTGGGTGATGGGCGAGTTCCTGGACGAGGTCCTGCTCGGCCTCCTCGCCCAGGACTGGAAGCCGGACGCGAACGCCTGACGGTCCGGCTTACCCGGGTCGGCCGCCCGCCAGGGGATACGACCGGGGGAACGCGTAGCGCTCGACGCCGAGCCCTCCCGCCAATTCATCCACGACATCACCCGAGAACTGTGAGCGCCCCCACCATGTCTGTGCAGTGGCAGAAGTCATCCTTCTCAGGCGCCGGAGGCGAGAACTGCGTCGAACTCGCCCACACCACCACCCCCCACCTCCTCCTCCGCGAAAGCGAAGCCCCCAACGACGCACTCACCCTTGCCCCTGGGGGGTTGCTGGCCCTGATACGCAGCCTGAAGGCCAGCAGCCTTATGCAGGAACGGGAATAACCCGGCGTCGATCTCGACACGCTCGGGCACGCTCCGTAGCGTCGCGTATGGACGGCCTCGGTCGGAGGCCTCATCCACCTGGAGGTCTTGTGGCGCGCGAGGAACTGACCCGGCTCACCGGCGCAGTTGGCGGGCCGAACTGCGACGACGATGACTGCCCGAACGTCTACCGCCACTCGGGCAGGGGCTCCATCGTCGTCCAGGGCGATGTCTACGACGGGTTCGGCGTGCCGGACGGCGAAGGGCTCGTCGAGATTCCGGAAGCGGTGTTGCGGGAGGCCGTCCGTGTTCTTGGATGGTGACGAGTGGCGGACGGTGTTCGACGCTTACGAGCGAGACGCGTGGCGTTTCGAGGCTCAGCCGACGTACACCATGCCCAGAGAGGCCGACAACATCGCGCACTTCCTGCGAGGCGGGGCCAAGCCTGTCGGCCACAACGAGCGGTGGCATGAGCGGGTACGCGGATTCGTCGCCTCCGGACGGCGGATCGGCCGCGTTCGCGTGGTGCGGCGTCCGCTGACCGACTACCAGCGGTACCAGTTCGCCTGGGGCATCCCCGGCAACATCGAGGCGGGCGAGGACATCCGGATCCTGGACATCACGGATGAGACATACGGCTTGCCCCTGACCGGTCAGGACTGGTGGATGTTCGACGACGCCAGTCTCGTCCACCTCAACTTCCGTCCCGACGGCACGCAGATCGACCGAGAGATGTTCGAAGGCGACCTCGGGCCCTACCGGGAATGGAGGCGCGTCACCACACTCCACTCGGTACCCTTCGCCGAGTACGTGGAAGAACACGGTGATATACGAGCCTGAGCAACTGGGCCAGTCAAGGAATGACTTGGCCGACAGGCTGCGCGAATTGAGAAAGCAAGCCGGCCTCACCGGGGACCGGCTCGCCCGCCGTTGCAATATGTCTCAGTCGCAGATCAGTAAGTTCGAGACAGGCAGGAAGACGCCCAGGCTCCTGGATGTCGAACGGATCCTGCGGGCACTCGACGCGCCCCCAGAAGTTCTCGCTGACGTCCTGACGCTGGCTCGAATCGCCAACACGGAATGGCAGGACAAGCGTTCCTCATGGCGCAGAGGGCTGGAGAAAAGACAGGCCGAACTGGCGACCCTGGAAGCTGACTCCAATGAAATCCGGTACTTCCTTCCCGGTATGATCACGGGGTTGCTTGCCATACCGGAATACATTAGGGCGAGCCTGACTCATTCTCCAGGTGACATCTCCAAGACGGTGGCCCGCAAGCTCGAGCGGCAGGCTGTCCTCTACGACAAGTCGAAGCACTTCACCTTCTTGCTCACTGAGCAGGCCGTGAGATGGGAGATCGTTCCCGGCCCGGCGATGGCAGTGCAGATCGACCGGCTGGTATCACTGTCACGCCTTCCCCATGTGCGTCTCGGTGTTGTCCCGGCCGGCCCTGCGGCGCCACGCGGGCCAATGAACACGTTCACGATCTACGACGACCGCTTGGTGACCGTGGAGAACTTCACGGGGCGCATAGTGTTTCGCGAATTTCGAGACATTGCTGAACATCGAAATATCTTCAATCAGTTCGAGCAGGCAGCACTCTTGGGCGATTCTGCACGAAAGCAACTTTCCCAATGGGCAGAAACGTATCGGGTTGATCTTTAGTCCGTCACAAGAATAACCCTGGATGTTATTCGGGAATGGGCTCGATGATTAATCCATGCCACCAAACCCGAAGCCGACAGGGGAACAGAGCGCCCACGGATGGCGCATGGACCCGATTCCAGGTCGCCTCGCCGAGAAGGATGAGGATGGACGCGTTCATATCCCCATCTGGCTGACGAAGAACGGTCGGCATGTGGCAGACACGGAGATGGTTTTACTGCCTTCCGAGGCTCAGCTACTTGTCGAGCATCTGACCAAGGCCATGGGGAGCAACCGTTCTGTCCTGCATGAACTGTTCCAGGACAGTGCCATCGCTCTGGCACCCGGCGTGGTGCTCGTTTCGAAGGACGCTGCCGACGAGTCCAGTTGGACTTGACCAGGCAAGTCCCCATCCAACCAGTCCCTCAGAGAGGTGCCCCATGCCCGAAAACGCCCTGTACCGCATGCCCATCGAAGGCGCCGAGTTCTCGAAGGCCTGCGGTGGCAACACCCACCCCGATGGGGAGTCCTGCGTGACGCTGGCCAGGATCGGGCCCGGCGTGTGGGCCGTCGGGGACAGCAAGAGGCCCGACGGGGAACCGCTCAGGTTCACCACCGCCGAACTCGACGCGGCCGGAATCGATCCGGCCCGCTTCGGCCTGGGCGCGTAGGGCAGGGAACGCCGTTGCACCACCACGGCTACACGTGGGTCGGCGAGAAGTCCCGCTTCGACCAGGAGGGGATCCGCCGGCCCGCTCCCGTGGATCCCGTTCCGGGCTGCGACCCGGATGTCGTACAGCGGCACCGGCAGGCTCTCGCGGAGTTCCCGGTGTCCGACGTACCGCCCATCGAGACAGCCCGCTGGCTCGTGAAGCCCGCCGGGTTCATCCGTGGCACATGGCAGGACCCGAAGAGCGCCGCGGAGTGGCTGGAAGGTCAACTCCTGGAGTACGCCCCTCGGTTCGACTCCGCCTTCGAGCGCGACCCGAATCGAATCGAGCACGCGACGATGTCAGCCATGGGCAGGCTGGCCTGGGGCGGAGACGTTTCAGTGGGTGCCTATCTCGACCGGCCACTGTTCTTGTGCCTGACCCTGGTCACCTGTTCGCCCAACCACGCGGCACCCGAGCTGCCCTGTCCCAGGACCCGGGAAACCTGACGGCAGGCACTAGGAGAGAGGCCCGCCGCCCTCGGCGGGCCCTCGCCCCTCAGCCGCCGCGATCTGCTCGGCCGCCCACTCGCTCCACTCGGCCTGCATCCGCGTGAACCGCTTGCCCCACTCCAGGGTGAGCCGCCCGTAGACGGAGAGCGTGTCGTCGTCCCAGTCGATCGCCTCGTCCATCGCCGTGAACTGGGCGTTGCGGATGCGGGCGATCTCGGCGCGGCGGCGCATGAACTCCCGCGCCTCGTCCGGCTCCACGGCGCCGAGCAGGAAGACCCGCAGCAGGATGTCGTTGCGGCGGTAGCCGTCCGGCTCGACGTCGAGCAGCCAGTGCCGCAGTTCCGCGCGGCCCTCGGTGGTGATCTCGTACGTCTTCCTGCCGCGCGGCCCCTCCGCCGCGACTCGGATCAGGCCTCCGTCCGCCAGCCGGGTCAGCTCCGTGTAGACCTGGCTCTGGGTCGCGGGCCAGACGTTCGACAGGGTCGACTTGAAGGTGCCGAGAAGGTCGTATCCGCTGCCCGGTCCGTTGGACAGCAGCCCCAGCAGTGCGTGGCGAAGACTCATGGCTCCACTCTAACCCCAACGTTCCATCATTGACATGTCGAGACAGGAGGTTCTATCTTTCACATGTCAGTTCAGGAATATCGAGGACCACTCCTCCAGGGGGACATGACCATGCAGTACCTGCGCAGCTTCCTTCCATGGATCGTCGTCAGCCTCCTCATCGGCAGCATCGACGTCCGGTACGCGCTGCTCGCCGGCCTCGTCGCCGCAGTGGCGCTGATCGCCTACCAGCGCGGCCAGGGCCGCGCCTGGGACGCGCAGGTCGTCGAGATCAGCGCCGCGCTGTTCTTCGCCGTGGCCACCACGGTCGCCTTCGCGGCGTCCGGATCCGCGTTCGTGGAGCACTACGCCTCCGCCGGATCCTCGCTCTGGCTGGCCCTGACGGCCTGGGGCTCCCTGGCGATCGGCAGGCCGTTCACACTCGGCATCGCGCGGACGACGGTGCCCGCGGAGTTCTGGAACAACCCCCTGTTCCTCCGCGTGAACAAGGTCATCACCGCGGTGTGGGCGGCCTCGTTCACCATCACCGGCGTGGGCTCGGCCCTGCTGCACCACTACCAGCCGGACAACGGCGGCGCCCGCACCGCCCTGACCATCGCCGGCATCGTGATCCCGATCCTCTTCACGGTCCGCTACCCCGCGATCGCCCGCGCCCGCCACCTGACCGCCGTGCAGCAGGGCGGCGCCGCCTCGCAGGAGGGCGCCAAGTGAACGCCGGCCCCTTCCACCTGCGGGACAACTTCTCCCCCGTCGACGCCGAGCACACCGCCCACGACCTCGATGTCACCGGCACCCTCCCACCCGAGCTGACCGGCTGGTACGTGCGCAACGGACCCAACCCCCGTACTCCGTCGGCCCATTGGTTCACCGGCGACGGCATGCTGCACGCCGTGCGCCTGGAGGCGGGCCGCGCCGCCTGGTACCGCAACCGCTGGGTGCGCACCAGGACGTTCACGGAGGGCGCCCGCATCTACGGCCCCGACGGCACCCGCAATGTGAGCGCCGGCTCGGCCAACACCCACATCGTCCGCCACGCGGGCCGCACCCTCGCCCTCGTCGAGTCCTCCCTGCCGTACGAGATCGACTGCACGGAGGACGGTCTCGACACCGTCGGGCCGTACGACTTCGGCGGCCGCCTCGCCGACTCGATGACGGCCCACCCGAAGATCTGCCCCGACACCGGCGAGCTGCACTTCTTCGGTTACGGCAGCCTGACCCCGCCGTACGTGACGTACCACCGGGCGGACGCGCAGGGCGAGTTGACGGTCAGCAGGCCGGTCGACGTCCCGGCGCACACGATGATGCACGACTTCGCACTGACCGCCCGGCACGTGGTCTTCATGGACCTGCCGGTGGTCTTCGACCTGGAGAAGGCACGGTCCGGCGGGTCCGGGATGCCCTACGCCTTCGACCCGTCCCACCAGGCCCGGCTCGGCGTCCTGCGCCGCGACGACCCGCACGGGACCATCCGCTGGTTCGACATCGCTCCCTGCTACGTCTTCCACACGCTCAATGCCCACGAGGACGCGGCCGGCCGCATCGTCCTGCACGCCGTCCGCCACCCGCACCTCTGGTGGGAGGGACACGGCAGCGCCGACGCGGTGCTGTGGCGCTGGACGCTGGACCCCGTCGCCGGCGCCGGCGCCGTCCGCGAGGAGCAACTCGACGACCGGCCTTGCGAGTTCCCCCGTATCGACGACCGGTTCGCGGGGCGCGAGGTGGCGCACGGACATGTCACGGACGCGGCGCCGGAGGGCTCGGGGCGGCGCAGCGCGATCGTCCGCTACGGGCTGCGGGGCGGTGCCGGGGCCACGACCCCGATGGCGCCGACGACGGAGACACACGAGTTCGCCGCGGGGCGCACACCGGGCGAGGCGTCCTTCGTGCCGCGCGCGGACGCACCGTCCGGTTCCGGCGAGGGCTGGCTCCTCACGTACGTCCACGACGCCACGACGGACCGCAGCGAACTGGTCGTCCTCGACACGGCCGACCTGGCGGGCAAGCCGGTCGCGACGGTGCATCTGCCGTGGCGGGTGCCCTACGGATTCCACGGGAACTGGCTCGACGGGGGGACGCCGGTCCGCTGACCGGTCGGCGGGGCCACCGGGAACGTTGGCCCCGCCGTCGAGAACGACGCCGTAGACCGTTCTTCACCCCGGAAACCCGCAAACCCCCGAGCACAGCCCCCCTCAGCCCACCACCCGCACCCCCAGCTCCGCCGCGAACACCGGTGCCAGATCCAGCAGTTGCCCCGGACTGATCACCGCCCCCGCCAGCCGGTCCACCCCCCGCGCGATGTTCAGCTCGGCCGCCGCCCGAAGATCCACGTCCGTGAGGGTGGCCGCGCTGAAGTCGACCCCCTTGAGCACGCAGTCCACGAACTCGACGCGCTCCAGCCGTGCGCCCCCGAAGTCCGGCTCGACCAGCACGCAGCCCTCGAAGACGACGTCCTTGAGGCGGGCCTTGCGGAGGTTCAGGTAGTCGATCTTGCCGCCGCGGATCAGCACCCGCTCCAGTACGGAACCGTGCAGCTGCACCCCGCCCAGCCGGGCGTCCACCAGCTCGACGTCACGCAGCGTCGACTCGGCGAGATCGGTGCCGACACCCCGTATGCCCGTCAGCACGGAGTCCAGCACGCGCGCGTGGTGCAGGCGCGTCTCGTCCAGCGCGCACCCCGTCAGCGCGCAGTCCATGAAGCGCGCGCCCCCGCCGTCCTGCCCGCCGAAGTCCGCCTCCGTGAACTCCAGCCCGTCGTAGTCCCCGTCGGGCTCCAGCCCGGAGCCGTCGTACGGGACGAGAGGGGGCAACCGCACCTCCGGCCGCCGCGCCCCCTTCACCCCGCCCGTGCCCTTCCCGCCTGCCGCACCAGCCGCTCTCCTCGCCATGCCCCCCATCCTGCACCCCACCACTGACACCGCCCCCGACAACCGCCCCTGACCTGCCACTTCACCCCCCGGTGTCACATTCCGGCCCCCTCAAACAGTCGTATGCACAGACAGGCCGACAGGAACAGCTTCACCAGCCGGGCGACCGACCAGAGGGAGACCCCAGCCATGCACCGCATCACCGTCATCGGCGGCGGCTTCGCCGGACTCACCGCCGCCATCACCGCCGCCGAGGCGGGGGCCGAGGTCACCCTGTACGAGGCGCACCACACGCTGGGCGGCCGGGCCCGCACCGCCGAGGGGCCGTACCGGACGAACGAGGGCCCGCACGCCCTCTACAGCGGCGGCCCGCACTGGACCTGGCTCAGGCAGCGCGACCTGATCGGCCCGCTCGCCCCCATCCCTCCCCTGGAAGCGGCCCGCCTCCGGCTGCACCACAAAGGCGCCCTGCGCCGCACCCCGCCCTTCGCGATGCTCAAGCTGCTCCGCCGTACGGCCCAACCGGCGCCGGAAGACGTCGACTTCATGACCTGGGCGTGCGAGAAGGCGGGCGAGGAGGGCGCCCGTGCCGCGGCCAACTACTCCGCCGTCGCCCTCTTCCACCACGACCCCGGCTCCCTCTCCGCGGCCTTCGTGCAGGAGCGCCTGCGCCGCGCCACGAAGCTGCCCCCGGAGGCGCACTACCCGCGCGGCGGCTGGGCGAGCGTCATCGACAAGATGGCGGCCCGCGCCTGGCATCTCGGCGTCCGCGTGGAGACCCTGTCCCGGGTGGACACCGTCCCAGGCGATCAGGGCCCCGTCATCGTCGCCACCTCCCTCGACGCGGCCCGGCGCCTCCTCAAGGACGACTCCCTCACCTGGGCCGGCGGCCGTACGGCCCTCATCGACCTCGCCGTCCGCACCCGCCGCGGCGACGCCTTCGCCGTCTCCGACCTGGACGCGCCCGGCTGGCTGGAACGGTTCACCGCGCAGGATCCGACCCTCGCCCCCGCCGGGGAGCAGCTCATCCAGGGCCAGATCCCGATCGCGCCCGAGGAGTCCCGGACCGACGGCATCGCACGCGCCGAGCGGCTCCTCGATCTCGCCTTCGAGGGCTGGCGCGAGCGCGTGACCTGGCGGCGGGAGGGGATCGCGCAGGGGCGTACGGGTGCGGTCGACCTGCCCGGCACCAGCTGGCGCGACCGGCCCCGCATCGACCGCGGCGACGGCGTGTATCTGGCGGGCGACCAGGTCGCCGCCCCCGGTGTGCTCTCGGAGGTCTCGTTCAACAGCGCCATGGAAGCCGTTTCGCTGGCCCTCAGGATCCGCGAACGCCTTGACCTCAAGCATGCCTGAGGTTGAAGAGTGGGCCTTCGAGCGCCACGAACGAGCACCACGCAGTCGCACCCGCACCACGCACACGCACCACCGACCAGGGAGCCCCACCATGCACGCCATCCGCCTGCACACCCACGGCCCCGCCGAGAACCTCACCTACGAGAAGACCGAGGATCCCGAGCCCGGCCCCGGCCAGGTCCGTATCGCCGTGGCCGCGGCAGGCGTCCACCTCCTCGACGCCGCCCTGCGCGAGGGCGGCCAGGGCCCGGGCCCGGCGCCCGCCCCCCTGCCGACGATCCCGGGCCGCGAGGTCGCCGGCACCGTCGAGTCCCTCGGCGAGGGCGTCGCCCATCTGTGGCTCGGCAAGCGCGTCGTCGCCCACCTCGGCTTCGCCCCCGGCGGCTACGCCGAACTCGCCGTCACCGACGTCGACCGGCTGCACGAGATCCCGGAGAACCTCGACTTCGCCCAGGCCGTCGCCATGATCGGAACAGGGCGTACGGCGATGGGGATCCTGCAGTTCGCGTCGCTGGGCCCCGGTTCCGTGGCCGTCGTACCGGCGGCGGCGGGCGGTGTCGGCACCCTGCTCGTGCAGTACGCGAAACACGCGGGCGCCACCGTGATCGGCCTCGCGGGCGGCCCGGAGAAGGTGGCCCGCGTCCGGGCGAACGGCGCGGACCTCGCGCTCGACTACACCGACCCGGACTGGGTCGGACAGGCGGACGAGTATCGAGGGAAGGCGACCATCGTCTTCGACGGTGTCGGCGGCGAGACCGCCAAGGCCGCCGTCGGCCTCCTCGGCCCCGGCGGCAAGCACCTCGTCTTCGGCTGGTCCGCCGAGGGCATCTCCCATGGGCGGCCCCTGCTGATCGACGGCGTGTCCGAGCAGGTCCTCGGCCCGGTGATGCTCGGCAGGGCGGGCGGCCCCAACCCCGTACGCACTCTGGAGCTGCGCGCCCTCACCGAGGCCGCCGCCGGCCGCCTCTCCCCCGCCGTACAGCGCTTCCCGCTCTCCGAGGCCGCCGCCGCCCACCGGGCCCTCGAAACACGCAACACGATCGGAAAGGTGGTTCTGGAGCCGTGAAGCACTCGACCACGCCCAAAGATGCGATACACCCCGATAACGGAACACATTCCGAAGATGCGACGCTTTCCGATTCATGGTCTTCTGGCCAGGTGAGCGTCACCCGAACGGGCGAACCCGTCGACCCCGAGGGCGCCGATCCCCGCCGCTGGTGGGGCCTGGTGGTCATCGCCCTCGCGCAGCTGATGGTGGTGCTGGACGCGACGATCGTGAACATCGCGCTCCCCTCCGCCCAGCACGCCCTGGGCATCTCCGACGGCAACCGCCAGTGGGTCATCACCGCCTACACCCTGGCCTTCGGCGGACTCCTCCTGCTCGGCGGCCGGATCGCCGACCTCGTCGGCCGCAAGCGCACCTTCATCATCGGACTCATCGGCTTCGCCGGGGCCTCCGCGCTGGGCGGCGCGGCCACCTCCTCCGGCATGCTCTTCGGCGCCCGCGCCCTCCAGGGCGCCTTCGCCGCGTTGCTCGCCCCCTCCGCGCTCTCCCTCCTCACGACCACCTTCACCGACCCGAAGGAGCGCGGAAAGGCCTTCGGGATCTACGGCGCCCTGGCCGGCAGCGGCTCCGCGATCGGCTTCATCGCGGGCGGACTGCTGACGGAGTACCTGAACTGGCGCTGGTGCCTGTACGTCAACATCCCCATCGCCGTCATCGCCCTGTTCGGCGCCATCGCCCTGCTCCACGACCGCCCGGGCCACACCGGCGCCCGCCTCGACGTACCCGGAGCCGTACTGGGCTGCGGCGGACTCGTCGCGCTCGTCTACGGCTTCAGCGAGGCCCAACCGCGCGGCTGGACCGACCCCCTGGTCCTCACCATGTTCGCGCTGGCCGTCGTCCTGCTCGCCACCTTCGTGTGGTGGCAGACCAGGGCGCCGAGCCCGCTGCTCCCGCTGCACATCGTCAAGGACCGCAACCGCGCCGGCTGCTTCCTGACCATGGGGCTCGCCGTCATCGGCATGTTCGGCATGTTCCTGTTCATGACCTACTACCTCCAGGTCATCCTCGGCTACTCGCCCGTGAAGACCGGTATGGCCTTCCTGCCCCTGACGGTCGCGATCATCATCGGCTCGACGCAGGTCTCGGCCCGCCTGATGAACCACGTCGCCCCGCGCGTCCTGATGGTCCCCGGCATGATCCTCGCGGCGAGCGGCATGCTGATCTTCACCCAGCTGAAGGTCGACTCCTCGTACGCGACCCTCCTGCTGCCCGGCCTGCTCCTGATGGGCTTCGGCATGGGTCTCACCTTCATGCCGGTGTTCGCGACCGCCACCGCCGGGGTCGCCCCGCAGGACGCCGGCGTGACCTCCGCGACCGTCAACACCTCGCAGCAGGTGGGCGGTTCGATCGGTACGGCACTGCTGAACACCATCGCCACCACCAGCAGCGCCGCCTACGTCTCCGCCCACCTCCGGGGCCCCGCCCACAAGGACCTGATCATCCGCGAGGGCGTCGTGCACGGCTACACGGTCGCCCTCTGGTGGGCCTTCGGCATCCTGCTCCTGGCCGGGCTGGTCGCGGGCCTCATGGTCACGGCGAAGGCCCCCAGGCACGCGCCGGCGGCGGGGGCTCCCGTACCCGAATCAGTGGCGTGAACCGGGGCTCCAGGAACTTCAGTTTCGTGAACCGAGTTCCTGGAGCGCGGTGTCCGTCAGCCGGTACACCGTCCACTCGTCCTGCGGCCGTGCGCCGAGCGCCTTGTAGAACGCGATCGACGGCTCGTTCCAGTCCAGGACCGACCACTCCAGGCGCTCGTACCCGTGCTCGACGCAGATCCGCGCCAACTCGGTGAGCAGCGCCTTCCCGTGACCGCTGCCGCGCGCCTCGGGCCGTACGAACAGGTCCAGCAGATAGATGCCCTGCACCCCGCGCCAGGAGGAGAAGGTCAGGTACCACAGCGCGAACCCGACGGGCTCGCCCGCCGCGTCCTCGGCGATGTGCGCGAACGCGGCGGGCCGCTCCCCGAACAGCGCCTCGTGCAGCTGCTCCGGTGAGGCCCGCGCCTCCTCCGGTGCCCGCTCGTACTCGGCGAGTTCACGGACCAGGGCGTGGATGACGGGGATGTCTGCGGGAGTCGCCGTACGAATCATGGCCGCAGTCTCACACGATGGGGCGGGGCCTTCGAAGACCCCGCCCCACCCTTCACCCCCGGAGAATCACCGAAGGATCACCGCAGCCGTCGTACGTCGATCGCCCAGATCCCCCGGCCGTGCGTGGCCGCGTACAGCCGTCCGTCGGGGCCGGTGCGCAGCTGGAGCGCGGCCGTCGTGGGCAGGTTGTCCCCGGCGACCTTCCAGCCGGCGCGGGACGAGGACCGCACCAGGACACCGAGGTCGGTGCCGACCGCGACGGCGCCGCCCTTCAGCAGGACCACGGAGTTGGCGGGCACGTCCGGCAGGTTCCCGGAGATGTCCGTCCAGCTGACCCCGCCGTTCCTCGACTCGAACAGGTGCCCGACGCCCGCGCCCGGCCCCTCGGTCCACTTCCGGGAGAACCCGTTGACCGCGAGGAGGACATGGTCGCTGTCGGCCGGGTCGATGGCGAGCCCGGACAGATAGCGGTTGGGCACGGTGCCGTCGACCGGCAGCGTCAACTGGTGCCAGCCGGTGCCGTCGGCGTTGCCGACCACGATGCCCCGGGTGAAGCCCTGGTTGTTGCAGGGGCCGCACCAGGCCGCATACACCTTGCCGCCCGAGGAGGCGACGGCCGTGGCTGTGTGTCCCGCACCCAGGTCGTACGCCCCGAACCACTCGCTGCCACTGCGGATCGCGTACCCGTGGCTGTTGATCCAGACGTGCCGGCCGCCCGCGACCCAGGTGTTCTTGTCCTTGATGTCGGCGTTCAGCGGGGCGATGAAGCGGGCCTCGCCGGTCGCGTTGTCCGGCGGCGGTACGGAGTACGAGGTGGCCTTCGACGGATCGGTCACCCAACTCCCGTCGTTCACCGCGCAGTTGTTGGTGACCGAGACCGCCAGGTACACGTACTCCTGCGCGATGTTGCACCCGTTGGCCGGATCGGTGATCGTGTCGGCCCCGTCACCACCGAAGTTGGAGCCCATCACCCGGTCGCCGGGCCGCAGCATCGACTGCCCGTTGTCCTGCAGACCACCGGTGACCGCGAGCCCGCGCCCGGCGGGATCCGTCCCGACGCCCACCGAGTAGTACTGCAACGCGTCCATCGTGCCGTCGTTGAGCGGACGCCAGTCGGTGGCATGGCCCTCCGCATTCGCCGCACCGTTCACCGGCCGCCGGTAGGTGCCGCCGTCGTCACCGACGATCACATACGGCGCGCCCCCGTTGCTCCCGATCGTCACCGCGTGCTGGTCGGGGTGCGTGCTGGCCGGGCAGTCACCGCTCTGCTTCGACGGGTCGACGGACCAGCAGGGGAAACCGAAGTTCCAGTACGGGCCCGGGACCGACCAGGTCGTCCCGCCGTTCTTCGTCTCGAAGACCTCCTCCAGACCCGCGTACACGTGGTCGCGGTTCTTCGGGTCGACGGTGAGGAACTGGTTGTACCAGGCCTGGATGCCCGGCTGGTAACCGTCACCGGTAAGCGCCGAGCCCGAGTCCCGCAGCTGCGTGTAGTCGGCGATCTTCGTCCAAGGCCCGGTCGGAGAACCCGACTTGGAGACGAAGATGCCCTCGAGACCGCTGTCCGGGTTCTCGGCGGTCATCTCGGGCGACTGGTCGATGGCGTAGTAGCGCGAGCCGTCGGCACTGCGCGCGAAGGTGACGTTGCCGACGTCCTCGCTGTTGCTCGGCAGATCACCGAGCCCGGTCAGCCGCTGCCAGCTCCCGCCGGACCTGGCGTAGAACCCGTTGTACGTGTCGCCTCCGCGCCAGCCCACGGCCAGCACGACCTTGCCCGGGTTCTTCGGGTCGATCGCGATGTCACTGGTGATGTTCTTGTACGCGGCCGACGGATCGGCGGCCTTCGAACCACCCGGCAGATAGTCCGGGTTGGGCGCGAACTCCAGCTTCCAGGCGCCCTTCAGAGACTTCGTCGAGTGGCTCCACACCCCGCGCGTGGTCGCCGCCCACACCTTGGAACCGCCGAACCTCAGCGCGTTGATCGACGTCGACTCCAACTCGTCGCCGCCGACCCGGTCATGGCGGCTGAAGCTGCCCTTGCGCGGGTCGTGCAGCACGTACACGCCCGTGCCGAGGAAGGCCGTGGCACTGGTGTTGGCCTCGCCTGTCGCGTACCAGAGGCGGCCGCCCGGGTCGAGCTGCAGGTCTCCGGTGGACAGGGCGGGCAGCCGGTCGGAGATGTTCGTCCAGTGCCCGCCACCCGAACGGGACCTGAAGACACCGCCGTTGGCGGAGCCCGCGTACACATACCCGTGACTGTCGGCCGCGAGCCCCGTCACCCGCCCGGTGACCCGGCCCGCACCACCACTGGAGTTGGAGTTGATGTCGCGGTAGCGGGGATCGTCGGAGTCGTAGGGCAGCTTCGTCAGATCGCTCCAACTCCCGCCCGTGTGCGGAAGACCGGAGAGCTGGTCGTACGCCGCCCCGTACGCGCCCGGCGCCACGATGCCCGGCGAGGTGCGCGCCTCCGCGTACTGGTCGGCCTGCTCGGCTATGTTCCCCGACTCGTCCTCGTCCTCGTCCCCCGGATCCTCCGCGAACGCCGACAGGCCCTTCTGCTGGTTCAGAAGGGCCTGTTGCTGTAGCGCGCGGACGCCGAAGGGATCGCCTCCACCGCCGGACGCCGCCTGGGCCTGCGTAACTGTCAGTCCCAGCGCGGCAGTCGTGGCGAATACCGCCCACACGCGTCTTCTTCGTTGGCCGTTGGCTGCCATGGTCGTGCCCTCCCCTGAGGAAGCCGTGGCGTACATGTCACAAGCTGGCCAACAGCTTTTACGGGAGGGGCGCCTCGAGAGACCTATGAGACAGCAATGAGAACGCAAAGCTTGTCCTGAACCATCCGTGGCGCCGCGCTTGCCACGGCCCGGACGGCTTCGGTCCCCCAATGATCCGGTTCAGTGCCGCCCGGCCACCCGGTCCGCCAGCCGCGCGAGTCGCGACGACTCCGCGCTGTGCGCGGCGAGTTCGCGCCGGTCCGCCGTCCGATAGGTGGCGTACATGCCGTGCACCCCGAGCCAACGCAGCGGCTCCGGCTCCCAGTTGCGGACCTTGTGATTAACCCAGGGCAGGTCCGTCAGCTCCGTCGGCCCCGACTGCCCGGAGTCCTGCTGCACGAGGTCACGCAGGGTACGGGCGGCGAGGTTGGTGGTCGCGACGCCGGAACCGACATAGCCGCCGGCCCAGCCGAGCCCAGTCGAGCGGTCCAGCGTCACCGTCGCGCACCAGTCGCGCGGCACACCCAGCACCCCCGACCAGGCGTGCGAGATGCCGACGCCGGCCAGCGCGGGGAAGAACCGGACCAGGATCTCGCGCAGCGCCTCGATCGTCGCGGCCTGCGTCCGCCCGTCGTTGTCCGTCCGCGAACCGAAGCGGTACGGAACGCCCCGGCCGCCGAGCGCGATCCGGCCGTCGGCGGTGCGCTGCGCGTACATGTACGCGTGCGCCATGTCGCCCAGCGTCTCCCGCCCCTCCCAGCCGATCGCCTCCCACTGCGCCTCGGTCAGCGGCTCGGTCGCGATCATCGACGAGTTCATCGGCAGCCAGGTCCGCCGCTGGCCCTTGAGCGCGGCCGTGAAGCCCTCGGTGCAGCGCAGCACATAGGGCGCCCGGACGGTGCCGTACGGCGTCACCGCGTGCTTGGGCCGGATCTCCGTCACCGGCGTCTGCTCGTGGATCGTGACGCCCAGCGCCTCCACGGCGGCCGCGAGCCCCTTCACCAGCTTCACCGGGTGCAGCCGCGCCCCGTGCGGCGTCCAGGTGGACCCGACCGCGTCCGCGACCCGGATCCGCTCGGCGGTCTCCACCGCGCCGTACAGCTCACGATCCTTCTCGCCGTACGACAACTCGGCCTCGTGGAAGGCCTTGAGGCGCCCCAACTGGGCCGGCGTGTAGGCCACTTCGAGAACGCCACCCTGGTGAATGTCGGCGTCGATGCCCTCGTCCCCCGCGACCCGGACAACCTCACCCACGGTCTCGTTCATCGCCCGCTGAAGGCGTACGGCCGCGTCCCGGCCGTGCAGCTTCGCATACCGGTCGCGGCCGGCGATGCCGTTGTACAGCCAGCCGCCGTTGCGCCCCGAGGCGCCGTACCCGCAGAACTTCTGCTCCAGCACCGTGATCCGCAGGAAGGGCGCGGCCTTCTTCAGGTAGTACGCGGTCCACAGGCCCGTGTAACCGCCGCCCACGATGACGACGTCGGCGCTCGCGTCGCCGGGCAGGGGCGCGCGGGGCGCGGGGATGCCGTCCTGCGCGTACCAGAAGGAGATTCCGCCGTTGACCGTGGTGGCCGTACTGCTGCTCATGGCCGGACGCTAACCCCTCAGGACCGCCCATGTCTCCTTCGGATTCCATGCTTTTCCCCGCCCTCTGACCAGCGGATAACAGCCGAGACCGATCGCCACGGAGATGAAATGCCCGAAATCGGTGAAGGTCCGGCCGGTCGCCAACGGCACCGCGTACACGACCACGACCCCGCTCAGATACAGGTACCGCCAGGGTGCCGAAATCCGGTACACCAGCACGGCGACCACCCCCGCCAGCGCGTAACTCACCCCGATGTCCAGCGTGTTGACCGCCGAATGCGGCGCCGCCCCACGCCGGATCGCATCCAGCAACGCCAGTTCGCTCACCAGCGTCGCCAGCACATGCGCCGCCGCACAGACCACCAGCCAGCGCGCGGTACCGAGCCACCGCTCCGCCTGCGCGTGGAACACCGTGTACAGCACCGCGTACGGAAGCCAGTGCCCACCGTCGATCCACATCGCACTGGAGATCAGCACCCGCACCGGATTGTTCGACAGCTCATGGATGTTGGTGGACCGCTGCCGCAGGAACTGGTCCTCGAACTCCGGCGACATCTGATGCACGGCCACGGTCGTCACGAACAGCACACCCAGCCACACGTACGTCCCCGGGGCACTGCGAACGTACGCCCCCACCCTCCTCAGGCCGCTCCTAATCCGCATGACCCGATTCACGCACGTGGGTAGCGTCGCAGGGGTGATCGACATTCCCGCCGAACTGATCGCCTCACAGCACAAGTACAACAGGGCCGCCGGCCGCGCCTTCATCGCGGCCCTCCCACAGCGGGCCACGGACTTCCTCGACCGCTGGGAACTCCGCCTCGACGGCCCGTCGATGTACGGCATGTGCGCCCTGGTCCTCCCGGTGCTCAGGGCCGACGGCACTCCCGCCGCGCTCAAGCTCCAGCACCTCGACGAGGAGACCGCGGGCGAGCCGCTCGCCCTGCGCGTCTGGGCCGGCGACGGAGCCGTACGCCTGCTGGAGCACGACGCCACCACGGGCACCCTCCTCCTGGAACGGCTCGACGCGACCCGCATGCTGACGCACCTGCCGGACTCCCGCGAGGCCACTCTCGTCATCGCCCGCCTGCTGACCCACCTGACCGCCGCACCGGCACCGAAGGACATGCGCCGACTCGGCGACATCACAACAGCGATGCTGGACCGGGCGCCGGGGGCCCTGCACCAGATCCCGGACCCCGCCGACCGCCGCCTGATCGAGGACTGCGCCGCAGCCGTACGCGAGGTGGCACCCGCCCCCGGCGACCGCCTCCTCCACTGGGACCTCCACTACGACAACGTCCTCGCCGCCACCCGCGCCCCCTGGCTGGCCATCGACCCCAAGCCCCTGTCCGGCACCCCCGCCTTCGAACTCTTCCCCGCCCTGGACAACCGCTTCGACCCCGCCGAGATCCGCTGGCGTTTCGACGCGATGACGGAGGTCATGAACCTGGACCGCGACGGGGCCCGCGCCTGGACCCTGGCCCGAGTCCTCCAGACCTCGCTCTGGGAAATCAGGGCCGGCCGCCCCCCGGTACCGGACCACCTGGAAATCGCCCGCCAACTACGCGCCTACTAAAAAACGCGTGCCTGTTTAACGGGCGTGCCGAACCTCGACGGGCGTCAGTGGACCACCATGGAATGAGCGGTGATTGAGACCGCCATTGAGACCACGACCTCTTCGTCCCGAAGCAATTTGGGTGGGGGCGCGGCCTTGGGCAGACACTCACCCCTCTGGTCCAGGGCGAGGGCGCCTTGTGGCGTGGGGTCCCGAACGAGGCCCGTCTCGTGGCCGGCAGGGATGCCTGCCTGATGCCCGACGCGCACGAGGCGGCCGGTCGTGATGCACTGGGTTTCTGGGAGGTGCGTCATGTCAGGTCGCGCTGGCAAGACCCGCAACATCTTTCTCGTTTGGCTGATCTGGCCGCTGATTACGCTGGGTATCTACCACCTGGTCTGGTATTACAAAGTGAATCGCGAAGCTCGGGATTTTGATCAGCGGATCGAGGTCAATCCGGTGTTGGCCCTTCTGGCCATCACTGTCGGCTGGCTGGTGATCATTCCCCCCTTCGTATCGGTCTACAACACCGGTCTGCGCATTGCCCGTATGCAGCAGTCGGCCGGGATGCAGCGGAACTGCAATCCCTGGATCGGACTCATCCTTTTCATCGTGGCCGGCCTGTACCCGCTCTACTACCAGCACGAGTTGAACCAGATCTGGGCTCACTACCAGATCCCAGAAGAGGGCGAGCAGGTGCCTCTCGCAGCCTGACGTGTACGTGTCCGGAGACCCCTTGGGACCTGGACAGTGCAGCAGGCTGCTGGTACCTGCTGTGGGGGCCGCGCACCTCCGCGCCTTCGGGCAGCCCATGAGCGTCGGCCACGAGCGGCGGCGCCTGCACTCGGCTGACCTTCTGAGTCTGCCCGTTCCGGCGGTACGCGCGCCCGGACGCCACATCGTCGGCGATGAACGCCACCTCGTCGCCGTCGCGCCACTTCGCCTTGTCGGCGCCGCCGACGCATCCGCTGAACGAAAAGGCCCAGGTCACGTGTGACCTGGGCCTTTCCCATCAGCGAGCCCCCTGTCGGATTCGAACCGACGACCTACGCATTACAAGTGCGTTGCTCTGGCCATCTGAGCTAAGGAGGCGTGCACGCGCGCGTGGAGGCTGCGTGCCCGTGCAGTGTACCCACGTCACACGGGGCGCCCGTCGAAAATTTCGGCGAACTTCACCGCCCCCGGAGTACTGACAGAACACATGAACGCCAGGTAGCGTCCTGAGTCAGTTCACTCGTGTGGACTACACCACTATGAGCAGCTTCATAGTGGATCACCTTCTTTACAACGGATCGTCCGGCACGTTCCTGCCGGTGAAGGGGGCCCCTCACCATGGCCACTGTTTCGTTCGACAAGGCGACCCGGATCTACCCGGGCACCGAGAAGCCCGCCGTCGATGCTCTGGAGATCGACATCGAGGACGGCGAGTTCCTCGTCCTCGTCGGTCCCTCCGGCTGCGGCAAGTCCACCTCGCTCCGCATGCTCGCGGGGCTCGAGGACGTGAACGCCGGCGCCATCCGCATCGGTGACCGCGACGTCACGCACCTGCCGCCCAAGGACCGGGACATCGCCATGGTGTTCCAGAACTACGCGCTGTACCCGCACATGACCGTCGCCGACAACATGGGCTTCGCGCTCAAGATCGCCGGCGTCAACAAGGCCGAGATCCGCCAGAAGGTCGAGGACGCGGCGAAGATCCTCGACCTCACCGACTACCTCGGCCGCAAGCCGAAGGCGCTCTCCGGCGGTCAGCGCCAGCGTGTGGCGATGGGTCGCGCCATCGTGCGTGAGCCCCAGGTCTTCCTCATGGACGAGCCGCTGTCGAACCTCGACGCCAAGCTCCGTGTCTCGACCCGTACGCAGATCGCCTCGCTCCAGCGCCGCCTCGGCATCACCACCGTCTACGTCACCCACGACCAGGTCGAGGCCATGACGATGGGCGACCGTGTGGCCGTACTGAAGGACGGTCTGCTCCAGCAGGTCGACTCGCCGCGCAACATGTACGACCGCCCGGCCAACCTCTTCGTCGCCGGGTTCATCGGCTCCCCGGCCATGAACCTGGTCGAGGTTCCGATCACCGACGGTGGCGTGAAGTTCGGCAACAGCGTCGTGCCGGTCAACCGCGACGCCCTCAAGGCCGCCACGGACAAGGGCGACCGCACCGTCACGGTCGGCGTCCGTCCCGAGCACTTCGACATCGTCGAGCAGGGCGGCGCGGCCGCGAAGTCGCTCACCAAGGAGACCGAGGACGCCCCGGCCGGCCTCGCCGTCTCGGTGAACGTCGTCGAGGAGCTCGGCGCCGACGGCTACGTCTACGGCTCCGCCAAGGTCGACGACAAGCTCACGGACCTGGTCGTCCGCGTCAGCGGCCGTGCGGTCCCGGAGAAGGGCGCCACGCTGCACGTCGTGCCGCGCCCGGGCGAGACCCACGTGTTCTCGACCTCCACGGGCGAGCGGCTCACCGACTGACCTCGGAGCCGCTCGGACCCCCGTAAGGGGTGAATTCCCCCAAGTTGACGAAGAAGGCCCCGCAGCCTGCTGCGGGGCCTTCTTCGTTGTCGACAAATACCCCGGCAGACCGGTCATTTCGATACGTGTACGTCAACGCGCTACCCCGAATTCGCCGTTTCCCCGTCCCCCGAATTGGTGACTAAATGTCGCCAAATCATCACCCCGCGCTACCCTCACTCGCGTGAAGCACTCCACCACTAACCAACGGACCCGGCGTGGCCGTGGCCCCGCCCGCCGGATCGGCCGCACCCTCGCCCTCGTTCTGCCTGTCGTCCTGGTGCTTTCCGGGACCCTCGCGGTCACCCGAGTCAACTGGTCGGGGAACTCCTCGGACTCGGTGCTCACCGCCTCCTCCGAGGACGTCTCCGCGCGTGCCTCGTCCCGCGCTCCGCAGGACGTCCTGCGCGACAGACTCCTGCTGGAACTCCAGGAGAAGAACCCAGGCGTCGCCCTCACCCATCTCCAGGAGGCGGTGAACGGCCACCCGTCGCTCACGAAGCACTGCGTATCCATCGCCCGCGCCCTCGGCCGCGCAGCGGTCCGTGTGTACGGGCCCTCGCGGGCCCAGTCCTACGCCCGGCCCGTCTGCGACACGTCCTTCGCCTCCGGCGTCGCGGCCCCGCAGAGCTGAGCGGCAGGTAACGGCTGATTAAGGAACGGTTGCCACAAGAAACCGCGAGCGGGGCGCCACGTACAGTTCGGTCATGACCGATCCGAACGCCGCGTCGCGCCCCGTTCAAGCCGTTGTCCTGGCCGGCGGCCAGGGCTCTCGGCTGCGTCCCTACACCGACGACCGGCCCAAGCCGATGGTCGAGATCCCCGGCACCGGGACCCCGATCATCGGCCACCAGCTGACCTGGCTCGCCGAGGAGGGCGTGACCGACGTGGTCGTCTCGTGCGGCCATCTCGCCGACGTTCTCCAGAAGTGGCTGGACTCGGCCGACCTTCCCGTGAACGTCACGACGGTCGTCGAGAGCGAGCCCCTCGGCCGTGGCGGCGGCCTCAAGTACGCCGCCGCGCACCTCCCGCACCCGGACAAGCCCTGGTACGCGACCAACGGCGACATCTGGACGCGCTTCTCGCTGCGCGACATGGCGGACTTCCACACCGAGCGCGACGCGGTCGCCACCCTCGCGCTGGCCCGCCCCCGCATCCCGTGGGGCGCCGTGAAGACGGACGGCTTCGGCCGCATCACGGACTTCATCGAGTCACCGCCGACGCAGCACGAGATCAACGCGGGCGTCTACGTCTTCTCCCCCGAGTTCGCCTCCCTGCTCCCCGAGCGCGGCGACCACGAGCGCACCACGTTCCCGCACCTGGCCCGCGAACGCCGCCTGGCCGGCTTCTCGCTCCCGCAGGGCGCCTACTGGCGCGCCATCGACACCGCGAAGGACCTCACGGAGGCGGCCAAGGAGCTTGCGGCGCTGGGGCGTTGAGAACCTTGAGCCCGTGACGGTACGACGACGGGGGCCCCGCACCAGTCAGGTGCGGGGCCCCCGTCGTCGTACCGCCCGAAGGGAGTTACCCCAGCAGGCCGCCCACGAGCTTGTCGGAGCCGTCCGAGGAGCCGCCGGACGAGCCGCCGGTGGACGTGCCGCCCGTGCTGGTGCCGCCGGAGGACGTGGGGCCCGCGGTGGTGCTGGGCGCCTGCTGGACCGGCGAGGACTGCTGCGGCGGCGCCTGGTTGGTGCCCTGCGTCTGGCTGGGCCCGCTGGTGGCCGTGCCGCCGGTCTCACGGACCGCGCCCGGCGTGGTCGTGGTGTCCGAGGGGGTCGAGGAGGCGCCCTGGGTAGGTGCCTCGGAGGCCGACGGGGACGCCTTGTGGTGGTGGCGCTTGCCGGGGGTCTCCGGGAGCGGGGAGCCGGGCAGTTCGTTGCGCGGGGCCTCGCCCGGTCCGGGGACGACGACGCGGTCGGCGTCGCGGACGGCTCCTCCGAGGAGGGAGCCGATGAGCAGCGTGAGGCCGACGACGATGGCCCCGACGAGCGCGCCGCGGCGCAGTACGCGTCGGCGCAGTTCCCAGAGTTCGGCGCGCGGCCCGAGGGTGCGCCAGGCCTCGCCGGCGAGGCGTCCGTCGATGGAGTAGACGGGGGCGCCCGCGATGATCAGCGGGGACCAGGCGGCGAGGTAGATGATGTCGGGCGCGTCGTAGGCGGGGACGGTCTTCCAGCTGACGGTGACGATGAGGGCGGCGGAGAGCAGTGCGCCGACGACGGCGGCGACGCGCTGCCAGAGCCCGAGGACCGTCAGGACGCCGACGATGACCTGGAGGAAGGCGATGACGAGTCCGGCGCCGACGGGGTGCTGGAGGGCGAACTGCCGCAGTGGCTCGGCGACTTCCCACGGGTGCAGGGTGTTGAGCCACTTCACCATGGAGCCGCGCTTGCCGCCGTCGAAGTAGACGGGGTCGCAGAGCTTGCCCATGCCGGCGTAGATGGAGATGAAGCCGAGGAACACGCGGAGGGGGAGCAGGACGACGCCGAGGTTCATCCGGCGGCCGGGGTAGTAGGCGTGCCGGACGGGGTCGGAGCCGTGCCGCTTGGCGGGCGCGTCGCCGTCTTCCTCGGTGAGGTCGTCGAGGTCGGCGAGCTCGTCGTCCGCGAACTCCCCGTCCCCGTACCCGGGTTCGTCGTATGTGCTGTCGACGCTGCGCATGTGGGGCAGCAGGCGGGTCTCGCCGGAGGCGGGCGGGCGCTGGCTGCCGACGACGGGGGTCTCCACCGTCTCGTCGGTCAGGTCGTCGACGTCGATGCGCGGGATGACCTGGGTCGCTCCGGCGTCGCCGGCCGGTGCCTCGCCGTGGCGCACGCTGGTGCCCCGTACGGCTTGCAGCAGGCGGTGGGCGCCGGTGTCGTCGGGTGCGGACTTGCCGCTCCATACGACGGGTGCGCGCCGCCGCGCTCCGGCGCCGGACGCGCCCGCTCTGCCGGCCGTACCGGCGGCGGGCATGCGCGTGGCATCGCCGGTGGAGCTCAAGTGCCGTGAGATGCGCGGGGACTGGCTCCGCGGCGTGGCGGCTAGCTGCACGCGGAAGCTCGCATGATTGACGATGACCTGCGCCGGATCGCTCGGCACCTTCACCATGCTCAGCGCGGGAGCTTCGTCGAATCCGGAATCGAATCCCGACGAGCGGTCCCCCGTGGGTGTGCGGGGTGTTCTGGTGTCCACACTCATCTAACCGAGTGACGTGTGTTTAGGACACTGCTTTGACCGGGCGGATCTGTCCGGACCGCGTCAAGGTCGTCCCGAACATCCAGAACATCCCGATTGCCCCACGGGGGTATGGCGCGAGCGCCTGCTCAGACGCGCCGGCGCGACGCCTCGTACAGCACAACTCCCGCCGCGACACCCGCGTTCAGCGACTCCGCGCCACCGGGCATCGGGATCCGCACCCGGAAGTCGCAGGTTTCGCCCACGAGTCGGGACAGGCCCTTGCCCTCGCTGCCGACGACGATGACGACCGGGCCGCCCAGGGCGTCCAGTTCGCCGACCTCGGTCTCGCCGTCCGCGGCGAGGCCGACGATGGTGACACCGGCCTTCTTGTACGCCTCCAGGGCGCGCGTCAGGTTGGTGCAGCGCGCGACGGGCGTGCGGGCCGCCGTACCGGCCGACGTCTTCCAGGCGCCGGCGGTCATGCCGGCGGCGCGCCGCTCGGGTACGACGACGCCGTGGCCGCCGAACGCGGAGACGGAGCGGACGACGGCGCCGAGGTTGCGCGGGTCGGTCACGCCGTCGAGGGCGACGATGAGGGGGTCCTGGCCCTCGTCGAACGCGGCGGCGACGAGGTCCTCGGGGTGGGCGTACTCGTACGGCGGGACCTGGAGGACCAGGCCCTGGTGGTTGAGCCCGTTGGTCATGCGGTCCAGCTCGGGGCGGGGGGCCTCCATGAGGTGGATGCCGCCGCGCTCGCCGACGAGCTGGAGCGCCTCGCGGACGCGCTCGTCGTTGTCGATGAACTGCTGGACGTACAGCGTCACCGCGGGCACGCCCTCGCGCAGCGCCTCGACGACGGGGTTGCGCCCGACGACCATCTCGGACGTGCCCTTGCCGCCGCGGCCACGGGGCGTGGGGCGGCGCGCGGCCTGCTTGGCCTTGGCGTTCGCGATGCGGTTCGCCTTGTGCTTCTTGCGCATCTCGGCCGGCGGGGTCGGGCCCTTGCCCTCGAGCCCCTTGCGTCGCTGGCCGCCACTGCCGACCTGCGCGCCCTTCTTGCCGGACATGCGGCGGTTGTTAGCGGCCATGACCTACCTGTCTGTGTTGAACGTCGATGCGTACGCGTGAATACGTACGTCAGTGCCAGTGTGCCGCCCGAAACGCCGGGCGGCACATTCGCGGCGGTCCGCTAACGCGGTCCGAGCGTCCAGCGCGGTCCCTGCGGGCCGTCCTCGATCACGAGGCCCGACTGGTTGAGCTGGTCGCGGATGGCGTCGGCGGTGGCCCAGTCCTTGCGGCCGCGGGCTGCCTCGCGCTGCTGGAGCACCAGGCGTACGAGGGTGTCGACGACGCCGTGCAGGTCCTCGCCGCGGTCGCCCTCGCCGGCCCACTGGGGGTCGAGCGGGTCGAGGCCGAGGACGCCGAGCATGGCCCGGACCTCCGCCAGCCGCTCCACGGCGGCTTCCTTGTCGTCGGCGGCGAGGGCGGAGTTGCCCTGCCGGACGGTGGTGTGGACGATGGCGAGCGCCTGCGGGACACCGAGGTCGTCGTCCATGGCCTCGGCGAAGGCGGGGGGCACGTCGGCGGCGGGTTCGACGACTCCCCCGGCCTTCTCGACGACCCGCTGGACGAAG
Source organism: Streptomyces sp. R21 (assembly GCF_041051975.1). Taxonomy (GTDB): domain Bacteria; phylum Actinomycetota; class Actinomycetes; order Streptomycetales; family Streptomycetaceae; genus Streptomyces. The sequence continues at coordinate 5,515,626 of NZ_CP163435.1, read as the reverse complement.
CCCTCGATGCGCGCGAACGCCGACTCGGCCTCGCGCAGGGCCTCTTCGCTGTACTCGATCATCGAGCGGTAGTGCGGGGTGCCGAGGTAGTACCGGAGCACGATCGGGCGCCACTGCTTGACCATCTCGCTGACGAGCACCGAGTTCCCGAGGGACTTCGACATCTTCTCGCCGCTCATGGTGACCCAGGCGTTGTGCACCCAGTACTTGGCGAACTCGTCGCCGTACGCCTTGGCCTGGGCGATCTCGTTCTCGTGGTGCGGGAAGATCAGGTCGAGGCCGCCGCCGTGGATGTCGAAGGCGGAGCCCAGGTACTTGTGGGCCATGGCGGAGCATTCGAGGTGCCAGCCGGGGCGGCCGCGGCCCCACGGGGTCTCCCAGTCGGGCTCGCCCGGCTTGGACGCCTTCCACATGGCGAAGTCGCGGGAGTCGCGCTTGCCCGCGACGCCCTCGTCGGGCTGGCGCAGGTCGTCGATGTCCTGGTTGGACAGCGCCAGGTACTCGGGGAAGGAGCGCACGTCGAAGTAGACGCTGCCGTCGGCCTCGTACGCGTGACCGCGCTCGATGAGGCCGCGCATCATCTCGATCATCTCGGGGACGTGCCCGGTGGCGCGCGGTTCGTAGGTCGGCGGGAGGCAGCCGAGGGCGTTGTAGCCGTCGTTGAAGGCCCGCTCGTTCTCGTAGCCGATCGCCCACCAGGGGCGGCCCTGTTCGGCCGACTTGTTGATGATCTTGTCGTCGATGTCGGTGACGTTGCGGATGAACGTGACGTCGTAGCCGCGGTGGGTGAACCAGCGGCGCATGATGTCGAAGTTCAGATACGAGCGGATGTGCCCGATGTGCGGTGCCGCCTGGACGGTGGCGCCACAGAGGTAGATCGAGACACAACCCGGCTTGAGCGGGGAGAAGTCACGGATCTGCCGGGCGCTGGTGTCGTACAGGCGAATGGTCACCACTCCAGGGTAGTGGCCCCTGGGTAGTGCCCTGCGACCCTTCCGGCCCAAGGGCACGTATTCGTGACATACAGGGGACGGCTCAGGGGCGACTCGGAACGACTCGGGGTCGGTTCAGGGGGCGTTCAGGGGCCGTTGCAGGGGTTGTTCGAGGGGTCGTTCGAGGGGGCTCTGTCAGTTCACTCGCGCCACGAGTGCGGTCGCGATCGCCATCAGGCCCTCGTCGCGACCGGGGAAGCCGAGGCCGTCCGTGGTCGCGCCGGAGACGGAGACGGGTGCGCCCGCCGCCTCGGAGAGGATCTTCTGGGCCTCGTCGCGGCGCTTGCCGATCTTGGGGCGGGGGCCGACGACCTGGACCGCGACGTTGCCGATGGTGAAGCCGGCGGCCCGGACGATGCGCGCCGCCTCCGTCAGCAGGGTGACGCCCGACGCGCCGGACCACTCGGGCCGCCCGGTGCCGAAGTGCTGCCCGAGGTCACCGAGCCCGGCGGCCGAGAACAGCGCGTTGCAGGCGGCGTGCGCGACGACGTCCGCGTCGGAGTGCCCGGCGAGGCCCGGTCCCTCGCCCTCCCACTTCAGGCCCGCGCACCACAGCTCGCGGCCCTCCTCGAAGGCGTGGATGTCGGTGCCGATGCCGACCTGGGGCAGCACGAGGGGCGCCGGTGCCTCAGAAGCCATCGTTCAGCCTCCTGCGGGCGAGGACGGCCTCCGCGAGGACCAGGTCCAGCGGGCGGGTGACCTTGAAGGCCTCCTCGTGCCCGGGTACGACGACGACCTGGAGGCCGAGCTGCTCGACCATCCCTGCGTCGTCGGTGACGCCGCCGGTCACCGTCTCGTGCGCGCGCACGAGCGTGGCGAGGTCGAAGCCCTGCGGGGTCTGTACGGCCCGCAGCCGCGCCCGCTCGGGGGTGGCCACAACGGGTTCGGGCGCGCCCGGGGCCGTCGCGGGTTCGACCTGCTTGACGGTGTCCGCGAGGGGCAGCGCCGGTACGACGGCGGGCGCCCCGTCCCGTACGGCCTCGATGACGGCGTCCACCGTGTCGACCGGTACGAGCGGCCGGGCGGCGTCGTGCACCAGCACGATGTCGTGGCCGGGCGGCAGCGCGTCGAGGCCGAGCTTCACGGACTCCTGGCGTGACTCGCCGCCGGGGACCACCAGGAAGTCGGTGCGCTCGGGCAGCGCGTGTGCGTCGAGCAGCGACTTGACCTCGGCCGCTCCCTCGGGCGGGGCCACGACGACGACCAGGGAGACGGCGCGGGACGCGGCCATGGCGCGCACCGCGTGGATGAGCATGGGGGTGCCGTTCAGCGCGCGGAGCGCTTTGGGGGCGCCCGGACCGAGGCGCACGCCCCGTCCGGCGGCCGGGATCACGACCGCGACGGGGGTTCCCGGAGGCGAAGGGCGTGATTCGTCAGACATCGGTTCCTGTCAGGTTTGTGTACTCGGGATGCGTGGGTATGGCCACAGCGTGCGGGCGCAAGCCTTGACCGGGGACCCTTCCGTGACCATCCGGTCGAGTCGGCGCCCGTGTCCCGGTGAGTGTTCGGCCGTAGTGCGAGTTTCGGCCACATCGGGGCGGTACGTATTCGACCACTTCCGGATACGAACATGCCGCAGCGCCCGGCGACAGCTAATGCGTCATCGGGCACCGCGGCATTTCATTGCGTCATCGCGCCGGCTCTGCGGGCTCGCACCCGCACAGGGCCTGCGTCAGGACGCGAGAACCTCGTCGAGAAGAGCCTCGGCCTTGTCCTCGTTCGTGTTCTCCGCGAGGGCCAGCTCGCTCACCAGAATCTGGCGGGCCTTGGCAAGCATGCGCTTCTCACCTGCGGAGAGTCCGCGCTCGCGCTCACGACGCCACAGGTCACGTACGACTTCCGCGACCTTGATGACATCGCCGGAGGCGAGCTTCTCCAGATTTGCCTTGTAACGACGCGACCAGTTCGTGGGCTCCTCGGCGTACGGCGCGCGCAGCACCTCGAAGACCCGGTCCAGCCCGTCCTGACCGACCACATCACGCACGCCGACGAACTCCGCATTGTCCGCTGGCACACGCACCGTCAGGTCGCCCTGGGCGACCTTCAGCACCAAGTAGGTCTTGTCCACGCCTTTGATCTGGCGAGTTTCGATGGCCTCGATCAGCGCGGCCCCGTGATGGGGATAGACCACGGTGTCGCCAACCTTGAACGTCATGTGACAGGTACCCCTTCCGTGGCTATCCAGGGTAACACGGAAACGGCGTCTTCTGAATGGCGTTTTCGCAGGTCAGGGCATATCTCGGGGCTTGACAACCGCAACAGGAACGTGCTTCGGAGGGTGAGCGGAAGAGGGTATTCGCAGGTCGGAGCGGCTCTCCGGGCGGGGTGAAACGCGTACGTTACACACACCAGAAGCCTCTGACCAGTGCCTGAACGTCCGCTTTTGTCCGGCTCCAGGAGTACGACTTCCGCTACTCCGTTCGGTGACCGGAGTCGGGTACGAGACGAATCCGGAATTGATCACGGTCGCCGTTCTCGGGCCGAAGATCAATTTTCCGAGCCGCCACGCATTCCATACGTGAAATCCGCAAGCGGATGCGGGAGGTGCTTATGTGAATGGCGGACCAGTGGGTCGTCAAAGTGGTTCATGGGTCGGCTGCGAAGTACGCGCGGGACGGGATGCACACACGGCGCGATGATGCCCGTCGACGCTTGGAGGACGCTTAGAGGCGGGTCGGGTGCGGCGGCGGGGGAACGGCTCGGTAACCTAAGGCCGCTGACAGACCCTTAGGGCGGCTTTACAGCCGTACGGCCGCCCGGACCCCGTACCGCCCACGTTCTAGGAGTTGCCGCCGCCGTGAGCAGCAGCCTTCGACGCGGCGCTCTCGCCGCCGCCGCCATCGCGTTCTCGATCGCCTCGCTCGCCGCGTGCGGCGCCGGAAACGACGCCCAGACGCTCGAGGTGAAGCCGGACAACGCCGCGGTCACCGTCGGCGCCATCAAGCTTCAGAACGTCTCGGTGATCACGCAGCCGGACCTGGAGTCGACAGGCCCGGCCGTGATCTCCGCGACCGTGTTCAACAACGGCACCGACCCGGAGACGCTGGACGCCATCACCGTCGCGGGCACCGGCAAGACCGCCGAGATCCATCCCGCCAAGGGCAAGGGCAAGCTGGTCGTCCCGGCCGGCGGCTCCATCGTCATCGGCGGCAAGGACAACGCCTCCGCGGTGCTGTCGAGCAGCCGTGAGGCCGTCAAGGACGGCAACGCGCAGAAGGTCACCTTCAGCTTCAGCAAGGCCGGCGACGTGAGCCTGCGGGCGTTCGTCGTCCCCGCCGAGCACTACTTCACCAAGTGGGGCCCGAGCGAGCTGCCGACGGCGCCGACCGCGTCCGCGAGCCCCAAGCCGTCCGGGCCCGCCTCGGGCACGCCGACCGGCGCTGCGTCGGCGAGCGCGACGGGCACGGCCACCGCCACCGCCACCGCCACCGCCACCGCGACGCAGTCCGCGGCTCAGTGACGTAGACCGGCGGTCACCGCGACGCCGTGAGCACGCACGAAGGGCGGTACCCCTCCAGGGGGTGCCGCCCTTCGTCGTGCCGTCGTGCCGCACGCGCGCGTGGGGACCTATTCCATCGGTTTACGGCTCGAACTTGTATCCGAGACCGCGCACCGTCACCAGGTACCGAGGCGCTCCCGGGTCCGGCTCGATCTTGGCCCGCAGGCGCTTGACGTGGACGTCCAGGGTCTTCGTGTCGCCTACGTAGTCGGCGCCCCAGACCCGGTCGATGAGCTGCATGCGGGTGAGGACACGGCCCGCGTTGCGCAGCAGCATCTCCAGGAGGTCGAACTCCTTGAGGGGGAGGTCGACCTTGGAGCCTGAGACGGTGACCACGTGGCGGTCGACGTCCATGCGGACCGGGCCGGCTTCCAGGGCGGCCGGGGTGACCTCCTCCGGCTCCCCGCGGCGGCGCAGGACGGCCCGGATGCGGGCGACCAGTTCGCGGGAGGAGAAGGGCTTGGTGACGTAGTCGTCGGCTCCTATTTCGAGGCCCACGACCTTGTCGATCTCGCTGTCCTTGGCGGTGACCATGATCACCGGGACGTTGGAGCGGCCGCGCAGCTGGCGGCAGACCTCCGTGCCGGGCAGGCCCGGCAGCATCAGGTCGAGAAGGACGAGGTCGGCGCCGTTGCGCTCGAACTCGTCGAGTCCATCGGGCCCGGTGGTCGCGATGGCGACCTCGAAGCCCTCCTTGCGAAGCATGTACGACAGGGCGTCGGAGAAGGACTCCTCGTCCTCGACGACAAGCACACGGGTCACGGAAGGACCTCCGGGGCAGGAAGCGGTTCATACGGGGATGTGACGGTGGTCGTCCCGTCGGGCTGTGCGAGGTGGTGCCCGGTCTCGTCGTCTTCGTCGAGTCCTGGCATGTGGTCGGTCACGCGGTCGCGGACCGCCGCCTCCGGCAGCCGCAGGGTGAACGTGGAGCCCTGTCCCTCGGAGCTCCACACCGTGACCTCCCCGCCGTGCGAGGCGGCCACGTGCTTGACGATCGCGAGCCCCAGCCCCGTACCGCCTGTGGCACGGGAACGGGCCGGGTCGACGCGGTAGAAGCGCTCGAAGACGCGCTCCTTGTCCTTGTCCGAGATGCCGATGCCCTGGTCGGTCACGGCTATCTCGATCAAGTCTCCGCCGGGCGCGGTCACCCTGCGCGCGGCTATGCCCACCCGGGTGCGGGCGGGCGAGTAGTTGACGGCGTTCTCGACGAGGTTTCCGAGGGCGGCGGCCAGCTGGCCCCTGTTCCCCCAGATGCTCAGGTCGGCGGTGCCTCCGGCGGCCATGGTGATCTGCTTGGTGCCCGCCTGGTGGCGGCACCGGTCGACCGCCTCGGCCACCAGTTCGTCGACGCGCACCGGCTCGGCGTCCTCAAGAGGGTCGTCGTTCTGCACCCTCGACAGGTCGATGAGTTCCTGGACGAGGTTGGTGAGCCGGGTGGCCTCTATCTGCATACGTCCGGCGAAGCGCTCCACGGCCTCCGGGTCGTCCGAGGCGTCCATGACGGCCTCGGAGAGCAGGGAGAGGGCGCCGACCGGGGTCTTCAGCTCGTGGCTCACATTGGCGACGAAGTCGCGTCGTACGGCCTCGATGCGCCGGGCCTCGGTGAGGTCCTCGACGAGGAGGAGCACGAGGCGGGAGCCGAGCGGGGCGACGCGTGCGGAGACGGCGAGGGCCTCGCCGCGTCCGGTGCCGCGCCGCGGCAGGTCCAGCTCCACCTGGCGTATCTCCCCGTCGCGACGGGTGTCGCGGGCCATCTTCACCATGGGTTCCACGGCGAGCTTGCCGCCGCGGACCAGCCCGAGGGCGTACGCGGCGGAGCTGGCCTTGACCACGGCGTCCGCCTCGTCGAGGACGACGGCGGAGGACCGGAGCACGGAGAGAACCGTGTCGACGCCCGGCGGAAGCACCGGGTCCGTATGCAGCGAGGTGCGGGTGGGGCGTTTCTGGTCGCGTTCGCTCCAGCGGAACGCCAGCATGGCGATGACACCGGTGAGCACTCCGGCGATCGCTGCCGCTGCGGCGACCGCCGCGTTCACGTCCATGCACCCAGGTTAGGCATGTCGTCGCGCCTGGCCACAGCCATCGGGGTGCGACCTCGAACACTCGTCGCCCAGAGTTCACCTAGGAGCTAGGGATGGTTCATTTGGGGTGACGGAAACGGACGCGTACGGGCCGGAACGTGGGAGCGTGGGGTTCACAGGGCCGTAGCGACGATTTCGAGACAGGCCCTGGCTCCCCGGAACCCCCGAGGCAGACGTATGAGAGGGACAACCTGATGCGGGACGCGTACCACGAGGAACTTGACTCGATCGGCGAGGGCCTGGTCGAGATGGCCCGGCTCGTCGGGTCGGCGATCGGGCGCGCCACGACGGCCATCCTCGACTCCGACCTGAAGCTGGCCGAGAGCGTCATCGCGGCCGACGACAAGGTCGACGACCTCCAGCACGACCTGGAGGCGCGGGCGATAGCCCTGCTGGCGCGCCAGCAGCCGGTGGCGACGGACCTGCGGATCGTCGTGACGTCGCTGCGCATGTCGGCCGACCTGGAGCGTTCGGGCGACCTGGCCCAGCATGTCGCGAAGCTGGCCCGGCTGCGCTTCCCGGAGCGGGCGATCCCGCACGACCTGCACGCCACGGTCCTGGAGATGGGCCAGCTCGCCCAGCGCCTGATGGCGAAGGCGGCCGAGGTCATCATCACCAAGGACGTCGACCTCGCGCTCCAGCTGGAGCAGGACGACGACGAGATGGACCTGCTGCACCGCACCCTCTTCCAGCACCTGCTGGACGACAAGTGGAAGCACGGCATCGAGACCGCGGTCGACGTCACCCTGCTGGGCCGCTACTACGAGCGCTTCGCCGACCACGCCGTGTCCGTCGCCAAGCGCGTCGTCTTCCTCGTCACCGGTGAGCACGCGGACGAGCTCCAGCCCGACATCCAGCCGGTCACGGGGGTCGAGGGGGCCTGACCGCACGCCCCCGGGGGGCGCGGGCAAGCCTCCGTGCGCCGTTGATGCGCCCGAGGAACTGGGCATGCACTGGTCGCAGGCACCAGCCTTCGAGGAGGGACCCATGGCCGAATCCCCCACCACGCCCGATCCGACCCAGGAACGCGAGTCGCAGCAGCCCGCCGAGATCAAGAGCCTCCCGCTCTTCGGCGCCTGCGGCTGCGGCTCGGGCTGCGGCTGCGGCTGCCAGTCCGGCAACCCGTGCCAGTGCGGCTGACGGCTGACGCCGCCGCACTTTCCCGTACGACATCGAAGGGCCCCGGCGCCGGCCGGGGCCCTTTGCCGTGCCTGCCCGCGGTCCGTTCGCCGGTACGGCCCTGCGGGCGCAGCATGGAGGGGACGGACCAGCGAGGCCACGCGGAAGCGGGCGGAAAGCGGAAGGAGATGGGGAGACCATGACGCAGTTCATGGACGTCCACCACGGAATGGCGGGCATCACGGCCGACCAGCTCATGCAGGCGCACCGGGCCGACCTCGCCATCGAGAAGGAAGAGGGCGTGCACTTCGAGAGGGCCTGGGCGGACCCCGCCTCCGGCACGGTCTACTGCCTCTCCGAGGCCCCCTCGGCGGAAGCGGTCCAGCGCATCCACGAACGTGCGGGGCACAAGGCCGACGAGGTCCACCCGGTACCGATCTCGGTCTGAGGAGCGTGGCTCTGAGAAGCGTGGACCGCTCCCCGGTTGCGTGCTAGCGTCGAACCGTGAAACGGGGAGTGCTCCCCGTTACCGGGGAGGGTGGGCGTGGCGGACACGGCGCTGGTGTTGGGCGGAGGCGGGCTGACCGCGTACGCATGGCAGGTCGGCGTGCTGGCGGGGCTGGCCGAGGCCGGGGTGGATCTCAGCGGCGCCGACGTGCTCGCCGGCACCTCGGCGGGCTCGCTGCTCGCGGTGGAACTGGCCACCGGGCGGGCACCGGCTGACCTGTACGGGGATCAGGTCAGCCGGAAGCGGGCCATGCTGGAGGTGGACTTCACCCTCGCCATGACGGTCAAGTACCTGTGGGCCGCGCTCGGTTCACGCGATCCGCAGGCCGTGGTCAAGCGGCTGGGCAGGCTCGCGCTGAACATGCGCGACGTGCCGGAGACCGTGGTCTTCGACGCGATGCGCTCGCAACTCCCGGTTCAGGAGTGGCCGGAGCGCCCGGTACGGCTGTTCGCGGTGGACGCGCTCACCGGCGAGGCGGCCGGGTTCGGCGCCGACAGCGGGGTCGACCTGGTGCGGGCGATGGCGGCCAGCTGCGCGCTGCCGCCGCTGTATCCGCCGATCACGATCGGAGCGGGCCGCTGGATCGACGGCGGCGCCCGCTCCACGACCAACGCCGACCTGGTGGACGACTGCCGCCGCGTCGTCGTACTGGCCCCGATCCCCAAGGGCCCCGGCGCCAGCCCGAACGCCTCCCACCACGTGGCCTCCCTCTCGGCAGCCGGCGCCCGGGCCGCGCTCCTGACCCCCGACCGAGCGGCCCGCCGCGCCTTCGGCCGCAATCCCCTGGACGCGTCCCGCATCCCGGGCGCGGCCCGGGCGGGCCTGCGCCAGGGGGCGGAGCATGCGGAGCGGATCGGGGCGGTCTGGCACGGGTGAGCGTGCCGGGCCCAGGCGCGGCCCCGGCACAGCAACAAGCCCCCTACCGGCGGAGAATCCGCAGGCAGGGGGCTCGTCCAGCTCTGCTTACTTCTTCTTGCCCTGGTTCTTGACCGCCTCGATCGCGGCCGCGGCGGCGTCCGGGTCGAGGTAGGTGCCGCCCGGGTTGAGGGGCTTGAAGTCGGCGTCCAGCTCGTAGGAGAGGGGGATGCCGGTGGGGATGTTCAGGCCCGCGATGTCGGCGTCGGAGATGCCGTCGAGGTGCTTGACGAGGGCGCGCAGCGAGTTGCCGTGGGCCGCGACCAGGACCGTGCGGCCGGCCAGCAGGTCGGGGACGATGCCGTCGTACCAGTACGGGAGCATGCGGACGACGACGTCCTTCAGGCACTCCGTGCGCGGGCGCAGCTCAGGCGGGATGGAGGCGTAGCGCGGGTCCTCGGACTGGGAGAACTCCGTGCCGTCCGCAAGGGCCGGCGGCGGGGTGTCGTAGGAGCGGCGCCACAGCATGAACTGCTCCTCGCCGAACTCTGCGAGGGTCTGCGCCTTGTCCTTGCCCTGGAGGGCGCCGTAGTGGCGCTCGTTCAGGCGCCAGGAGCGGTGGACCGGGATCCAGTGGCGGTCCGCGGACTCCAGCGAGAGCTGCGCGGTGCGGATCGCGCGCTTCTGGAGGGACGTGTGGACCACGTCGGGGAGCAGGCCGGCGTCCTTGAGCAGCTCACCGCCGCGGACTGCCTCCTTCTCGCCCTTCTCGTTGAGATTGACGTCCACCCAGCCGGTGAACAGGTTCTTCGCGTTCCATTCGCTCTCGCCGTGGCGGAGGAGGATCAGCTTGTACGGTGCGTCGGCCATGGGACGAGCGTAATCGACCCCGCTGATCGCTCGCGCGTCCGCCCGAAGGCCGGACAGTTGACGGCATCTGTTAATTGAGTGGTTCTCGAGTGACACCCCACCGTAAGTTGTGCTCGCCGTCCGAGCCACTTACACATTTGCCTGACCGTGGGGGTCCCGTATGCCACTCGTCTCCGTGAGACGCGCCGCCCGAGAAACCGTTTCCGGGCTTCCTCGCGAGTTCTGGTGGCTGTGGACCAGCACCCTCGTCAACCGGCTGGGCGCGTTCGTCGCCACGTTCATGGCGCTCTACCTGACGCTCGACCGCGGGTACTCCGCCTCGTACGCCGGTCTCGTCGCCTCCCTCCACGGCCTCGGCGGTGTCGTCTCCTCGCTCGGCGCGGGCGTGATGACCGACCGGCTCGGGCGGCGGCCCACGCTGCTCATCGCGCAGTCGTCCACCGCCGTCTCGGTGGCCGTGCTCGGCTTCATGCACGACCCCGTCTCGATCGCGGCCGTCGCCTTCGTGGTGGGCATGGCCTCGAACGCCTCGCGGCCCGCCGTGCAGGCGATGATGGCGGACATCGTGCGGCCCGAGGACCGGGTGCGCGCCTTCTCGCTCAACTACTGGGCGATCAACCTCGGGTTCGCCGTCTCCTCCATGGCGGCCGGCTTCATCGCCGAGTTCAGCTATCTCGCCGGGTTCCTGATCGAGGCCGCGATGACGCTGGTGTGTGCGGTGGTCGTCTTCCTCAAGCTGCCGGAGTCCCGGCCGGTGCGGACAGCCAAGGAGGCGAAGGACGACGCCGCCGTCGGACTCGGGACCGTCCTGCGCGACGGGCGCTTCATGAGCGTCGTCGGGCTGTCCTTCCTCGTCGCCGTCGTCTTCCAGCAGGGCTCGGTGGGTCTGCCGGTCGCCATGGGCGAGGCCGGCTTCACCCCGGCCGACTACGGTCTCGCCATCGCGGTCAACGGCGTACTGATCGTCGCGCTGCAGATCCCCGTCACCCGGTTCATCGAGCACCGGGATCCGCGGCGACTGCTCGTCATCTCGTCGCTGCTCGCCGGATACGGCTTCGGGCTCACCGCCTTCGCGGGATCGGTCGGCGTCTTCGCCCTCACCGTGTGCGTGTGGACGCTGGCGGAGATCGTCAACGCGCCGACGCAGACGGGGCTGGTCGTCCGGCTCTCCCCCGTGCACGGCCGCGGCCGCTACCAGGGCATGTACACCCTCTCCTGGGCCCTCGCCGCTCTCGTCGCACCGCTCATGTCCGGGCTGGTCATCGACCGGTTCGGGGCCGAGTGGCTGTGGGGTCTGTGCGCGGTGGTCGGTACGGCGGCGGGGCTGGGGTACGGGCTGCTGATGCGCCGGCTGCCGGTCGAGGAGACCGTCGCCGTCGAGACGCCCGCTCCCGCGAAGGCCGAGGTCGGCGCCGTGTGAAGACGGGCGGGCTCACGGATGCATCCGTGAGCCCTTCACCACCTTGTCCACCGCGTTCCGCGGCCCGTACACGGCGAGCCCGACCACGTCCAACTCCCCTGTCGTGACGGCCCGTACGGCCGCCCGGTTGTCGCGGTCGTTGCCGGTGGCGAACAGATCGGACGTGAACACCGCGCGCGGCAGGGCCCGGGACAGGGCTCGGCCGTGCGCGGCCGTCAGCGTCTCCTTCGTGCCCTCCAGGATGACGACCGGCTGGCGGAACATCGGCAGGTAGGAGACGCCGTCGGCGTCCTCGTACGGCTCGCCGATCACCTCGGGGACCGTCGGGCCGAGGCCGCTGACCAGAAAAGCGGTGACATTGAGTCGCTGCCAGGGCTCCAGGTCCTCCCGCAGCAGGACGGCGATCTTCGTGTCGAAACGGACGGGTGCGTGGGGGACGGGTTCGTTGTCGGCTGGTGCGTTGCCGGCGGGTGCGTTGCTGCTCATGCAGTGAGCGTGCCCGGCGCCGTACGGTCGAGTCTTGTACGTTTCTTGCATGGTGTCCCGGCGCGAGATCTCCGCCTGGCGCCCGCGGATACCGGGCGTCGTGGAGGTCTTCCACGCCCACTTCACGGAGTACGCCTACCCGATGCACGTACACGAGGCGTGGACGCTGCTGATCGTCGACGACGGGGCCGTACGGTACGACCTCGACCGGCATGAGCACGGCACGCCCCACGACACGGTGTCCCTGCTGCCGCCGCACGTGCCGCACAACGGTTCCCCGGCCACCGAGCAGGGCTTCCGCAAGCGGGTCCTCTACCTCGACAGCACCTACCTCGGCGACGACCTCATCGGGGCCGCCGTGGACGGACCCGACCTGCCCGATCCCGTACTGCGGCTGCGTGTCGGCCAGTTGCACACCGCGCTCGGGCGCCGGGGCGACGAGCTGGAGGCCGAGAGCAGGCTGACGCTGATCGGGGAGCGGCTGCGCGGACACCTGCGACCCGGAGCCGTCCACGCCGCCCCGCCGCGCACCGACCGCGGCGTCGCCCACCGGCTGCGCGAGCTCCTCGACGAGCACGTCGTGGACGGCATCGGCCTGGAGGAGGCGGCCCGGCAGCTGCACGCCCATCCCGCCCACCTGGTACGGGCGTTCAGCGGCGCGTTCGGGATCGCGCCGCACCAGTACCTGATGTCGCGCCGGGTCGACCGCGCCCGCCGGCTGCTGCTGGAGGGCGGGCGGCCGGGCGAGGTGGCCGCCACGACCGGCTTCTACGACCAGTCCCATCTGACGCGCCACTTCAAGCGGTTGGTCGGGGTCTCCCCCGGGCGCTACCGGCTCAGCTCCCGCTGAGCCTCGTACAGATTGCGCGGCCGTACGACGTCCGTGGTGCCGTAGAGCTCCACGCGCGCGTGGAGGTCGCCCGCGAAGTCGGGAACGTCGATCTGGTCGGACTCGGTGACCTCGTTGACGCCGACCGTGGCGCTCCAGGGCGCGAGTCCGTCGATCCTCATCAGGCCCGCGCGGCCGTTGGTGACGCGGATGTTCCAGTGGGTGAAGCGGGCGCCGAAGAGGGGGCCCGCGCTGGCGTCACCGCCGTGGCGGCCGTTGTTGTTCACCGTGATGTCGGTGCGGACGTTGGCGAACGGCATCCCGCGGTGGGAGTCGAACGTGCCCATCTGCATCTCGCCGCCCGACCAGACGTTGTAGGAGGACAGGCCCTCCACGTTGATGCCGTGGAGCTGGGTTCCGGCGGGGGCGGGGACCGTGCGCTGCTCGATGGTGAAGTCCTCCACGAGGTTGTCGTGCGAGCCCTCGCGGCAGAAGTAGGGGTGGTGGGAGCCGCGGCCGGCCACGCGTGTGCGGCGCAGGGTGCAGGAGGAGGCGGCGACCAGGCCGAAGCCGTTGTCGACGTGCCGGACGGTGACGTCGTCCAACCAGCAGTCGTACGCGCACTGGAGCGCGACCCCGTTGTAGCCCTTGTCGAGGAGGTGCTGGGACTGCGGGGTCTCGACGGCCTCCAGGGTGAGTCCTTCGACGCCCGAGCCGGTCAGGGCCTGGACGTGGGTGGTCAGGCGCGGGTCCCACTCGGGGCGTATGTCGAGGGGCAGCGGTCGTTCGAGGGTGACCTTTCTGCCCTGCACGCGCGCGATGCGCACCGGCCACTCGTAGGGGACGTACGACGTCAGTTTGGTCTTGTCGTCCCAGTAGTAGGTCTCGGGGCCGGGGCCGCCGCCCGCCATGTGTTCCAGGAGGGTGTGGCCGGTGTCGTCGGAGAGGCGGAGGAGGACGAGGGCGCCCGGCCGCAGTCCGGCGGTGTCCGCGACCGTCACCGTCCAGGAGCCCTGCCGCGCCGGTTCGACCGTCGTCAGCGTCTGCCACTCGTCGCGCCTGTTGCCGGTCCAGCCCTCGAAAGGCCACGCCTTCGCCCTGATCGCGGCGGTCAGGGAGTCCCAACGGGCGTTCGGGGCCAGCCAGATGAGGCCTCCCGCCCAGGACCAGGAGGACTTGTCGCCGCCGTAGCGGGAGCCGTAGACGCCGATCAGCTCGGTGAGGTTCCTGGTCGCGTACAGCGTGGTGCGGGCGCTTCCGGCGCCGCGCAGGACGACGTTGTCGTACCCGATGCGGATCAGGTCGTCGATGCGGTAGGTGCCGGGCGGGATGAGAACCGTGCCACCGCCGGCCCTTCCGGCGGCGGCGATGGCACGGTTGATCGCGGGTGCGCAGTCCGTCGTGCCGTCAGCGACGGCCCCGTAGGCGCGTACGTCGGCGACGGCAGGGCGGCGGGGGAAGCGCGCCGCCCCGCCCCGGTAGCCGGCCCGGCCCACGTAGGGGATCTGCGGGTGGGTGAAGGGAGTGCGGGCGAACTCGTGCCAGAGGGCGGGGACTTGCCCCTGTCGGGACCCTGCGGGCTGCTGGATCCCGGCGGGCGTGGCGGCCGACGCCGTCCCGCCGGTCGCGGCGGCGGCCGCGACGGCGATGGCGCCGCCGAGCAGGCTCCGTCTCCCGATGCCCGTGCGCCCGTCCCTGTACCCGTACTTCTTGGTCATGCCCGCACACCTTTCCAAGGAGGTCACTTTCCATGGATGTGAACGACGTTCATATCTGCGTCGGCGGTGAGCATGCCACGGCGCCCGGAGACCGGGAAGGGGTCGTGCAGCAGTTAGTTGGTACAGACCTGAAGCGGGGAGAAGGGTCAGTCAGCCGGCCGCTGGGTCAGATGCGTGAACGCGTCCAGATTGCGCGTCGACTCGCCCCGCGACACCCGCCACGCGTACTCCTTGCGGATCGAGGAGGCGAAACCGAGCTCGAGGAGCGTGTTGAAACTGCCGTCGGCGGCCTCCAGGACCGAGCCGAGCAGCCGGTCGATCTCCTCAGGGGTGACCGCGGCCAGCGGCAGCTTGCCGACCAGGTACACGTCTCCGAGCCGGTCGACGGCGTAACTGACGCCGTAGAGCTTGAGATTGCGCTCCAGGAGCCAGCGCTGGACGCCTTCTTCGTTCTCGTCGGGGTGGCGGATCACGAAGGCGTTCAACGAGAGCGAGTGGCGGCCGACGATGAGCGAGACGGTCGTCGAGAGCTTGCGGGTGCCGGGCAGCTTCACGACGTACGAACCCGGCCGCGGGCTCTCCCAGTCGAGCTCGGAGTCCTTGAAGACCTGCTCGATGACCTGTCCGGCCTGCTGTACGTCAGCCATGGGGCGAGCGTACGTCAGTACGTCAGGCCGTATGGGACGGCGGGGGCGTCAGCCCAGGTGGGCGCGGGCCCGGCGGCGGTGCGCCTGCATCGCCGCCGTGTAGACGTCCGCCGTCGCGGCGGCGGAGGTGTCCCAGCCGAAGTGCTCCGCGTGCCGGGCGGCGGCGTCGCCCATCCGGGCCGGAAGCGTCGGGTCGTCCGCGAAATCACCCAGCACGCGCGCGTAGGCCGCGGGATCGTGCCCCCGCACCAGGAACCCGGTCTGCCCATCGCGTACGGCGACGGGGAGCCCGCCGACCGAGGCCGCGAGCACCGGCGTACCGGCGGCCTGCGCTTCTATGGCCACCAGGCCGAACGACTCGCTGTACGACGGCATGACCAGCACCGAGGCGGCCCGGAACCAGTCCGCGAGCTGCTCCTGGCCGACCGGCGGCCGGAACCGCACGACGTCCGCGATACCGAGCCGCGCGGCCAGCTTCTGCAGGCCCTCGGGCTTGGCGAGGCCGCTGCCGCTGGGGCCACCCACCACGGGGACGACCATGCGTGAGCGCAGCTCGGGGCGCTCGTCGAGGAGGACGGCGATCGCGCGCAGCAGCACGTCGGGGGCCTTCAGCGGCTGTATGCGGCCGGCGAAGAGCGGGATCAGGGCGTCCTGCGGGAGGCCGAGGCGGGCGCGGGCGGCGGCGCGGCCGTCGGCGGGGCGGAAGCGCTCCAGGTTCACGCCGGGGTGCACCACGGCGACCCGGGCGGGGTCGGCCTCGTAGTGGCGTACGAGTTCGTCGGCCTCTTCGGCGGTGTTCGCGATGAGGCGGTCGGCGGCGCGCACGATCTGGGTCTCGCCGATGACGCGGGCGGCGGGTTCGGGGGTGTCGCCCTCGGCGAGCGCGGCGTTCTTGACCTTGGCCATGGTGTGCATCGCGTGCACGAGGGGGGCGCCCCAGCGTTCGGCGGCGAGCCAGCCGACGTGGCCGGAGAGCCAGTAGTGGGAGTGCACGAGGTCGTAGTAGCCGGGGCGGTGGCCGGCCCACGCCTGCATGACGCCGTGTGTGAAGGCGCACAGCTGCGCGGGCAGCTCCTCCTTGGCAAGGCCTTCGTAGGGGCCCGCGTCGATGTGCCGCACGAGGACACCGGGGGCCAGCTGCACCGTCGGGGGGAGGGCGCCGGTCGTCGCGCGCGTGAAGATCTCCACCTCGATGTTGATGGCGGCGAGGCGCTGGGCGAGCTCCACGATGTAGACGTTCATGCCGCCCGCGTCGCCCGTGCCGGGCTGGTGCAGCGGCGAGGTGTGGACGGAGAGCATCGCGACGCGTCGGGGGCGCCGGTGGCCGACGGGCAGCCTCAGCCGTGAGGGTGCCACCGGGGAGCGACGCCCGAGCCTGCTGACGTACTGGCTCACGTGGCGGTCCTCCTCGCTGCGGGCATGCCGGTCGGGGACGCACCGCGTCCTCCAAGTCTCGGAACACCGGAGCGGTCCGCTCCATTTCCGCTTCGCCGACCCTTCACCCCTCTTTGCCGAATCATTACCACGGGTAGCTCAACTGTTCGATGCCGGATTGCGTGCGCATGCCGGGTGCCGACGGCACTGTCCGGGGTTGTCCACAGGCCGACTCGGGCCTCGCGGAAGCCGCCTACTCTCGTACGCATGACAACCCGCGCAACGTCCCGGCCCGTGGGAACGGTGACGCGCGGGACGACGAACCCCAACCGCCTGCGCCGCATGGACCGCTGGATCGCGGCCGTGCACGGCGCCGAGCTCCGCAGGTCGGCCGAGCCGGTGGCGGTCGACCTCGGATACGGCGCGGCCCCCTGGACGGCGGTCGAGCTGCTCCAGCGGCTGCGCACGGCCGCACCCCGTGTGCAGGTGGTCGGCGTGGAGATCGAACCGGCCCGGGTCGCGGCCGCGCGGCCCTACGAACGCGAGGGCCTGGTCTTCCGGCACGGTGGCTTCGAGGTCCCGGTGCCGGGGCGGCCGTCGCTGATCCGCGCGGCGAACGTGCTGCGCCAGTACGACGAGGAGCAGGTCGCCGCGGTCTGGGAGCGGCTGTGCGCCCGTCTCGCCCCGGCGGATCCCGACTCCGGCTCCAGAGGCGGTCTGCTCGTCGAGGGCACCTGCGACGAGATCGGGCGCCGGCACGTCTGGGTCGCGCTCGGCCCGGAGGGTCCGCGCACGGTCACCTTCGCCACCCGGCTCGGCTCTCTGGACCGCCCGTCCGACCTGGCCGAACGCCTGCCGAAGGCGCTGATCCACCGGAACATACCGGGCGAGCCGGTGCACGCGTTCCTGCGCGACTTCGACCGCGCCTGGGCGGCAGCCGCGCCCTACGCCTCGTACGGCGCGCGGCAGCGCTGGATACGGGCGGTGCGCGAGCTGCGGGCCGACTGGCCGGTGACGGACGGGGTGACGCGCTGGCGGCAGGGCGAAGTCACGGTGACGTGGCAGGCGTTGGCCCCGAGGGGCTGACCTGCGGGGAACGTTTCGTGTGAGTCCTTCGTCACACAGGCGGGGAGATCGTCTTGGGCCGACGAGAAGGGGGAAGGGAGTTCTCGACCACCTCTGTCGCATCACGCGACGGCATGGCACGATCCCCCAGACGTCCGTAAGTTACTGACGGTAAATCAGTTTGGGGGCGGAGTAATGGGATCCGGCAAGCAGAGCCTGACCATGGCGGCCATGGCCCTGGCCTGCGCGTGTGTGGTGCTGGCGGCGCCCGGCACGGCGTATGCGAGCCCCGCGTCGCACGCGGCGCGCACCCCGAATCCGACACCGACTCCCACGCCGAGCACCACCCCAACACCCCTGGGCAGCAAGGATCTTGAGGCGGTCCGCAAGAAGCTGGACGATCTCTATCACGACGCGGCGGTCGCCACGGACGCGTACAACGCCGCCGAGGAGAAGGCCGACAAGCAGTCCGCCGAGATCGTCGATCTGGCCCAGGAGATCGTCAAGGGCCAGGCGAAGCTGGACAAGTTGAAGGACCGCGCGGGCGCCGCGGCCCGCGCGCAGTACCGGGGCGGCGGTCTGCCGCCGGAGGCGCGGCTGTGGCTGAGCGACGACCCCCAGCAGTTCCTGGACGGCGCGGGCCGGGTGCGGCAGGGCGAGCACGCGACGAAGGGCCTGCTCGGTGAGATGACGCGCACCCAGCAGGACTTGAAGCAGTACGCGAAGGACGCCTCCGCGCAGTGGAAGAAGCTGGAGGCCAACCGCAAGGCCAAGGCCGACGCCAAGAAGAAGATCAAGAAGCAGATCGCCGCCGCCGAGAAGCTGGAGTCCCAGCTGGAGAAGGACGAGAAGGAGCGGCTGGCGAAGCTGGAGGCGGAGGCCGCGCTCAAGGCGCAGACCGCGTGGCTGAGCTCCGGCGTCCTCGCGGAGATCAACACAAAGGCGTCCGAACAGGGCAAGAAGGCAGTGAAGTTCGCGACGGACCAGATGGGCAAGCCGTACGAGTGGGGCGCCGAGGGCCCGAAGTCGTACGACTGCTCGGGGCTGACCTCGCAGGCCTGGCTGGCCGCCGGCCACGGCATCCCGCGCACCTCGCAGGAGCAGTGGAAGCAACTCACCCACGTCGACGTCAAGGACATGCGCCCCGGCGACCTGATCATCTATTTCGACGACGCCAGCCATGTCGGGTTGTACATAGGCGACGGCGCCGTCGTGCACGCGCCGCGGCCCGGGCGGACGGTGACGATCACCGGGGCGGGCTCGATGCCGATCCTGGGGGTCGTGCGGCCCGACGCGTGAGGCCGGGCGGGGCCCGCTGTACGGATACGTGACGCACCGCACGTGACCTGGCGCACGTTCCCCGAGCGGCGCAACCTCGTCGACGTGACGTTCGTCATCCCCTGCGAGGCTGGGCCATGTCCAAGTGCGTTACGGGATGCGGCATATGACGGGGGCCTCTCGCCGTACCCGGTGCCCCACACCATTCCGTTGCGGCCGTGGCTAACGCTATGGTCCCCGTCGGCAGGTCGAGGTTCTTCGGCCCGCACGCCCTCGGGGGGAGGGAAGGAAATCCAGACGATGCCCGTACCCGTACCGCGGCAGAGAGCGATCCCGGCCGTGGAGTGTGGTCAGGCTCAGGCCGCGTTCACACCCGCCGGCCCCTCTTCGGAAGGAACTGCCCGCACCATCAAGGCACCTGCCGACAGCGCCACCCACCTCACCCTCCTGGTCATCGAGGACGACCCGGCCGGTTCCCTGAGCGTCCCCGAAATGCTGGACGCGGCAGGCAAGCCGATCCGTATCCGTACCGCCCGCAACCTCACGGAGGCGGAGCGGCTGCTCACCGACGACGTCCACTGCATCCTGCTCGACCTCGCGCTGCCGGCCCCCGGCCGGGCCGCCGCCGAGACGCAGGACGAGCTGGCCACGCTGAAGCATGTGCTGCGGCTCGCCCCCCGGCACGCCGTCCTCGCGCTCACCGCGTCCGGCGACGCCGAGGGGGGCGCCGAGGCGGTGCGCGTGGGCGCCCAGGACTACCTGTTCCGCGACGAGCTGGACGAACGGCTGCTGAGCCGCGCGATCCGCTACGCAGTGGAGAGGAAACGTTCCGACACGGCCGAGCGGCGACTCACCGAGTCCCGGCTCCGCGCCCAGGAGAACGCCCGCCTGGAGCGCGGCCTGCTGCCGACACCCCTCCTGGACGGTTCCCCGCTGCGCTTCGCCGCCCGCTACCGCCCCGGCCGCTCCCGGGCCCTGCTCGGCGGCGACTTCTACGACACGGTCCGCACGCCCGACGGCACGGTGCACGTGATGATCGGCGACGTCTGCGGGCACGGGCCCGACGAGGCGGCGCTCGGTGTGGAGCTGCGCATCGCCTGGCGCGCGCTGACGCTGGCGGGCCTGTGCGGCGACGAGCTGCTGTCCACGCTCCAGCAGGTGCTGGAGCACGAGCGCGCGGACGACGAGATCTTCGCGACGCTCTGCACGGTCGACATCGCACCGGACGGCCGCCGCGCCGGGCTCTGCCTGGCCGGCCACCCGTCCCCGCTGATCGCCCGCCCCGGCCGGCCCGCCCAGCTGCTGCCGTACGAGAACAGCGGCCCCGCGCTCGGCCTGCTGCCGGGCGCCCGCTGGCCGCGCCAGCAGGTGGAGCTGGGCGGCGTCTGGAGCCTGATGCTCTACACGGACGGCCTGATCGAGGGCCGGATCGGCGAGGGCCGGGAGCGCCTCGGCCAGGACGGCATGGTGGAGATGATCCGCCGCCAGCTCGCCCAGGGCCTCACGGGCGAGGAGCTGCTGGGTGCCGCGGTGAACGAAGTCCGCGAGCTCAACGGTGGGGAGCTCACGGACGATGTGGCTGTGCTGCTGCTGGATCGCGGCCGGTAGCGGTTGCCCTTGCCGGGCGGGGAGCCGATGCCCTTGCCGGGCGGGGTGACGGGGCTCTCGCCTGCCCCGTGACCCAGGCGCCTGTTCGGACGTGCAGTGATTCAGCCTGCGGGTGCGTCGTGGCTGGGCGCGCAGTTCCCCGCTCCCCTGACGGGGCGCTCCCCTTACGGGGCTAGCGACCGCCGTTGTACGGGCCGTACGGGCCGTCGCTGCTGGAGCCGCCGCGGCGGCCGCCGCGGCCTCCGCCGGAGACCTGTCGCAGGGCTGGGCGGACGTCCACGATGTAGACGATGCTGGCGATGACGCCGATGATCGGCAGGAAGGACAGGATCGAGAACAGGTAGCTCACCACGAGGGCGATCCCCAGGATCACCAGCCAGAAGATCTTGTTCTGCTTGTCCGCGGCGCGGAACGCGTCCTCGCGCCGGAACGCGGCGTCGAACAGCCCGAACGCGGCGAGGGCCATCAGGACGATCTTCAGCAGTCCCAAGAACCCCGCGAAGCCCAACATCAGCATGCTGCCACCGCCCCTTTCTGCCCGACTGCCTACGCGGTCACCGTACCCGTAGAACGGGCCGGACACCCCAGAGGTGTCCGGCCCTGTCCCGAACGGCTTTCCTGCCCCTGCCGCCTGCGTGAACCTACTTGGCCGGCGGCGTGGTCTTCTTCGCGGTGGTGGTCTTGCGGGCCGGAGCCTTCTTCGCCGCGGTCTTCTTCGCCGGGGTGGACTCGGCGGAGGCCTCGGCGGGCTTCTCGTCGTCCTTGACCTCGACGGGCTCCGCCTTCGGCTCGACGGCGACGGCCAGCTCCTCGATCTCCTCGGCCGCCTCGCCGCGCCAGGCCTTCACGGTCTCCTCGCCGTGCTCGGCGACCTTCTCGTAGGCCTCCCGGGCCTTCACGGCGTACTCGGCGGCGACGCCGACACCGCGCAGGGCGAAGTCCTGGGCGGACTCACCGATCTTCTTCAGGTCGGTGTCGAGGGTGCCGAGGATCTCCGTCACCTTGGCCTGGAAGGTCTCCTGCGCCTCCTTGGCGCGAGCGGTGGCCTTCTCCTGGACGGCGGTCGGGTCGATGCTGCGGACGCTCTCGATGCGCGACGGCGCCTCGGTGCGGATCTGCTCGACGATGGCGGGCACCTTCTTGGCCTGCTGAACGGCCAGGTCGGCCGTGCCGGCCAGGAAGTAGAGCGGGGTCGGGTCGGTGGCAGCCTTGCGGATGTCGTCGGTGATCGCCATGGCGATGGTCCTCCCGGATTCGCTTGCGGTTGAGGGTTTTGGTGGTGCGCGGCGAGACCGCACTGTCCGCCGTGGTGCCGGTGCTACTGCTGGTGCTCGTACTGCTGCTGGTGCTCGTGCCGCGTGCGTACAGCGGTCACACCATGGGTGTTGCTCGTCAACTGGCTGTCTGCTGTGGATCGGCACCGCTGCCGTCGGCCGTGCGGGGGCCGCGTTCGGCGGTGTCCTCTGCGTCCGTCACATCCGTCACATCAGTCACGTCCGTCACATCGGTCACGTCCGTCGCGTCCGTGATCTCGAACCCGTTCTCCTTGCGGAAGGACTCGTAGATCTGGAGCAGCACCTGTTTCTGACGCTCGTTGAGCGTGGGATCGGCGAGGATGACGGCGCGCGTCTCCACCTCGTCCCGGTCCCGTTCCGCGTCGAGGATTCCGGCCCGCACGTACAGCGTCTCGGCGGAGATCCGCAGCGCCTTGGCGACCTGCTGGAGCACCTCCGCGCTCGGCTTGCGCAGCCCGCGCTCGATCTGGCTCAGGTACGGATTGGACACCCCGGCGGCGTCGGCGAGCTGCCGCAGCGACAGTTGCGCGGTGCGCCGCTGTTCGCGCAGATACTCACCGAGATTGCCGACGTTGAGCGATGCCATGGCTCCACCCTGCACCATCGTCGCTAACTATTGCAAGCATCTGCTTGCAAAAGTGCGCCACGCCACTCCGCCACCGAAGCGGTCGGCGTGAGCGAGGGCGAGATGGTGGCGGTCTCCGCCGCAGCCGGCGGCGTCGGCGGTATCGCCGTCCAGCCGCTACGCCGCGACCTGGAGGCCTTCCGCATCAACGCGTTCATCGACCTGCACGGCCCGTACTGTCTCGACCTCGCGATCGAGCTCGGCGTCCCGACTGCACGTATCAACACGATCACGAAGTGCTCAGCCCGACGAAAAGGACGAACCCGGCCCCATCGAAGAGATGGGGCCGGGTTCGCGCCTGCGCCTACTTGAGCGCCGTACCACCCGAGTTGCGATAGGCGATCGTCTTGCCGATCAGGTTTCCACCGTCGGTCTCGACCGATGTCTGTTCCCCGTGCCCCGCACCGAACAGCAGGCCGGCGATGTGCGCGTTCGCCACCTGGTCCATGTGCGCGAAGAACCAGTCCACCTTGTCGTCCTTGTAATGGTTGAGGGTGTTGTTCTGCGCCATGTTGCCGACGGGGATCTGCCACAAAACCACCGGCTTGCCCACGGAGTCGGCCATCGTCTTGTAGAACCCCAGCTGGGCAGTGGCCTTCTGGTCGGTCCAGAAGTTGTTGTAACCGCCGTGCTCCGGCTTCTCGTACCAGCCTGCATCGCGGTCCGACACATCGGCGACCAGGAAGTCGGCGTTCTGCGCCCCGAGGTTCGCGTAGTCCTTGGCGCACTTCTGTGTGTTGCTCTGCCAGTCCCAGCAGGAAAGGTGGAATCCCACGGTGGTGTTCGGCGCGTACCTGTGCGCCATCGTGATCAGGCAGCGGGAGAGTCCGGCGGCGCTGTTCTCCTGCGATCCGCAGTCCGTCGGATTGGCGGCCGAGACCTTCGCGGCAACCTGGTGCGGATCGCCGAGCGACCGGACGTAGCCCCAGAAATCAGGCTCGAGGTCGATCATGTTGTCCGAGTTGCCGATCTTCTGGAGGAAGAAGCGGTAGTCGTTCATGTACCGGGTGAGCAGGTCAACCCTGTTGATGGCCTCGACCTCGCCCGGACCGTCGCCCTGGCCTGCCAGATCCCCGAGGTCGCGCAACGAGTACCAGGTCCAGAAGAACTTCTGCGGGCGCGGGCTGCCCTTGTAGGTCGCCTTGGCCACTTGGCCGTTCCACCAGGTCACGTAATTGCCGGGCGGCGTGGTGCTGCCTTGCCAGCAGCCCCACCAGCTCTTCCACTCATCCTTGCATTTCGCCGCCGAATAGTAGTCCGACGAGGGCGCGGGCTGGCTGTGCACATAGGCGTATCGCACGTCGAACGGCGCGGCGTTCGCCGACTCGTCGGACATCGAGCCGCCGATGAGCACCTTGTTGCTACCCATGAAACGTGTGGTCGAGCTGTCGCCACCGGCCGCGGGAGACGACGTCGACGACGGGCGCGAGCTGCTCGGAGCCTGGCTCGGGGGAACACTGCCGCCCGTCGCGGTGGGCGTGGCGCTGGGCGTGGCGGTGCTGCCGGCGCTCCCGACCGGGACGAGTTGCCATTGCTGATTGGCGCCGCCCTTGTCGCTGTACTGGACGACGTCGCCCCCGTCAGCCTTGGAGGCGTTGTGGACCTCGACGGCCATGCCGCTGAAGCGATTGATCAAACGCACGTAGCCGTCCGACGACTTCGCCAGTTTGAACTGCTGGTTGGTGCCGTTCCGGTCGCTCCACTGCACGATTTCGGAGCCGGCGGTCTTCGACCAGTTGTGGTCGTCCAGCACCTTGCCGGAGTTCCGGTTCTGCAGCCGGTAGTAACCGTCACCCGCGTCGATGAACCGCCACTGCTGGTTGGCCCCGCCGTGACGGCCCCACTGCACCACCGCAGCGCCGTCCTTCGTGTCGAACTCGCGGCCATCCAGCACCTTGCCGCTGTTGCGGTTGACCAGCGTGTACCACGCCTTCGTATCCACGGGTCCCGCTGAGGCCGTGTTGACCACAACGACGGAGCCGGCCACGACAGCCATGACGATGGCCGCCCACACACTCCGACGCGCGAACAACCGACGGGCACGATGCATCACCTTCGGTCTCCCCGTGACGGCTGAGCGGGACGACCGGCGACTACCCCGGGCACGGTCACGCGGCACGGCGGCCGCCAGCGCGGTACGCCACCGATGACGTGGGCGGGCGTGTGACATGTCTGTGCTCTCTTTCAGCCATTGCATCTGACCGGACCACCTGGCCGGACAGCCCTGAGTGGTCCGAGAGGCCGGAAAGGTTGCCGAGCACATTGAAGATTCACAGATTTCTCTTTGTCCGGCCCTGGTGATCGAGTCCCGGGCAAGGCCGCACCGGGCCCGGACTCAGCAAGTGCAGCGCATCACACAGACAATCTCGGCCGCCCTGTCACATTCCTTCGCCGCCGCGGTTCATAGCAGCGGAACCAAGAGCATCGAAGACGAAGGAACTGGAGACCACCATGACCACCACCTCCCCCATCCTGGTGACCGGCGGCACGGGCACGCTCGGGAGCCATGTCGTCCCGCTGCTGCGGGAGTCGGGGCACGAGGTCCGGGTCCTCAGCCGGCACGACCGCGCCGCCGGCGACGGCGTGGAGTACGTGGCCGCCGATCTGCTCAAGGGCGAGGGGATCGAGCCCGCGCTGGAAGGCGTCGAGACCGTCCTGCACCTCGCGGGCGGCCCCAAGGGCGACGACGAGGCGACCCGGAACCTGGTGCGGGCCGCGTCCCGAGCCGGTGTCCGGCACCTGGTCTACATCTCGGTCATCGGCGCGGACACGATCCCGGTGAAGTGGCTCAGCTCCAAGCTGGCCGCCGAGCAGGCCGTGGCCGACTCCGGGATTCCGTGGACGACGCTGCGTGCCGCCCAGTTCCACGAACTGACTCTGAAGACGGTGCGGGGCATGGCGAAGCTGCCGGTGATACCCGTCCCCGGCGGCCTCCGGCTGGAGCCGGTCGACTCCCGCGAGGTGGCGGCCCGGCTGGTGGAACTCACCCTCGCCGGACCGGCCGGCCTCGTGCCCGACCTGGCCGGACCGACGGTGTACGACCTGGCCGAGCTGATCCGCGGCTACCTGAAGGCGAGCGGCAAGCGCCGCCCGAAGATGCCGGTGCGGCTGCCCGGAAAGGCCGGGCGCGCGTACCGCGCCGGCGAGAACCTGGCCGGCGCCGGGGCGACCAGGGGCAAGCTGAGCTGGGAGGACTTCCTCGCCGAGCACGTGGGCTGACCCGGCCCATGAAGTCGCTCTCGAGTCGCCCGCGGCTCACCAGGGCAGCGGGCGGCTGTGCACCACGTCCAGTCGGGACACCGCCCGCGTCAGGACCACATAGAGCCGGTGCAGTCCGCGCTCCTCGGCCTCCACCACGGTCGCCGGTTCCACGGCCACGACGTGGTCGTACTCAAGGCCCTTGGCGAGGGCCGCGGGCAACACCGTGACGCGGGCGCCCAGTTCGTCGGGCCCGGCGGCCTCGATGCCCGCGGCGCCGAGCGCCTCCCGCAGTCGTACGACATCGCAGTCGGCGGCGATGACCCCGACGGAGCCCTCGTGCGCGAGCGCGGCACGCACGGCGTCGACGGCCCCGGCGTGCAGGTCGGAAACCTCCCGGATCCTCAACTCCCCGTCCCGGCGCAGCGATCGGGCCGGCGGGACCACCACGTCCAGCCGCGCCAGCAGATGGTTGGCGAGTTCCACGACGGCGCCCGGCACCCGGAAACCGGTGGTCAACGGCACCACGGCGGCGTCCGGCTTGCCCAGGTGCCCGAGGAGTTCGACCCAGTCGCGCGCCGCCCACGCAGTGGTGCCCTGAGCGAGATCCCCGAGCACGGTCAGCGAGCCGAACGGTGCCCGGCGCGCGATCGCCCGGCACTCCATCGGCGACAGGTCCTGCGCCTCGTCGACGACCAAGTGGCCGTAGCCCGCCGGGTGTTCGATCAGTCCGGCGACCTCGTCGAGGAGGACGAGGTCGGCGGCCGACCACCGTGCCGACTTGTACGAGCGCGGCGGCTTCGCCCAGAGCAGCGCCTTCTGTTCGTCCGCGTCCAGCACTCCGTCCGCGCTCGCGGCGAGCGCCTCGGGGTCGGTGAACAGCTCGGCCACCACCTCCTCGGCACGGACCCGGGGCCACACCGCGTCGACGTACGCCCCGATCGCCCGCGACCGCGAGATCTTCTGCACCCAGGCGTTCGTACAGGACCCGGCGCGCCGTTCGGCCTGCGCCTGCACGTACCGCACGGCCCGCGTGCGGACGCGCTCCCGGCCGACGGCGTACGGCGGTTCTTCGGCCCGTACGTCGTCGACGATCCGCCGGAGTTCACTGCTGGGCACCCGCCAGTGGTACGAACCATCGGGCACCGCAAGGGAGTTGGCGGAGGCCGCCACCGGCGCGACCCGTGCGTACAGGGCCCGGCGCAGCACCTCGGCCATGCGGGCGTCGTGCTTGACGCCGGCCGCGCGCGGGTCGTCCTCGGCGCTCACCGGATGGCGGGCGATCTCGTCGCCGATCGTCGACTGCCGCACGCCGGTCTCGCCGAGGGCGGGCAGCACCTCCGCGATGTAGGAGAGGAAGGTGCGGTTGGGGCCGAGGATGAGCAGGCCCTTGCGGCGGATGCGCTGCGGGTGGGTGTAGAGGAGGTACGCGGCGCGGTGCAGCCCGACGGCCGTCTTGCCGGTGCCCGGGGCGCCCTGCACGCAGACGGAGGCGGCGAGTTCGGCGCGTACGAGGTCGTCCTGTTCGGGCTGGATGGTCGCGGCGATGTCACGCATCGGGCCTACGCGGGGCCGCTCGATCTCACCCGTGAGAATCCGGCTCTGGCCCGGCTCCTGACCGTGCCCCGGCTCCTGCCCGTACCCCTGCTCCTGTTCGTGCCCGATGTGCTCGTCCTCCAGGCCCGTGAGGTCGGCGGAGTCGCCGCGGCTGCCGGGTGCCCAGCCGAAGCGGCGGCGGACGGCGACGCCCTGTGGGTCGCGGGCGCTCGCCTGGTAGAAGGCGCGCGAGACGGGGGCGCGCCAGTCGACGACGAGGGGCGGGGCGGCGGGGTGCTCGCTGATGCGCAGCCGGCCGATGCGATAGCTCTGGCCGGCGTGCTCACGGTCCGCGCCGTTCTCGTCGAAGTCCAGAAAGTTCAACCGCCCGAAGAACAACGGGCCTTCGGGCAGTTCGCGCAGTTCCTTGGCCCGGCTGCGGAACTGGTAGCCGAGCACTTCGGCGTCGGCACCGGAGGCGGAGACGTCCTCGCCGGTGACGACCTGTTCCTCGGCGCCGTCGACCATGGCGGCGAGGGCGGCGCGGCAGGTGTCGTGGTAGGCGCGTTCCCGGGTGAGGGAGGAGGCGAGGTCGGAGTCGGGGTCGGGTGACGTCATTCCACCAAGACTACCGGAAAGCTTAACCGAGTAACATTTTTTACCGAGCCTCACTGATGTTCCCCGGGCGGCGCCCCCCTCAGGCGAACCGCGGCAACCCCGCTCCCAGCTGCGCGAACGCCCGCTCGGCCGCGGCCACCGCGTCGGCGCGGACCTCCTCCGCGCTCTCCCCCTCCGCGATCCGCCGCCAGTTCTCCAGGGCGAGCACCCGCTGCACGGCGATGATCTGGCAGGCGGCGAGCCGCGCGTCGAGGTCTCCGCCGAGGGCCTCGGCGAGCGCGGCCTCGGACCGCTCCACGTACGCATGCAGCCGCGCCGCCAGGGACGGGGTGCCGTAGAGCAGGCGGTGGAAGGCCAGGACGCCCGGGGCGTCGTTCAGCCCGGTGACCGGATCGCACCGCTCCAGCCCGTCGAGGAAGTTCCGCCGCAGCGCCGCCAGCGGGGCGGGACCGCTCGCCGCGACGCGGGCCGGTTCGTCCTCGTGGTCGGCGAAACGGTGCAGGACCAGGTCCTCCTTGGCCGGGAAGTACCGGAAGAGGGTCGGCTTGGAGATCTCGGCCACGGCGGCGACCTCCGCCACGGACACCGCGTCGAACCCCTTCTCCAGAAAGAGCCCGATCGCGATGTCGGACACCGCCTGATACATGCGCTGCTTCTTGCGCTCGCGCAGCCCGATCTCACCCATGCCCCGAGCCTACGCACCCGGCCGCACCGCACCTCACCGCGGCCGCCTCTTGACCTCAACCGGCCTTGAGGTCGAAGACTGCGCAGCGAGACGCCCGTACACACCTTTCGAGTTTCAATTCTCTGTGGAGTGATCCCATGCGAGCAGCACAGGTGAAGGATTTCGGCGGACCCGAGGTCCTGGTCGCGGTGGAGGTCCCGGACCCGGTGCCCGGCCCCGGCGAGGTCCTGATCGACGTGGCATACGCGGACACGATCTTCGTGGAGACCCAGATCCGGGCGGGCTGGGGCCGCGAGTTCTTCCCGGTGACTCCGCCGTACGTACCGGGCGGCGGCGTATCAGGAGTGGTCGGCGCGCTGGGCCCGGACGTACCGGCCGAGTGGCTGGGCCGCCGGGTCTCCGCGTTCGTGACGGGCAGCTACGCGGCGCGGGCCGTGGCCGCCGTCTCGGCCCTCACGGTCGTCCCGGACGCCCTCGACCTCCTCCCTGCCGCGGCCCTGGCCCACGACGGCGTCACCGCCACGGGCCTACTGGAACTGACCGACATCGGCCCGACGGACCGCGTCCTGATCCTCGGCGCCTCCGGCGGCATGGGCACACTGCTGGTCCAGCTCGCGCATGCCCGAGGCGCACATGTGGTGGGGGTGGCCCGGACCCCGGAAAAGCTGTCCCTCATAAGGGAGTTGGGCGCCGACGCCGCCATCGACTCCACGTCCCCCGACTGGCCCGACGCCGCCCGCACGGCCCTCGGCGGTTCCGCGGACGTGGTCCTGGACGGCGTGGGCGGCCAACTCGGCGCCTCCGCCTTCCCGTTGACCTCCGACGGCGGCCGCTTCTCGGCCCACGGCGCCCCCTCCGGCGGCTTCTCCCCCATCGACCCGGCCGAGGCCACCCAGCGCAACATCAAGCTCTTCGGCATCGCGGACGTCCAGTTCACCCCGGACGACCTCCGACGCTTCACATCCGAGGCCTTGGGAGAGGCCGCGGCGGGCCGACTGCGACCGGTGATCGGCGAGGTGTTCCCGCTGGAGCGGGCGGGGGATGCGCATGCGGCCATTGAGGGGCGGGGGGTGGTGGGGAAGGTGGTGCTGGGGGTGTGACGCCACGCTCAGGGACGTGCGGGCCGGCGCCAGGAGGGCGTCGGCGCCGCCGTGAGATTCCGCAGGCCTCCGTGCGGCAACGCGCGGGCCAGATAGGGGTTCGCCGTCGAGCGCACGGGCAGACCGAGTGAGGCTGTGGCCGCTGCCAGGGTCATCGCGTAGGAATTCACGGCCCTGCGGACGTTCGGGGCGTCGAGGCTGGCGCCCGTGACCAGGCGGTCGAGGTCGACGTAGGCGGAGCGGACGATCTCGATCCAGCGATAGACGAGCCAGTCCTGCTTCCAGTCCTTGGTCTGCGTGGCGGGCAGGCGCTGCTCCCAGCGGCGGAACATACGGTCGCGGATCTCGGGCCTGGTGGGCGTGAGATGCATGTGCCGGACCAGGTCGTACAGCGGATCACCGACCATCGCCATCTCCCAGTCGATGATCGTGAGCCCCAGGGCGTCGTTGCGCCGTACGAGGTTCCAGGGGTTCAGGTCGCCGTGCAGCAGGGCCGAATCTCGCGGGGTCACCCGGTGCCGGGACAGGATCTCCCTCAGCCGAAACGCGCCGGGCAGCCCCAGCACCTGGGCCAGCTGCTGGGATTCCTTGGCCAACCCCTGGACAAGCAGCACGAGTTGGTTGCTCAGCCACTCGTAGAAGCCCACGTCGCGGCCTCCGTCGAAGCCGCACTCCGTGGTCCAGTCGCCGGCCGTCGGGTCCACCGAGGCGTAGTCGACCCGGGTCAGTTCGCACAGCTGGTCGACCAGCCGGTCCGCTTCATGGGGCAGCAGACCGTTGACCGGGTGGTTCGGCGGCTGGTCACCCTCCTGCGGACCCACGTACGTGTGGATGGCGAACGGATC
This sequence comes from Streptomyces sp. R21, assembly GCF_041051975.1. Classification (GTDB taxonomy): domain Bacteria; phylum Actinomycetota; class Actinomycetes; order Streptomycetales; family Streptomycetaceae; genus Streptomyces. The sequence continues at coordinate 5,485,375 of NZ_CP163435.1, read as the reverse complement.
GTCCGTGTGGCTCACGCCCAGGGCGAGGACTCTCGGTGCCGTCACGGCGATCCCGGAGTTCTCGATGGCCCTGAGAACGGCGTGCTCGCTCAGATAGCCGCGCTCGCGGCGGCAGACCGATGCCACCTTGCGACGCACCACGACCGGAGAATCGATGCCCGGCACCCGCACGACCGAGTTGAGGTGCGCCGTCCCCTTGAAGACACGGTCGGCAGGGGCCGCCCCTTCGGCGATCAGGGCGGCGAGCACGGCCGTACGAGGGAAGTCGGGATGCTCGTCCAAACGCGGGTCCGGCTGCCAGGCAAGGACGTTGGCGCTCCTGCTGACGCCGGCCCGCCGGTCGTGCCGGGACGCCTGCCACCGGATGAGGACACGCTGCACGTCGGCCTCGTCCGGCACGTGTGCGAGCCTGAGAGGTTCGGCGGCGGCCCTGAGTGCGCTGCTCACGTCGGCCGTCGCCCGGTCCAGGCTCTGCTGGTCGAACGAATCCTCCAGGGACCTCGCCGCACGCATCACGTCCGGGTACACGGACTGGGCGCGCTCGAAGGCGACGTAATGACGCAGATCCCGCGCGAGCCCGTTCGCCGCCATGGGTCTGGTGTCCTGGATGGCCGCCGCCCAGGACTCGATCACCTCGTTCCACTGGATCTCCGGATACCGCATCCGGACGAGGTGCGTGGCGAGGTCGTGCAGCGGGTCGCCGTAGGTGGCGAGTTCCCAGTCCACGCAGATCAGGGGCGGCTCGCCACCGTAGGTGACGATCACGTTGTCCCGGTGGAGATCCGTGTGGAGGAGGCTGTACGGGCGCCGGGCCATGACGGGCACCCGCTCGGCCAGCCGGGTCAGGGCGTCATCGGGAATCCCCAGAGCGACGAACAGTCCGCCGAAGTCAGCCCAATTGGGCTGCCGGATCTGCCGGTCTGCGAGACGTGCGAGCGCTTGGAGAAAGCCCTGGCCGTCCCGGTCGTTGGGCGGCCAGCCGTCGGGCAACGGCGGTAACGCCTCTCGCCGTACCTGCGACATCTGTGCCAGCAGCCCGGCGAGTGCCTCGATCAGCAGGCTGTCGACGGGCTTGCCGTTCGGACAGATGTTGGAGAGCGGGACGCCTTCCACAAAGCTGTGCACGGCCGAGCCGCGGCGCCGGGCGAGGCACTGCGGCACATGGGGGAGGACTCCCCCGATGGCGTCGAGGATCTCCGCCTCGTGCTCCCAGGTCCGGATCACCACCGGCAGGGCCTCGGGCCTGCGGATCCGCACCGTCACGTTCGTGCCCGGCTCGCGTCCCACCCGCCGCGCCATCGCCTCCGTCAGGGGCAGCACGTAATTGCGGTTGTGATGACCACCGCTCATCACTCCGAGCTGTTTCGCCTGTCCCACGAACTCGTCGTAGGCATCATCGGCGGCACATCGTTCCCAAAAGGCGCGCCTGGGAACCGGAGGTGCGCCCACGGGCCACTCCTGAAACTTAGGTTGCGGCAAACCCTAGCGTCGCTACATACGGATGGCGTTTTGAGTTGGTCTCAATGAGATAACCGGAACCCTAGGCGCAAGGGTGCGTACAACTGCGGATTGACCGGAATTGCGTCAGGTTGCGAGCAGATTCCAGACGGACTCGAACCAGTCGCGACTTCTGGCGACGAAGACCGACCCGACGGATTCCGGATCACCGTCCTCGACGTAGTGCATGAGCGTGGCGCCGAGCCCCAGCACGTCGAGTACGTCGAGCGCCGTGCCGTCCTCCAGCGGGATGGGACGCTCGATCACCTCGTAGAAGCCCTGTAGTGCCTGGGTGCCGTTGAGCAGATAGAGCTTGAAGGGCGGCGCGAGCTCCACATGGCGGATCTGGAACTCGATTTCCGGGACCAGCTCCTGGACCTTCAGCTCCTGCAGGACGGCGCGCAGTGACGCGGTGTGTCTGCGGGTGATGGAGAGCGTCCTCTCCGGCACCCGTGGATCGTCCGGGGCATGCCTGGCCCGGGGGTAGGGCAGGCGCATGTCCTCGGCCGGCAGCAGCATGCGCAGAGCGATGCGCTCCGGCCCGATCTCCCCTGCCCTGATCCGGTCCGCCTGCACCCGGATCTGGGTGTCCAGCGTCTCGGACGTCAACGTGAAGATATCCAAGGCTACTTGAGGCTGCCTAAAAGCATCGCCGATGATCGACAGCAGCTGGGTGGAGCGACCCGCCCGCGGCTGCCTGGGCGTCACGGGCCGGATGCGCTGCGTCTGCTGGATCACGTTCTCGATCACGCGTGACCCGCTGCCCTGCCGGGATTCGATCCATCCTTCGTCGGCCAGTTCCTTCAGGACCCGCTGCACGGTGTCACGGGAGACCGCGAACTCCTCCGCCAGCGCCCGCTGAGCCGGCAGCTGGCCGCCCAGGGCGTAGGTGCCCTCCGCTATCCGGGAACGCAACGCTGCCGAGACGCGCAGGAACTCCTTGCCGCCACCGTCACCGCTTCGCTGTCCACCCACACCCCGACCGTACCTCTGCGCGCCGACAAGCAAACCGATTCCAGTCAAGCGAGCAGTCCAACCAGTTTGCCGGTTAAGGGATCAACCAGGCAGGGCAGACAACATTTACGTCAACCAGGCCAATTGGACGGGAAGTTGATCGCTTCACTGGAAGTGGAAGGGATGGGTGGGGATCATGGTCCAATTAGAGATGCTGATGGGAGTCCTCGAGTTCTTCCTGGGGCTCCAGGCGCAGGTGAAGGCCGGACTGTTGGGCGTGCTGTCGCTGACGGTGGCCTGCATCGCCCTACGGGCACGGCATACGCGTACGGCAGTGGGGGCGGCGGTCCTCTTCGTCATCCTGATGTCTCAGACGTGAGCTCTCAGGCCTGCCCCCGCACCGCCCGCAGAACCGGCTCCAGAGAGCTCACCACGTCCTCCGCCCCCGCCTCCCGCAGTGCCTTCTCCTTGCCCGCGTTACGCGCGTAGCCGAGGAACGGAACGCCGGCGCGCTGGGCGGCGACGAGGTCCGAGGGGGTGTCGCCGATCATCAGGGCGGTGGCGGGTGCGGCGCCCAGGGCGTTCAGGGCTCGGTTGAGGCAGTGAGGGTCGGGCTTGAGGTGGTGGAGGTCCTGGGTGCGGCCGTAGATGTTGGGGGCGAAGCAGTCGGTAAGGCCGCGGGTGGCGAGGTAACTGGCGGCCGTGCGGGCGGAGTTGTTGGTGGCGATGGCGAGGCGGGCGCCGACCGCGCTCCAGGTGCGTATCAGCGGGTCCGCATAAGGGGTGGGCATCGCGGAGACCACCGCCAGGAGTTCCTGCGTGGTGAGCCGCTCCTCCAGTTCGGTCACCAGGTCGCTGCGCGGACGGCGCCGGTCGACCGCGTGCAGGACGGCCATCGGGTCCGGGTGAACCCGCTCCTCCTCGGTCAGCAGTCCGCGCAGCCCCTGCCGGGCGAGCAACTCCACCAGGTCCCTCGCCACGTTCTCCGCCGAATGCATCGCGAACAGCCGGCAGATCGGTCCGTCGAAGTCAAAGACCACAAAGCGGGCACGTTTGATCACTTCCCGCAGGTTCTCTGTCTCCGGCTCCGTCCCTGTCGCCACGTGCTCAGTCGCCACTTGTTCAGTCTGCGCCGTATCAGGAGTCACTAGGAGAGTGTCAGGTCCGTGGTGATGGTTTCCCAGAGGGCGTTGAACCACTTCTGAGATTCCTCCACGAACGCGGCGTCCCGCTGGCCCGCCCGCTTCTCGAAGGAGAACAGCAGGGACTTGCCGCCGAGGGCGTCGTACATCTCCAGCATTCCGTCGCCCACCTCCTCCTCGCGCCTGGTCACCATGTAGTACGCGAAGAGCGCCTCCGCCTCGTTGAGCAGGTACAGCTTCATGGGCGGGGTGAAGGGCAGCGCGCGGAACGTCACGCGCACGTCGATGCCGTGGGAGTGGCGCAGCGCCTGGAGGTTGTGGCGCAGGACGTGGCCCTGGGCGTTGCGCTGGTCGAGCCAGCGCTTGTGGATCGGGTCGCGCTCGTCGGTGCCGTCCACCCGTGCCGGGAAGGCGAGGTCGATCTCGCGGCTGGGCAGCAGGATGCGTACGTCGATCGATTCGGGGCGGATGCGGCCCTCGTGGATCAGGCGGACCGGTTCGCCGAGCGCCAGCATCAGCGTCTCGGCGGTGAGGCACGCGGCGTCGATGCGGACGTGCTGGGACGCGAAGGCCTCGGCCAGCCGTGGTCCCAGCGCCACCATCGTCGGCTGCGGTTCCCCTCGTATGGGTGCCACGTCGGCGATGCGGGGCGGGCTTCCCTTGCTCACGTTGCTCAGCAGGCCGTCTTCCTGGAGGGCACGCAGGGCCTGGCGGACGGCGCCGCGCTCCACCCCGAACTCGTCGGCGAGTTCGGCCTGGGTGGGAAGCCGGTCCCCCGCCTTCAGGTCTCCGGTCCGGATCCGGTCCCGTAGGACATCGGCGATCTCCTGTGACGAGAGCCTTCTGCTGCCGTTCACTGCAACGTTCTCCTGGGTCACGACCAAACGGTACAACTCCCATCCATCTATGGGGAGTTGTTTGAAAGTTGTTTATGACTAGTAGCCAAGTGGGGACAACTTAATCAGAGTTGGTTGCCAACTTAGCCAAGTTGGCGGAAGTTTTGCCTCCGGAGGTACCACGCCGCCCATCGCCACCCGAATCACCGAACCAGGGGGAACCACCATGCCCGCCATCGCCCTCCTCTCCGCCGTCTTCGTCGTCGGCTTCGAGCAGATCGTGCAGTGGCAGTACGGCCCGACAGGCATCGTCGGACTGCTGCTGCTCAGCATCGGCATCAAGGCCAAGAGCCCGACATGCAGCTCCATCGGGGCGGTCGTCCTCGCCCTGACGGTCACGGGTCCCACCCTGTGATCTGCAGGTCCCACCCTGTGAACTGCGCGGATATGTCAACGCAAGGCCCGGGAGGCCTCAGCTCGTCAGGAAGAGTTCCGAGCTGATGGTCTCCCACAGCGCGTTGAACCACAGATGCGACTGCTCGACGAACGTGGTGTCCCGCAGCCCGATGCCCTGCGCGAAGGGGAACAGCATCGACTGCGTGCCCTCGGTGTCGTACATCTCCAGGTACTCGTGGTCGATCTCCTCGCCCCGCCGCGTGACCATGTAGTAGGCGAAGAGCGCCTCCGCCTCGCCCAGCAGGTACAACTTCACCGGCGGCGTGAACGGCAGCGCGCGGAACGTCACGCGCACGTCGATGCCGTGGGTGGAGCGCAGCGCCAGCAGGTTGTGCTTGAGGACCTGGCCCTGGGCGTTGCGCTGGGCCAGCCAGCGGCGCTGCAGCCGGTCGTCGTCGGTGTCGTCCACCCGCGCCGGGAAGGCGAGGTCGATGTCGCGGCCGGGCAGCAGGACCCGGACGTCGATCCTGGCCGGTTTTATTCGCCCCGAGTGAATCTGGCGCAACGGCTCACCCATCGCGAGCGTCAGCGAAACGCAGGTCAGGCAGAGGGCGTCGATCTCCACATGGGGTTTCGCGAAGGCGGCGGTGATCCGTGGCCCGAGCGCCACCATGGTGGGCTGCGGCGGGGCTTCCGGCCCGGTCAGGACCTTTCCCCAGTTCTGGGCGACGGTCGCGGGGCTGCCCTTGGACACGTTCACGAGCAGGTGCTCGGACTGCAGGATGCGCAGCGCCTGGCGCACCGCACCGCGCTCGACACCGAACTCGTCGGCCAGTTTCGCCTGCGTGGGCATGCGCTGGCCCGGCCGCAACTGACCGGACCTGATCCGGCTGCGCAGCTCATCGGCCACTTCGCGGTGCGACCGCGGCGGCCGTGGTGACCTGTTCCGCCCATTGACGGCGGCATGTTCCGGCTCCACAACCAAACACTACAACTTCCCGCCATCTTTGGGGACTTGATGGATAGGTGGTTATGAGTCGTCCCAACGCGGAGATAAGTAAGAGTGAGTTGGTAACCAACTTGAGCAACATGGTCAAACTTCCAAAGGGTTGGCCACCGTAGACAACTTTGTCGACCAGGTGAGCCAAGCCCAAGCGGGGGTTCGCCTCCCCGTCCCGAAGGAGGGACCGCATGCCGCTCATCGCCATCGCCGTCGCAGCCCTCGCCATTGGGTTCGAGCAGCTCATCCAGTGGAAGTACGGGCCGATGGGCATCATCGCGTTCGTCGCGCTGTCCATCGGCCTCAAGGCCAAGAACACCATGATCAGCGGCATCGGAGCTGTGATCCTCGTGATGCTGCTCGCCCAGTCCGGCTGACCGGGCCACCGCCTGGCAGTCCGGCTGGCCGGGCTCCCCTCCGGAGGGGAGCCGGGAGCTCGGCCAGTCCGCACCACCGCACCACCGCACAACAACTTCATCGCTACGGATACCAGCACCACCACCCACCCACCCGCACGGAGGGAGCGCCTCTCAGAAGATCCGGACCAGAAGATCCGGATCAGGACCGGATCAGGAGATCAGAAGATGTCCGGGCACCAAGGCCGCCTGGACGTGCGCAGCAGGGCGTCGGCAACGGAGGCGGCGCCCGCTCGTTCTTCCCGCACCCGGCCGAGCGCCGCGAGCCGCACCGCCGACTCGTCGCCCAGCCAAAGCGCCGCCAACTCGCCGACATCGAGGGTGAGTTCGGCGGCATCCTGCGTGCCCGGCACACACCGGGCCCCGTCCGGCCCCGCCGCGTCGAGCCGGTACCGCCCGGCGGACAGCCCGTCCCGGTCGGTCACCTCCAGCACCAGACTCCCCGACCCCTCGTACGTACGCGCCTCCATCGCCCGTACGACATCCAGGATCCGCACCCACAGCCAGTCCGCCTGCGAGGTGATCCTGGCGGCGCGCGGGTCGGGCAGGAAGTGCGGCAGCAGATCGTCGGGAGCGCGCCAGCCGGACTTGACCCGGACGATCCAGTCGATCGAGCACAGGTACTGCCACAGGGCGCGCTCGGCGGCCGGGGTCACCGCGATGAGGTCCTTCACGGTCGCCGTGTTCAACGGCTGCTTGGCGTCACCCCAGTTGTCGTCGCACGTGTACGTGACCAGGCCCTGCACCTCGCCGCCCGCCGCGCGGTACACCGCGTAGAAGGGCTCCGTCCACGGGGCGCGGTCCAGCCTCAGCGCACCCGTGTTGACCTGCCACCAGCGTTCGTCACGGTCGACCGCGCCCGGCTGCTCGCGCCGGAGCCGCTCGTGCAGCTCGGGGCCGATCTTGCGGACGTCCGCGCCGTCCACGAGGTCGAGGCGCCCGCCGTCCGCCGGGCCCGACCAGCGGGGGTCCAGGCCTGTACGGGGTACGTCGACGGTCCACTCGGTGGCCTGGGTGACGGGGCCGAAGCCGAAGCGGCCGTAGATCGGGTACTCGGCGGCGATCAGCGTCGCGACGACGTCGCCGCGCTCCTTCGCCGCGGCCAGGTCCTGGCTCATCATGCGGCTGAGGAGGCCGCGGCGGCGGTGCGTGGCGGTGACCGTGACGTTCGAGATGGCGTCCGCGGGGACAGAGCGCCCGCCGACCACGGTGAGCTGCTGCGGGAACGACCTGAAGGTCGCGACGCAGCCGTCGCTCTCGAATGCACCGAGAGTGCGGGCCGGGATGATGTACGAGCTCCGGTCCGCGATCTCCCGCTCCGACACCTCCGGGGCCCTCAGGAACCCGGTGTTCAGTGCCCTGATCCAGTCCGGGACCTCGGCGTCGGTGATGGGGCGTACGTCGATGTCCTTGACGTCCTCACGGTGGCTCATGGGACCACGCTAGGTGTACGGGGCTGGGGGCGTCGCGGGGTTTTCCTCGCCCCCTCCGCCCCTGCCCTTCCCGTGTTCTGGGGGCTGCGCCCCCTTTCCCCCCTTGTCGCGCTTGCGCGCTCGTCCTCAAACGCCGGACGGGCTAAGACCCCTCAGAACGCCGCCCGTATCTCCCCCACCTCGCGTCCCCCGCCCAGCAGCGGAGACCTCCCGATCCGGCCCACCACCGGTGCCTCCACGCCCAACAACGCAAGCCCCCGTGCCAGCACCGGGCCCAACGCCCGCCCCGCCCCGTCGTCGATCTTGAAGGCGAGGGCTCGGCCGTCGGGGAGGGCGATGGCCTGGACGGCTTCCGCGCCCATCTTGGAGAGGGTGCCCGGGACCTCGCGCATGAGCCAGGTGTCGGGGCGCCGGGTGCCGGCGACGTACTCGGGGTGGGCCCGCATCGCGTCGGCGACCCGACGCTCGGCGGAGCCCTCCTCGGCCAGGACGAAGGAGCGGAAGGCGCGGGCCAGGCCCGTCAGGGTGATCGCCATCAGCGGGGCGCCGCAGCCGTCCGTGCCGACCGCCGCCACCGGCTCCCCCGCCGCCTCCTCGACCACGGTGTGGATGAGCTGCTGGAGCGGGTGCCCGGGGTCGAGGTAGGAGTCCAGCGGCCAGCCGCGCAGCGCGCACACCGCGAGCATCGCCGTGTGCTTGCCGGAGCAGTTCATGGTCACCCGGTCGCGGACGCCGCCCGAGGCGAGGTACGTCTCGGCCTCCACCGCGTCCAGCGGCAGATCCTCCGGGCACTGGAGCTGGTCGGCCGTCAGCCCGTACTCGGTCAGCATCTTCTGGACCAGGTCGCGGTGGAAGATCTCACCGGAGTGGCTGGCGGCGGCGAGGGCCAGCCGCTCCCCGCTCAGTTCGAGTCCGGCCCGCAGGACGCCCGCCGCCTGCATGGGCTTGTTGGAGGAGCGCGGGAAGACCGGCGCGGTCACGTCCCCGAGCGCCAGGTCGACCGATCCGTCGGCGGCCAGCAGCACCAGGCTGCCCCGGTGACGGCCCTCGACGAAGCCGGACCGTACGACCTCGGCGAGGACGGGAGCCACGGAGGGCACAGGGGATATGGCGGGGTCAGCGAGGGCGGCGGACATCGGCGGTGGCCTTCCGGGACGGGCGGTACGGGGACGCTGGCGGGTGACGACCGCCCCCGCGGCGACGACCGGAACCCGTGACCCGGAGGACCCCGGTCGGGGCCCCGGATCACGCCGGTCGTCGGGCGCCCGGGATCACCGGGGCCACCGCGTCACATGAGCAGGTCGTCCACTTGTGCTTCCCCTTCACGGTACCTGCGCGCGATCTCTGCACTGCAATCGTCTGCCGTGCGCTGCAGCACCTGGCGCCTCCGGGACACCCGCTGCTCGTAGCGCACCAGCCGGCCCATCCCGGCGCCGAGCTCGTCGTCCGTACGGGCCTCCAGGTCGGACAGCTCCACCTCGCCGAGCATGTCCGCCGCCAGCCGCCGGTACTCCTCCCCGTACGGGGTGCCCACCGTCACATGCCGGGCCGACTGACGATGCCGGGCGGGCGCGTCCGTGAGGATTTCCGGGAGCCGCTCCATGACCCCGGCCGGCGCCGCCAGGCCCCCGCGGCGCGCCAGCTCGGCCCGCAGGATGTCGATACGCCCCTGGAGGAGCCGTCGCAGATAGCTGAGGTCGGCCTCGTCCCGCTGCGCGTCGCGGCGCAGCGTCCGCAGCTCGGGCAGCCGCAGCACCGCAAGGTCGTGGACGGGCGGCTCCGGCGCGAGCAGCGCGCTTTCGGCGCGCTGCGCCGGCGGCCGAACCGCGACCCCGGGCGGCTGCTGCCCGGTACTCGGTGTGCTCATGTGCCTCTACCGTCCCCTCGACCGGCGCGGTCCACCCCACGGATGCACCGCAACACCCCGCATGGTGCCACCCCAAGTGGTCGCTATGTGACCGAGTGCCCCCGATCGGCCCCAGATGGGGGGTTCGGGACCCCGGAAATCACGCGAAGGGCCCGCACGGCAGTTGCGCCGGAGTGGCACGGCATGATGGTGCCCATGCGTGCGGTGGTGCAGAGAGTGGACGGCGCGAGCGTCGTCGTCGAAGAAGAAGGTGCGGACCGCAGGTCCTCGGTTGAGGGTGGTGGCGGGCGACGGGCGGGCGAGACGGTCGGCGAGATCAGCGGCGAGGGCCTGTGCGTCCTCGTCGGGGTGACGCACGACGACACCAAGGAGAAGGCGGCCCAACTGGCCCGCAAGCTCTGGTCCATTCGGATGCTGCCGGACGAGAAGTCGTGCAGCGACATCGACGCCCCGCTGCTCGTCATCAGCCAGTTCACGCTCTACGGCGACGCCCGCAAGGGCCGCCGCCCCACCTGGAACGCGGCCGCCCCCGGCGACGTCGCCGAGCCCCTGGTGGACGAGGTGGTCGCCCAACTCCGCTCGCTGGGCGCCACGGTGGCGACGGGCCGGTTCGGCGCGCAGATGCGCGTCTCACTGACGAACGACGGCCCGTTCACCGTCATCGTGGAAATCTAGAGATCCAGAAACCTGATCCAGAGATCCAGAAACCTCCGGGGATCCAGCGAGCCTCTAGGGTTCTACGACCGTCTCCTGAGCCGCAGCCGTCGCGTCGGCCATCAGCCGCGCGTCCACGGCCACGTTCCGCTTGACCAGGGCCAGTGCGATCGGTCCGAGTTCGTGGTGGCGTACGGAGGTGGTGATGAAACCGACCTTGCGGCCGTCGGGGCCCTCGTCCGCGAGGCGCAGTTCCGTGCCGTGCGGCGGCAGATGGACCTCGCTGCCGTCGAGGTGCAGGAAGACGAGGCGGCGCGGCGGCTTGCCCAGGTTCTGCACGCGGGCGACGGTCTCCTGCCCCCGGTAGCAGCCCTTCTGGAGGTGAACGGCCGTGCCGATCCAGCCCAGTTCGTGCGGAATGGTGCGGTGGTCGGTCTCGAAGCCGAGCCGCGGCTGGTGGTTCTCGACGCGCAGGGCCTCGTAGGCGAGGATCCCGGCCGCGGGACCGGCCTTCTCCGCGTACGACTCCAGGTCCGCGCGCGGCAGGAACAGATCGCGGCCGTACGCCGTCTCCCGTACGACGGCGCCGCCTGGGACCTCGGCGATCGAACCGGCCGGCAGGTGCACGACCGCGAACTCGTCGGTGCGGTCGGCGACTTCGACGCGGTAGAAGAACTTCATCGACTCCAGGTAGGCGATCAGCGCCTCCTGGGTGCCGGGTTCGGTGTGCATCCACACCGTGGCGCCGTCGTCGACGAGGTACAGCGCGTGCTCGATGTGGCCGTGCGCGGAGAGGATCAGCGCTTCGGTGGCGACGCCCGCCGGGAGGTCGGTGACGTGCTGGGTGAGCAGCAGGTGCAGCCAGCTCAGCCGGTCGTCGCCGGTGACCGCCACGACACCGCGGTGCGAGAGGTCCACGAATCCGGTGCCGTCGGCGAGGGAGCGCTGCTCGCGGAACAGATCGCCGTAGTGGGCGGCGACGCCTTCGTCCACGCCCTCGGCGGGAACGGCGCCGGGCAGGGACAGCAGAGGACTCTTCATGTGCCTAAGCCTACGACTCGGTAGTTGAATTCTTCAGCGAGCTCTTGAGGGTGCAGTCCTTGCACCGCCCGAAGATCGCGAAGTGCTTCATGTCGGTGTCGAAGCCGAACGTGTCGCGCAGCTGCGCCCGGAAGTCGTCGGCCACGGCGACATCGGCCTCGATGACGTTCGTGCAGTCCCGGCACACCAGGTGGATGTGGTGGTGCCGGTCGGCCAGGTGGTACGTCGGCGCCCCGTGCCCGAGGTGGGCATGGCTGACCAGACCGAGCTCCTCCAGAAGCTCCAACGTCCGGTAGACCGTCGAGATGTTCACACCCGACGCCGTTTTGCGCACTTCGACCAGGATGTCGTCCGGGGTCGCGTGCTCCAGCGTGTCCACGGCTTCGAGCACAAGCTGCCGCTGCGGAGTCAGCCGGTAACCGCGCTGCCGCAGATCGCTCTTCCAGTCGGTGCTCACCACGCCGCCCAGTCTAGGACGCGCGGACGCCGACGGTGGAAACAGGTGTGGGGCCGGTCACTCCAGCAGAGTCACCGGCCCCACATCGATGCGTCGTGAACGCGAAGCCCTACTTGAAGAACGCGATCCCGTCGTCCGGCATGTCGTCGGGGAGGGCCTTGGCCCAGCGCTCGACGTCGTCCGGGGTGACGACCTTCTTCAGGTGCGCCGACATGTAGGGGCGCAGCTCGACGTCGGGGGTCTGCTTCTCGCCGACCCACATGAGGTCGCTCTTCACGTACCCGTACAGCCGCTTGCCACCGCTGTACGGAGCGGCCGCGGCCGTCCGCGCGACGGCGTCCGTGACCAGGTCGATCTGAGGCTTCTTGTCGGCCAGGTCGCCGTACCAGATCTCCACGACACCGTCGTCGCGGATCATGACGACCTCGACCTTGCGGTTGCCGTCGATCCGCCAGAAGCCGGACTCGGTCTCCAGCGGCCTGACCTTGTTCCCCTCGGCGTCGAGCACCCAGGTACGCGAGTGGTACTCCAGGAAGTCCCGGCCGTCGTGGCTGAAGGTGACCTCCTGCCCGAAGTTGCACTTCTCGGAGCCCGGGAAGTCGTACACCCCGGCACCGGCCCAGTCGCCGAGCAGGAAGACGAGGGGGACCAGGTCCTTGTGGAGGTCGGACGGGATCTCGATCATGGCGTCGGCAGTTCCTTGATGGGGGTCAGTGCTGGCCCTGGTACAGCTTCTTCACGGTCAGACCGGCGAAGGCGAGAACGCCGACGCAGACCAGGACCAGCAGGGTTTCGAAGAAGATCTCCACGGGTGCTCCTCGGATGAGCGGGTGCGCGTATGTACAGCAGGACCGGGCCCCAATCCTAGTCGGCCGGGGCCCGGCCCTCTCCATGAGGTACGCCATGCAGGCTCAGCTCAGCAGCTGGCTCTGCAGCATCACCGTCTGCTGGAACGGCACGGCCTGCGCGCTGCCCTTGCGGGACTGCACGATCAGGGCGAGGGTGTCGCCGGCCGTGAGGTACGCCTGTCGCTCGTTCGTGGCGCCGTACGGCTTCGCCTCGGTGTACACGTAGTGCTGTACGTCCTCGATCGTCGCCTTCTCCGGGAAGCCCTCGTCGATGTGCACCTCGGAGGCGCCCCGCACCATGTACCGCGGGGAGTCGAAGCCGAAGATGTCCTCCTGGATGCCGTCCACGACGGCCGCCGTATTGAACTGGAGCAGGTAGATCCGCGTGTGCGTGCCGTCCTCGGTGGTCCAGCCACGCGCCGCCACGTGCCGCAGTCCGTTGTCGGTCAGCAGTTGGCCGAACTCCTCGCGGTCGTCCGACACCGGGTACTCCGCGAGGAAGTCCTTCGTCTTCAGCCAGCCGTCCTCGCCGCGCAGCGCCTGGTCGGCCTTGGCCCCCTTGGGAGCCGGGAGGAGCAGCGCGCGCAGGTCGGCGTAGTGGGCGCCGGCCAGGTTCTCCGCGGCGGAGAAGGCGGGGCTGCCGGAGGGCAGCGGGGGCTTGCTGATCTCCGGGTAGTCCCAGCGCCCGTCCGACTCGGTCGCGAGACCGGGCACGTCGGTGCGCTCCATCCGCGTGATGCCGTACGCCGCCGACGTACCGACCGCCGCGAAGACCACGACGGCGGCGGTCCAGCGGAGGACGGCGCGCAGGACTCGGCGGTCCTTCTTGACGGGGACGGCGGGGTCGGCCGGGTTGGCCGGGTCGACGGGTTCGACGGGGGCTTCCAGTACGTCTGCGTGATCCGTCTGCTCGCTCACGACCATGTGCTCCGTCTGCTCGCTCATACCGCCTCCCCGGGCTCTGCGATGCGGTCGAGCTGCTCACTCAGCAGGGTTACGACGCTTACGGAATCCACCGGCTTGACCGCGTGCGCGGTGAGGCTGACCAGCACCTCGCCCTGGTAGGCGGAGCAGACCATCGTGTCGATCTTCTCGTCCCCGCTCTTGGGGTTCAGGAAGCACTTGGCCTTCTTGTAGCCCCGGATGTCCGGACCCTTGCGGAAGATCTTGAGGGCGTCGAGGAACTCGTTCTGGAACGTGGCGATGCCCTTGACCGCGTCCCTGTCCCCCATCTGGGAGAGCACGATGTCGACAGTGACGTTGCCGCCCGCGTTCAGCGTGCTGACGTAGCTGCGCATCGCCATGCCCTTGATGTGCTGCTTGTCGATCTGCTTCTCCAGCCGGCGCCGCTGCGAGCGGGGCAGCCCGCGCAGGGACTCCTTGCGCAGCGCGGTGGCCTGCCGCCCGCTGAGCTCGGTGTCGGAGCCGAACTCGGCGATGTCCGGGCCCCGGTTCCAGCCGTCGGGGCCGAACGGCACGAGCGTGCCGCGCAGCCCGGCGGGGTCCTTCGCCTTCTTGGCGTCGGCGGCGGCCTTCGGGAATCGCCAGCTGGGCGCGCCCGCGTCACGGTCGGCGTCCTTGACGGTCACGACGGTGTAGCCGGTACCTCCGATGACGGCACCGAGCAGGACGACGGAGCAGACGACGGCGGCGATACGGCCGCGCCGCAGTCGCTTCTTCTTCTTCGGTGCGGCCGTATCGGGCTCGGGTGCGGCTTCCGACGCGAGATCCGGTACAGCGTCCGGCACGAGCTCCGGTACGGGCTCGGGTACGGCGTCCGGTACGGGCTGGTTGTTCTGTTGCTCGCTCACAGCCGCCCCATCTGCCGCTCGGCCAGGTCCATGATCGTCTTCTTGGGGATCGGCTTGCTGTCGAAGATCCAGATCTCCATGGCGATGTCGCCGCGGTAGGCGTGCGCCTGGGCCTGGTACATCGGCAGGTAGCCGGGCTTCGTGTCAGGCCTGGTGTCGACGTACGCCATGCCCTCGCCCGTGCCCGGGATGGCCCAGCTGCGGGTGCCGGTGACCTTCCAACTGTGGATCGACTCGGCGGCGGCGAGGTCCTCCTCCTGGCGGTACTGCACGAGCCGGATCTCGACGGTGTACGCGTCGCCCCTGCTCCAGCCGGTGACGGCCGCGCGCCGGAACTCGTCGTCCAGGCGGCCGCTGAAGATGTCGCCCGGCTTCGTGTACTCCTCCGAGTACGCGGCGACGTCCATCCAGCCGTCGTCGCCCGTCGAGTACTCCTGCGTCCCCCTGGGCCGTTTGATCAGCAGCCTGCGCAGGTCGCCGTCGACCTTCACCTTGCGGTCCTGCGCGGCCGACAGCGGCTCGGGGCCGTCGCCCTTGGCCTGCTTGACCACGGACTGCGAGAGGGACGGCAGCTTGGTGGGCTCGCGGTCGGCCTGCACCAGAAAGCCGGCGCACGTACCGGCGACGAGCCCCAGCACGGCGGCGCCGGCGATCAGCAGCGTCGTACGACCGCGCCGCCGGGGCTTCGGTACCTCAGGCGACCCGACCTCTTCGGGTCTTTCAGGCCATTCGGGGCCTTCGGATACTTCCGAGACTTCCAAGACGTCCCCCCACAGAACGTGAAGCGCGGATTCCGTATCCGCGCGCACAGGAGACCCATGGATGACACATGGGGTTGCACGCGCGTTGGTTACGATTCGGACTACCGTTCGGGGCATACGATTCGGGCATGGCGAAGAAGCTCGTGATCAAGGTGACTGCGGGGGCCGACGCCCCCGAGAGGTGCTCCCAGGCGTTCACGGTCGCGGCGGTGGCCGTGGCCAGCGGTGTCGACGTCTCCCTCTGGCTGACCGGCGAGTCCGCGTGGTTCGCGCTGCCGGGCCGCGCCGCCGAGTTCGAGCTGCCGCACGCGGCCCCGCTCCCCGACCTGATCGACTCGATCCTGGCCGCCGGCCGCATCACCCTGTGCACCCAGTGCGCGGCCCGCCGCGACATCACGGAGAAGGACGTCCTCGACGGCGTACGCATCGCGGGCGCGCAGGTGTTCGTGCAGGAAGCGCTGGCGGACGAGACCCAGGCACTCGTCTACTGACACCGAACTCGTCCACCGGCACCGCCCCGGGGCGAGCCGCCCGGCGGGACGGCTACGGGCGCCGCTTCTTCCCGTCCAGCTCGTCCCACCACTCGTCGGACTTCCGGTCGCCGGACGGGTCGTCCCACCAGCGGTCCTCGGGACCGCGCCGGTTGGCGACCATCGCGGCGAGCGGCGGAATCACCATCGCCACCACGCACATCCCGACGGCCACCGGGATCGACCAGATGCGCACGACTCCCCAGGCCAGGACGAAGAGTCCGATGCACGTCCCCATCATGGCGAAGTAAACGTGTCGCCTTCGCGCGTACATACGTCCAGCGTATGCCGGACAGAGCCGAAGGGCCGCACCCCGATCCGGTAAGCGTCCAACCCCCGGGGGTGCGGCCCTTCAGCCGTTCATGGCGTACGGCCGTCACACCGTACGAGCTGCCGAGCTTCCGTCAGACGGCGATCGCGACCTCCGAGAGGCCGCCCGTCTGGGCGACGACCGTACGGTCCGCGGTGCCACCGGGGACCAGGGCACGGACGGTCCAGGTGCCTTCGGCCGCGTAGAAGCGGAACTGGCCCGTGGCGGAGGTGGGGACCTCCGCGGTGAACTCGCCGGTCGAGTCCAGGAGACGGACGTAGCCCGTCACCGGCTCGCCGTCGCGGGTCACCTGACCCTGGATGGTGGTCTCACCGGGCTTGATCGTCGAGGCGTCGGGGCCGCCGGCCTTCGCTCCACACATGTTCGTTTCCGTCCTTCAGGCCTTGCTTTCGCGGATGTCGAGGATTACTTGTTGGCGCCGAGCTCGATCGGGACGCCGACCAGGGAGCCGTACTCGGTCCAGGAGCCGTCGTAGTTCTTGACGTTCTCCACGCCGAGCAGCTCGTGCAGCACGAACCAGGTGAGCGCGGAACGCTCACCGATACGGCAGTAGGCGATGGTGTCCTTGGCGAGGTCGACCTGCTCCTCGGCGTAGAGCTCCTTGAGCTCGTCGTCCGACTTGAAGGTGCCGTCGTCGTTGGCGTTCTTCGACCACGGGATGTTGCGGGCGGACGGGACGTGGCCCGGACGCTGCGACTGCTCCTGCGGAAGGTGCGCCGGGGCGAGCAGCTTGCCGCTGAACTCGTCGGGCGAGCGCACGTCGACCAGGTTCTGCGAGCCGATGGCCGCCACGACGTCGTCGCGGAAGGCGCGGATCGCGGTGTTCTGCGCCTTCGCCTTGTAGTCGGTGGCGGGGCGGGTGGGCACCTCGGCGACCAGGTCGCGGGAGTCGAGCTCCCACTTCTTGCGGCCGCCGTCGAGGAGCTTCACGTTCTCGTGGCCGTACAGCTTGAAGTACCAGTAGGCGTACGAGGCGAACCAGTTGTTGTTGCCGCCGTACAGGACGACGAGGGTGTCGTTGCCGATGCCCTTGGCCGAGAGGAGCTTCTCGAAGCCCTCCTGGTCGATGAAGTCACGGCGGACCGGGTCCTGGAGGTCCTTCGTCCAGTCGATCCGGATCGCGTTGGTGATGTGGTTCTTCTCGTAGGCGGACGTGTCCTCGTCGACCTCGACGATGGCCACGCTGGGGTCGTCCAGGTGCTCCTGGACCCAGTCGGCGTCTACCAGGACGTCGCTGCGGCTCATGCTCGTTCTCCTCCGGGGCAGTTGCGGCGGGGTGGTGCGTCAGAGAGGGGTGCGCGCTCATGCCTGGAAACGGCGTACGCGGCGCACGAGGGCCCTGGCAATGGGGCCGGGGAACGCGGAAGTCTGCGCTTCCGCTCAGAAGGAGCGACAGAGCATGGCGGCGACGCGGCACAGGTCTACTGCCCGCCGCTTCGTGAGATCCGCCTGTCGCTTCATGCCGTCGATCGTAGGGACGGACAGGCGGCCATGTCACCGGTGTGTCGTATTGTGAGATGCGATCGTCCGCAATGCGAGACCTGGAAGCCCTCGGGGCAGTCCGCACCGGGGTTCCGGGGCGTTGTATCCGCCGTCACACCTGCGGGACGGACGGGAGCGTCTCGCCTTTCGGACGCCCGTCCACCGAACAGAACACCGGCAGAACTACCGGGCTACCGGGCTACCGGGCTACCGGGCTACCGGGCTACCGGGCTACCGGGCTACCGGGCTACCGGCAGAACTACCCGACCAGCTTGACGTCCGAACCCTTCACCGTGATCTCGACGCCGTTCTGAGCCGCCTCGACCTTGTCGATCTGGATGCCGCCGGGCAGTTGGTCGATCTTCTGCTGGAAGTCGGTGATCGCGCGGATCTTGCCCTCGGCGAGTTCGACGCCCAGCTTGGGCAGCGAGTCGGCGTGCACCTTGACCGTGTCGCCGTCGACGCTGACCGAGCTGAGCACGGAGACCGGCTGGGGGAGCTTCGTGCCGAGCACGGTCGCCTCGACCTTGACCTTGATCTTGCCGTTGCCGCCGTCGGAGAGGCCCACCACCTCGGCGGTGACACCAGGGCCGACCTGGACGGGCTCGGACCTGGCGGCCTTGAGCAGCTCGTCGTAGGCGATGCTCGCGGTGCCGCTGGCGCTGTTGGCGGTGGCGGAGCTGTAGTCGCCGTTGAAGACGACGCCGTGCATCTCGGCGCTCAGGTCGTCTATGCGGATCTTGGCGGTCGCGGCGCTGGTGCCGCCCGTGGCCGCCTCGTAGGTCTTGATGCCGATCTTCACGTCGTCGAGCTCGCCGCCGGCCACCTGCGTGAGGAACGGGAAGCCGTCGATGGACACGTCCGGGGTGGCGGACAGGCCCTCGGTGGTCCTGATCTTGTCCGCGGCCTTGTCCTCGGCGAAACCGACCGCCACGCGGTCCGCGATCACGAACAGACCGCCCAGGATGACGACGACGATCAGAGTTATTCGCAGTGCGCGCATGCTCGGTGTTCCCCCACCTCGGCCGGATCTCACGTCCCGACGACCTGAGTGGCCGTCTCGCGCGAGACTAACCCTGGCGGGGGCTTTGGCCGGAGGGTTACGGGGAGTTGTCGATCACCTGTGACAGGCGGTCGTCCCATCGGACGGGACTACCCGAGCGCCCTGCCCAGCAGGTAGACCGCCGGAGCCGCCGCCGCCAAGGGCAGCGCCACCCCCGCCGTGAAGTGCACGAAACGGGACGGGTAGTCGTAGCTGGCGACCCGGTGGCCGATGAGGGCGCAGACGCCCGCGCCGAGGCCCAGGAACGCGCCCTGGGTGCCGAGGTCCGTCATCCCGCCCGCCGCGATACCGGCGCCCGTGGCGGCCAGCAGTGCGACGACCACCGAGGCCGGCATCGGCAGGGGCAGTGCGCGGGCGAGGATCGCGACGGCGACCGCGGCGCCGCCCACCGTGACGGCGTCGGGGTCGGCGGCGAGGTGCCCGGTCGCGACGATCGCCAGTGCCGCCGAGGCGACGGTCGCCATCAGGCCGGACATCCGGGTGTCCGCGTCGGCGTGGCTGCGCAGTTGCAGGACGAGGGTGAGCAGGACCCAGACGCCGAGCGTGCCGAGGATCGCGGCGGGCGCGTCCTCGCGGCCCGCAGCGAGCAGCGCCACGTCCGCGGTGAGCGCGCCCGCGAACGCCAGCGCGATGCCCTGCCGGGCGGGCCACATCCCGTTCAGCCGGAACCATCCGGCCGCCGTCACGGCCTGCAGCAGGACCAGCGGTACGGCGAGCGCGTACTCCCCGATCGGGGCCGTCACCGCGAGCAGCAGGCCGAGCACCGCGGTCAGGGCCGCAGGCTGGATCCCGGGCTCGATGATCGGCGACCGGCCCTCGGCGCGGGCCCGCTGGGCATCGGTGATGCGCTGGTTGCCGGTGGTGGTGGCGGGGCCGTAGCCGGGGCCGTCGTCGGCGCCTTGGGCAGTCGTTCCGGTGGGGCGGGACGGGTGGGCAAGGCCACCGTCGCCGGGTGCCTGATAGGCAGCGGGTGTGTGCTCGGGCGTCCACTGAGGCACCGGTGCCTCGTCAGGAACAGGGTGCCCCGCAGCCCCGTACGCCGAAGAGTCCCCGTACCCCGAAGACTCCCCGTACGCCGACGGCTCCGCGTACCCCTGCGGAGGCAGGTACGCCGTGTCAGCGGCGGCCGCGGGCTGCTGCACGTGGGTCTGCGTCTCCCAGGTCTGCCCCTCCCACTGCTGCGTGTACTGGTGCTGCTGGGAGGCGTCGTCGTAACCCTGGTGCGGCGGCTGCCCGGGCCACCCCGGCTCCTGAGGCTGCTGCTGCTGGTACGGCGGCTGCTGCTGCGGCTGCTGTTGCTGGTAGGGCTGCTGATACGGGTCGTAGCCCTCGTATCCGCCGGACCCCTCGTACCCGTCGTACGGCTGCTGGTTGCTCATCGTCTCGCTCACCCTCCTGCGAACGGCGGGAGCACCTCGACCGTGCCGCCCTCGGCCAGCCGTACCGTCTCATGTCCGCGGGTCCCCACGGGGTCACCGTCGATGAGGAACGAGCATCGCCGCAGGACGCGGACGAGCTCGCCGGGGTGTCGCCCGCGGGCGGTGTCGAGCGCCTCGGCGAGCGTGCTCGCGTCGTACGGCTCCTCGGCGACGCCTGCCGCGGCCTTGGCGGCGGCCCAGTAGCGCACTGTGCCCTTTGCCATCTCGTTCCTCATTCAGTGGTTGCTGTGAACACCGCCAGGCTAGCTCGCGTGGGCCGCCGCCCAGCCGCCGATGCGGGCGAGCAGTTCGTCGTCCGTCGCGTTCTCCGCGTGCCCCATGCCGTGCTCCAGCCAGAGTTCGGCGTGCCCGTCGGCCGCGGCGGCCAGCATCCGCGGGTGGTCGACGGGGAAGTAGCCGTCCTGGTCGCCGTGGACGATGAGCAGCGGGGTCGGGGCGATGCGCGGGACGGACTCGACGGGCGAGAGCGGCACCGGGTCCCACTCGCGGTGGTGGATGCGGGTGCGCAGGCCGTAGCGGCCGACGGCACGGCCCACCGGGCGGGTTACCAGCCAGTGCAGGCGCCGCATAGGGGCCGTGCCCCGGTAGTACCAGCGGGCTGGGGCACTCACCGAAACCACCGCGTCCGGATGCGCCTCCGTGCGCCCCTCGCGCTCCTGCCCCGCGGGGCCGTGCAGGGCGGCATGACGCAGCACCACCGAGCCACCCATGGAGAAGCCGACGGTGGCCACGCGCGCGTGCCCGAGTTCGCGGGCCCAGGCCACGGCGGCCGCCAGGTCGAGCACCTCCCGGTCACCCACCGTCGAGGCGCCGCCGGAGGCCCCGTGGCCACGGAAGGAGAATGTGACCACCGCCGCAAACTGCGCGAACGCAGCTGCCGCGCGGCGTACGTGCGGGCGTTCGAGATCACCGGTGAATCCGTGCGCGACGACGATCACGAGGTCATGGGAAGGCCCGGTTCCGGGGTCGTAGGCCGCGTCGATCGTGACGCCGTCGACCGTCCGAAGAAACGTCCGAATCGGGGCCCTGCGGCCCGTCTCAGTAAGTGGACCATTCAAAGATCCCATCGCTTGACCTGCCGGACCTGAGCTCATGTGGGCTATTCTGCTGGGCAGAGGACTCGGGCAACGTAGCCCCCGGGTCCTTTTGTGCTTTCTGAAGCGTTGTATACGAAGCGGGAAACCGCAGGTGTACGAAGGTGGGGAATGCATAGCGGATCCCAGGGCGCGGGAGCCGCGAGTACGAAGCAGTGCCGCAAACGTCCTCGCAGGGACCGAGGAGGAACCGACGTTATGGGCGAGCGAAACGTGCACGACCGTAGGACGACCCAGGCAGGTGGGGCGCGATGAGTTCTCTGCTGCTCCTGACCAATGCCCTTCAGCCGTCGACGGAGGTGCTTCCCGCCCTCGGCCTGCTGCTGCACAACGTGCGCGTGGCTCCGGCTGAAGGCCCCGCACTCGTCGACACCCCAGGTGCCGACGTCATCCTGATCGACGGCCGCCGCGACCTCCCGCAGGTGCGCAGCCTCTGCCAGCTGCTGCGGTCCACCGGCCCCGGCTGTCCGCTCATCCTCGTCGTCACCGAGGGCGGCCTCGCGGCCGTCACCGCCGACTGGGGCATCGACGACGTACTCCTCGACACCGCTGGTCCGGCCGAGGTGGAGGCCCGTCTGCGGCTCGCCATGGGCCGCCAGCAGATCGTCAACGACGACTCCCCCATGGAGATCCGCAACGGCGACCTGTCGGTCGACGAGGCGACGTACTCCGCGAAGCTCAAGGGCCGCGTCCTCGACCTCACCTTCAAGGAGTTCGAGCTCCTGAAGTACCTCGCGCAGCACCCGGGCCGCGTCTTCACCCGCGCCCAGCTGCTCCAGGAGGTCTGGGGCTACGACTACTTCGGCGGCACCCGAACGGTCGACGTCCACGTACGACGGCTGCGAGCGAAGCTCGGGCCCGAGCACGAGTCGCTCATCGGGACCGTCCGGAACGTCGGTTATCGATTCGTTACGCCGGAGAAGGTGGACCGCGCCGCGGACGAGGCGAAGGCCAAGGCGGCCCAGCCAAAGCCGGATGTTGCGGACGAGACGGCGCACCTGGACGCCGTCGAGGTCACAGCGGAGTCATAGCAAGCCCGCCGTACGCCCTGCCCAGGGGCGGTCCATCCGCGTAGACTCCGCGCGTGGCCAAGGTGACTCGGGATGATGTAGCGCGACTGGCAGGGACGTCGACTGCCGTCGTCAGCTATGTCATCAACAACGGACCCCGGCCGGTTGCCCCGGCCACGCGCGAGCGTGTTCTCGCCGCGATCAAGGAACTGGGGTACCGGCCAGACCGAGTCGCCCAGGCCATGGCCTCGCGGAAGACCGAGCTCATAGGCCTGATCGTGCCCGACGCACGCCAGCCCTTCTTCGGGGAGATGGCGCACGCGGTCGAACAGGCCGCCGCCGAGCGCGGAAAAATGGTGCTGGTCGGCAACTCGGACTACATCGCGGAGCGCGAGGTCCACTATCTGCGGGCCTTCCTCGGCATGCGGGTCTCCGGGCTGATCCTGGTCAGCCATGCCCTCAATGACAACGCTGCCGCGGAGATCGAGGCCTGGGACGCCCGGGTCGTGCTGCTGCACGAGCGCCCCGAGGCGATCGACGACGTCGCCGTCGTCACGGACGACATCGGCGGCGCCCAGCTCGCCACCCGCCACCTCATCGAGCACGGCCACGAGTACGTGGCCTGTCTCGGCGGTACGGCCGACACCCCCTCCGTCGGCGACCCGGTCTCCGACCACGTCGAGGGCTGGCGGCGCGCGATGCAGGAGGCCGGCATCTCCACCGAGGGCCGCCTCTTCGAAGCCCCGTACAACCGTTACGACGCCTACCAGGTCGGCCTTCAGCTGCTGGCCGGGCCCGACCGCCCGCCGGCCATCTTCTGCTCCACCGACGACCAGGCGATCGGCGTGCTGCGGGCCGCCCGCGAGCTGCGCATCGACGTCCCGGGCGAGCTGGCGGTCGCCGGCTTCGACGACGTCAAGGAAGCCGCGCTCACCGACCCGCCGCTGACCACGATCGGCACCGACCGCTCGGGGATGGCCCGCGCGGCCGTCGACCTCGTCCTCGACGACGGCCTCAGGGTCGCCGGATCGCGGCGCGAGCGCCTGAAGCAGTTCCCCTCGCGGCTCGTCGTGCGCCGGTCCTGCGGCTGCGGCTGATCACTCCGCGCGCCCTTGTTCTACGGGGCTCGGGCGTCTTTATATCGGGCATACGAGCTTCTGTCGGGCTTCTCAGGGGGCACTCAGGAAGCTCTCATGATCGGGCGACAGGCTCTTTTCCATGACCGAGAGCTTCCGCCGCAGCGGCGAGTACGAGCACCCCCAGGGTCCCGACCAGCAGTCGGCGTACCCCCAGCAGCAGCACGCCTCCTCCCCCGTGAACCCGGAGTGGCCGCCCCCGCCGTCGTACGAGCCGGCCCAGCCGTCGTACGAGCCGGCCCAGCAGCAGGCCGCTCCGCCGCAGACGCCGACGCAGGCTTCAGCCGGTGGTTACGGCGGCGGGCAGGACGGCGGCTACGGCGGCGGTACGGCTCTCCCCGGCGCGGCCCCCGTCCCCATGGACCCCGCCGCAGCCGGTCTCGCTCCCGCTCCGAAGAAGCGCGTCCGGGGTCCGCTCGCCCTGCTCGCCGCCGTCGCGATCGCGGCGGCCGCGGTGGGCGGCGGTACCGCGTACGCCTTCCAGGAGCTGACCGCCAAGGACACCTCCTCCAGCTCCACCAGCACGAGCGTGGTGGCCGCCAGCAAGAAGGGCACCGTCGCCGGCGTCGCCGCGGCGGTCAGCCCGAGCATCGTCGAGATCAGCGCGACCTCGAACTCGGGTTCGTCGACCGGCTCCGGCGTGATCATCACGACCGGCGGCGAGATCATCACCAACAACCACGTCGTCTCCGGCGCCTCCTCCATCAAGGTGCAGCTGAGCAACGGCAAGTCGTACACCGCGAAGGTCGTCGGCACCGACAGCAAGAAGGACCTCGCGCTCATCAAGCTGGAGAACGCGCCGTCCGGCCTCACCGCGGCCACGCTCGGCAACTCCGACGGCGTCAAGGTCGGCGACGAGGTCGTCGCGATCGGCTCCCCCGAGGGCCTGACGGGCACCGTCACCAGCGGCATCGTCTCGGCACTCGACCGCGACGTCACCGTCTCGACCGACGAGAGCCAGGGTCAGGAGCAGCAGCAGGGCGGCGGCAACAGCGGCCAGTGGCCGTTCGAGTACGGCGGCCGGCAGTTCAACGGCGACACCGGTTCCTCGACGACCACGTACAAGGCGCTCCAGACCGACGCCTCCCTCAACCCCGGCAACTCCGGCGGCGCGCTCATCGACATGAACGGCAACATCGTCGGTATCAACTCCGCGATGTACTCGGCCAGTTCGGACTCCTCCAGCGCGGGCAGCGCCGGTCTCGGCTTCGCCATCCCGATCAACACGGTGAAGGCCGACCTGGACACCCTGCGGTCCGGCGGCTCGGACAGCTAGATCTCCCTGGCCCCCTTCTACGACCTCAGGAGGTCGACATGACCAACAAGCTGATCAAGAGCGTCACGCACACCGCCGTCGGCGGCGACCCGGCCGGGTTCGGCCTGGCTCTGGAGGTGGCCCGCGAGCTGCACGCGCCGGTGGCGCGGGCTCCCGAGGTGGCCACGACGGCTGCCGCCCGCTCCTCCCGCCGGTCCCCGGCCCGCCGCCGTACCGTCGTACGAGGCTGATCCGTACGAGGTTGATCCCTGACTGAACGGCCCGGAAACGTGCGAGGCTGAAAGCGCCCCGTACCCAGCCCACCCGAGGAACAGAACGCCCATGAGCCCCGCCGAAGGCGACCGTGAACCCCAGCGCATTCTGATCGTCGACGACGAGCCCGCGGTGCGCGAAGCCCTGCAGCGCAGCCTCGCCTTCGAGGGGTACGGCACCGAGGTCGCCGTGGACGGCGCGGACGCCCTGGAGAAGGCGACCGCGTACCAGCCCGACCTCGTCGTCCTGGACATCCAGATGCCGAGGATGGACGGCCTGACGGCGGCCCGCCGGATGCGCGGCGCGGGCACCACCACCCCGATCCTCATGCTCACCGCCCGCGACACGGTCGGCGACCGCGTGACCGGGCTCGACGCGGGCGCCGACGACTACCTCGTCAAGCCGTTCGAGCTGGACGAGCTGTTCGCCCGGGTCCGCGCGCTGCTGCGACGCAGCTCGTACGCCGCCGCGGCGGGCGCCGCCCCCGACGACGACGCCCTCACCTTCGGCGACCTCCGCATGGACCTCTCGACCCGCGAGGTCACGCGCGGCGGCCGTTCGGTGGAGCTGACCCGCACGGAATTCACCCTCCTGGAGATGTTCCTCGCCCACCCGCGCCAGGTCCTCACGCGCGAACAGATCCTCAAGGCGGTCTGGGGCTTCGACTTCGAGCCGTCCTCGAACTCGCTCGACGTGTACGTCATGTACCTGCGCCGCAAGACCGAGGCGGGCGGCGAGCCACGTCTTGTCCACACGGTGCGGGGTGTGGGGTACGTGCTGCGATCGGGCGGCGCGGAGTGAGCACCGTGCTCCGCCGGTTCCGCTCCCTTCCGATCAGGTCGCGCTTGGCGATCCTGGTCGCGGCGGCGGTGGCTTTCGCTGTGGCGGCGGTTTCGGTGACGTGCTGGTTCATCGTGCGCGGGAAGCTGTACGACGAGATCCGCGACGACTTGACGACGGCGGCGAGCCGCCCACAGTCGCCCGCCATCCTCAACGGCATCGACTCCTGCGACGAGTCTGACCAGTCCGACCAGTCGTCGACGACCGTGGGGGACTGGCGCGTGCCGTCCCAGTACTACACCCAGTTGGTCAAACCGAACGGCAAGTCCTGCATTTTCAAAAGCTCACCCGGCAAGGTCAAGGTCACCGGCAGCGACACGAACATCGCCAACAACTCGACCGACAACAAGGGGACCCTTCGCAACGGCACTGACATCAAGGGCAATCCGGTGCGGGTGTTGACGGTTCCCCTGATCATCGACAACGGACCCGGTAACCGCTCGCTGGTCCAGGGCTACGCGATCCTGTACGCCTACCCCCTCAAGGGCACCAACTCCACCCTCAACGAGCTGGCCCTCCTCCTGCTCCTCGTCTCCGGCATCGGAGTCGTCGGCGCCGGAGCCGCCGGTCTCGCCGTGGCCCGCGCAGGGCTCCGCCCGGTCGACAAGCTCACAGAGGCCGTGGAACACGTGGCCCGCACGGAAGACCTCTCCGTGCGGATCCCCGTCGAGGAGGCCAGCGAGGATGAGGTCGCCCGCCTCTCCCGGTCCTTCAACTCGATGACGGAGTCCCTCGCCAACTCCCGTGAGCTGCAACAACAACTCATCGCCGACGCCGGTCACGAACTCCGCACCCCCCTCACCTCCCTCCGCACCAACATCGAACTCCTCACCCGCAGCGAGGAGACGGGCCGCCCGATCCCCGAGGCGGACCGCAAGGCGCTGCTCGCCTCCGTCAAGGCGCAGATGACCGAACTGGCCGCGCTGATCGGCGACTTGCAGACGCTGTCGCGGTCGGACGCGGGTCAGCAGGCGAACACGCTGCAGGTGGTCGCGCTGCAGGACATCGTCGAGTCGGCGCTGCGCCGGGCGCGTCTGCGCGGGCCGGAGCTGTCGATCACGGCGGACGTACAGCCCTGGTATGTCCGGGCGGAGCCGACTGCGCTGGAACGGGCGATCGTCAACATCCTCGACAACGCAGTGAAGTTCAGCCCCGAGGGCGGCACGATCGACCTCGTACTCAAGGACGGCAAACTAACGGTCCGCGACCACGGCCCCGGCATCCCCGAGGACGAACTCCCCCACGTCTTCGACCGCTTCTGGCGCTCCCCGAGCGCGCGGGCCCTGCCGGGCTCGGGCCTGGGTCTGTCGATCGTCGCGCGGACGGTGGAACAGGCGGGCGGCACGGTCGCCCTGGCCCGCGCGGAGGGCGGCGGGACTGTCGCGACGGTACGGCTGCCGGGAGCGCCTACGGCTCCGCCGGAGATGCCTTAGCCGGTTCGGCTCCTCGACCGGGGCTCAGTGGAAGCCGAGCATTCCAGGGGAGTCGATGTCGACGGTGAGGAAGCCCGGCGGATAGTCGTCCTCGCGCCCCGTCAGGATGATGGACATGCCGCCGGTCTCCAGGTGCGGCGTCGCAACGTAGATCGTGTGGCAGGCATCCGCGCCGCCCCAACCGTCGCGCACCATCGCGCCGACCGCGGCCGCCGCCGTCTGACCGAGCGGGTCGACCATGATCCCCTGCAGTGCCAGCAGCTTGCTCGCGGCTCCTTCGTCACTCTCCTCCGCACGCATGAGGCACAGAGCCGGGACATGGAGCCAGTCACCCGGCGTATGCGCGACCTTGTCCACCAAGCGGTGCAGGGCGTTGTGCCCCTGCGTGAGCGCGGTTGCCGCACTGGTGTCGAGGATGATCACGCAGCCTGCCCTCGCTGGGCGTGGGCCTTCTCCGCCGCCATCGCGTACACATTCGCCAGGACGTCCGGCCCGTTGTCGAATTCCTCGTCGGTGAGAGTGCAACCCATTCGCTCACGCAGGACTTTGCGCGCGGCAGCCACGCGCTCAGCGATCTGCTCGGCAGTCGGCTGCGTCGCCGCGAGCTGCTCGACGAGCTGCCCCAGCGTCAGTCCCCGCTCCTTGGCCACCTGGGCAAGATGATCACGAGCTTCTTTGGACACCTGGATGGTTGTGTACTGAGCCATGGATTCACCATAGAGCAGCCACAGGCCCCCGAGAGGCGGCATCACTCGAAGGGGATACCACCGAACGCAAGTACGTCGAGCTCGGGCGGCGACGCGAGTCGCGCGTACACCCCTGCCCTCGCCATCAGCTCCTCGTGCGTGCCCGCCTCCACCAGGCGGCCGCCGTCCACGACGAGGATGCGGTGGGCGTCGGGGGCGAGGCTGAGGTCGTGGGTGATCATCAGCGTCGTACGGCCGGACATCAGGCGGCGCAGGGGCTGGACCACCTGGCGGGCGGCGATCGCGTCGAGGCCGGCGGTCGGTTCGTCGAGGACCAGGACGGGGGCGCGGCGGAGCATGGCGCGGGCGATGGCGATGCGCTGGAGCTGGCCGCCGGAGAGGGCGGCCGTGCCGGGGGCGATCTCGGTGTCGTACCCGTGCGGAAGTGCGCTGATGAAGTCGTGTGCCGCCGCCTCCCCCGCCGCACCGACGATCTCCTCGTCCGTCGCGCCCGGCCGTCCGCACGCGATGTTCTCGCGGATGGTGCCGTGCAGGATCAGCGTCTCCTGGGGCAGCAGGGCCACGTTCTCGCGCAGGAACTCCAGGGGTACGTCGGTCAGCGGGACGCCGTCGAGGCAGATCACGCCGGTGGACGGGTCGTAGAAGCGGGTGAGGAGCTTGGAGAGGGTCGATTTCCCGGCGCCGCTCGGGCCGGTGACGAGGACGAGTTCGCCGGGGCCCGCGCTGAACGTCACGTCGTGGAGGGAGTCGCGGTGCGCGCCCGGGTAGCGGAACGAGGTGCCGTGGAAGCTGACCCAGCCGCGGACGGGCCTGGGGCGGACCGGTTCGGCGGGGTCGCGTACGGCGGGCTCGGCGTCCAGGATCTCCTGGAGCCGTTCCGCTCCGGCGGTGGCGGCGGTGAGCGTCAGGCCGAGCTGGCCGAGGTTGCGGATCGGCGGGTAGAGATAGCCGAGGAAGGCGGCGAACGCGAGCAACTGGCCGAGTGACATGCGCCCTTGGGAGATCTCCCAGGCACCGAGTCCGATGACGGCGAGGACGCAGAGCGTCTCGACGACCTCCACGAACTGCTCGTACATCTCGCTCGCCCGCGCCCCGCGCACGGAGGCCCGCAGCCAGGCGCGCGCCTCTCGGTCGAGGCGCTTCTCCTCGGCGGCGCGGCGGTTGTACGCCTGAGTGAGGACGACGTTGCCGAGGGACTCCTCGACGACCGAGGTGATCGCGCCGTCGGCGGCCCGCTCGTCCTGGGACGCCTTCTTGATCCGGCCGGCGAAGCGGCGGGCGGCGAGCAGGAAGAGGGGGGCGAGGAGGAAGGTGACGAGGGCGAGGTCCCAGCGCAGCCAGAGGGCGGCGGCGGAGTAGAAGACCGCCGAGAAGAGGGCCGAGACCGTCCCCACCACTCCCGAGACGACCATCTGCTCGATGGCCTCGACGTCACCGGTCAGACGTTCCACCAGGTCGCCCTGGCGGTGCCGCTGGAAGAAGTCCGGCGGCAGGTCCTGGACGTGCCGGAACACGCTCGCGCGCAGGCGCAGCACGAATCTCTCCGCGGTCCACACGGCGAGCGAGTTGCCGAAATAGCCGACGAGCGCGCCGAGCGCGGCGACTCCCAGCCAGGCTCCGGCCGGCCCCCAGAACGCGGAGACCGAACCGGCCTTCAGGGCGTGGTCGGTCAGCTCCGCGAAAAGCAGGATCGACGCGGTCTCGGCGAGCGCTGCCGCGATCACGCAGCCGATGATCAGCACCAGCCATTTGCGGTCGCCGCGCGTCAACGGCCAGAAGCGCGCGAACGCCTCCCGGACTTCCCGCATTTCCTTACCTTCCCTTCCCTTTCCTTCCCGCCCTGCTCGGAAAACGCCCGAGGCGGGCCTCGGCGTCGTCACGCCGGGGCCCGCCTCGAAGGGGGTGTCAGCAGCCCTTGCCGCCCTTGGCGGAGACCGGACGGCTGTTGGTGGCCTTCGCGGCCGGAGCGGTGTGCTTCGCCGGCTGACGGCGAGCGGCCTGCTTCGGGGCGGCGGGCTTGCGGTTGTGCTTGACGGGGGCGACCTTGTGGAAGCTCATGAGGTTCTCCTTCTTCCTGCGGGTGAATTCCCTTTGCCGTCTGCGCTGTTCGCTTTCGACATGGAAAACACTACGGGAGCCGGGACCCGGAAATCGCCAATTCCCCTTACACTTGAATGAATTGCGACTGAGACAATTTTCAGGCGACTCAGGGAACCGACACCCACTTCACACAGGGTTTATTACAGCCCTCACTTGGAATTTACCAAGCCAATTGCCAGGCTGATTCACTTCCCGATCTTCAGGGAAGACCCCGTCACCCGCACCCGGATCCCGTCCTTCTCCACCCGCACGTCCCGCAGACGCACATCGCCGTCCGCCGGGTGCGGCAGCCGGAAGCCGAGGGAGAGCTGGTCGGTGAGGACGGGACGGGTGAGCTGGGACAGTCCGTCGAGGAGGGCCGGGTCGAGGCCGAGGCGCTTGAGCAGCCAGGGGTGGCCCACGGCCACGTCGATGAGGTTGAGGCGCATCGCCTGGCGCGCGAACCGCGCCGAGCCCGTCAGCTTCGCCAACCGGGTGTCGTCGCGCAGCGCCGCACGCACCGCCGCGTCCGGGACGCCGAGCCGGTGCACGATCGCCGGGACGGACAGCAGGGCCCTCGCCTTGTCGGTCTCCTTGGCGAGGCGTGCGGCGGAGCGGGGGGTGAGGTGCAGGCCCTCGGAGGCGCGGACACCGGGGCGGTACGTCGCCAAGTCCCCGATGTCCAGGCGCATTCCGCCGATATGCGTCGAGATCCCGCGCTCGCCGTCGCGGCTGATGCGGGCGTCCGCGCGCAGCCGCAGGTCGTGTCCGGCCACCGGAAACGTGCCGCGCGCCCGGACGCGGTCGCGGCCGTCTCCGGTGAACGTCACCTGGGAGGCGCCGAGTTCGCGGTTGAGGTCGGCGAAGGAGAGCAGCACCTCGCCGTGCAGTTCGGGGATACGGGCGCCGCGCACGGAGGTCGGGCCGTCGCTGTCGAGGCGTACGTCCGTCGCGGTCGCCGACACCTTCGCCAGCGTGACCCGGTCCGCCGCCACGTCCGGCACGGTCACCTTCACCGAGTCGAGCCGGTCGTCGGCGAGTTGGGTGAGGAACGGAAAGCCCTCGATCTCGACCTCGGGAGCGGCGGTCAGGTGCAGCTGGTCCTTCAGCCGGTCGGCCGCCTTGTGCTCGGCGTACAGCAGGGCCCAGCGGTCCGCGAGACCGAGGAAGGCGGCCAGGGTGAGAATCCCGACGACGGCCTTCATCGCGAACGGCAGTCCGGCAAAGCGTTTTCGCCGCCGCCGGGACCCGCGCCGATGATTGGGCGGAGCCCATTCGTCCTCGGGCTCCGTATCCACGTCCTCGTGGAGAAACTCCTCCAGCGGGCCTCGATCGAGGGCGCCGAGTTCTTCGTACGGATCCAGATAATTCAAGTCTGGATTTCCTTGACCTGAATAGTTCAGGTCTGGACTGGTCTGCGCTGTTATGCGGTGGGGGGTACGCATCGTCTCATCCGACCATGCGTACCGCCCCTGACCGCAACCACAACCGCCCGTATGCGATCTAGCTCACCACGGCGGATCTACTTCACGACGGTGATCCGGTCCGCCGCCGGCACCGGATACGGCGTCGTGGCCGAGGAGTTGGCCTTGAGGTAGGCCTCGAACGCCGCCAGGTCGTCGCCGCCGACGACGACGTGGCCGCCCTTGCCGAGTTCGGCGAAGCCGTCGCCGCCACCGGCGAGGAAGGAGTTCATCGCGACGCGGTAGGTGGCGGCCGGGTCGATGGCCGCACCGTTCAGCTTGACCGAGTCGGCGACGACGCGCGCGGCACCCGTCTTGGTCAGGTCAAGTGTGTACGTCAGTCCGCCGGAGATCTGGAGGATCTTCGGCGCGGCCTCATTGCTGCCGCTGACCTGCTGCTGGAGCGCGGTGATCACCTGAGCGCCGGTGAGGTCCACCAGGTTCACGGTGTTGGCGAACGGCTGGACCGTGTACGCCTCGCCGTACGTCACCACGCCGTCGCCCTCGCCGCCGCTGGACGTGTAGGTGAGTCCGGCGCGGATGCCGCCCGGGTTCATCAGCGCCAAGTCGGCTTCCGGATCAAGGGACTTGGCGTAGGCGAGCTGTGCGTCGGCGATCATGTCGCCGAGCGGGGACTCGGTGCCCGTGTTGCCGATCTCGCCCCCGATGTAGCCGATGGGGCGCGAGGCGACCGGCGCGGAGAGCGTCTTCCACTTGGTGATCAGGCTCGTCATGTCGGCGGCCTTGGCCACGTCACGGGTGACGACGTGGTTCGCGGACTTCACCGCCGTACGGGCGATGTCACCCGTCAGTCGGTCGTACGTCAGCGTCGTGTCAGTGTAGAGGCGGCCGAAGGAGGCGGCAGAGGTGACCATGCGGGGGTGGCCCGCCGGGTCGGGGATGGTGCAGGCGTACGCCTGGTGGGTGTGGCCGGTGACCAGCGCGTCCACGGCGGGCGTCACGTTCTTCGCGATGTCGACGATCGGCCCGGAGATGCCGTCACCGGCGCCCGGACTGTCGCAGTCGTAGTTGTAGGCGCTCGACGCGGGCGCGCCGCCCTCGTGGATCAGCGCGACGATCGACTTCACGCCCTGCTTCTGGAGCACCTTGGCGTACTTGTTGATCGTCTCGACCTCGTCGCCGAACTTCAGGCCCTTGACGCCGTCGGCGGAGACGATGTTCGGCGTGCCCTCCAGCGTGACGCCGATGAAGCCGACCTTGACGCCGTTCTTCTTCCACACCCAGTAGGGCTTGAGGATCGGCTTGCCGGTCTTCTCGTTGGTGACGTTCGCGGCGAGGTAGGGGAAGTTGGCGCCCTCGAACTCCTCGCTGTCGTTGTAACAGCCGTCCGTGGGGTGGCAGCCGCCGTTCTGCAGGCGGGCCAGTTCCTTGGCGCCCTCGTCGAACTCGTGGTTGCCGACCGACGTCACGTCGAGGTGGAGGTCGTTGAGCGCCTCGATGGTGGGCTCGTCGTGGAAGAGCCCGGAGATCAGCGGCGAGGCGCCGACCATGTCGCCGGCGGCGGCGGTGATCGAGTACGGGTTGCCCTTGCGGGCGGTGCGCAGGTGGGTGGCGAGGTACTCCACGCCGCCCGCGTCGACGGTCTTGGTGGTG
Source organism: Streptomyces sp. R21 (assembly GCF_041051975.1). Taxonomy (GTDB): domain Bacteria; phylum Actinomycetota; class Actinomycetes; order Streptomycetales; family Streptomycetaceae; genus Streptomyces. The sequence continues at coordinate 5,452,513 of NZ_CP163435.1, read as the reverse complement.
CCGTCCGCCTGCAACTCCGTCACGCGGCCCGAAGAGCCGGTCGGCGGCTCCAGGTTGCCGTGCAGGTCGTTGAAGGACAGCAGCTGTACGTCCTGGTAGCGGCCGCTGCCGGGGTGGTGGCCCGGGCCCTTGCTCTGACTCTGGCCCGCGCTCGCCGGCATCGCGGCGGCCAGCGCGCCCACGGTGGCGAGGCCTGCGGCTGCGGCGAGTATGCGGTACGTGCGTCTGGGCCGTGGCGTGGACGTCATGGTTCCCCCCAGGGAGTTGTGAGACGGCTGTGGCTTGCGCGCAGCCTAGATTCAACGCGCGTAGCGCAACAGGTGCGTGAGGTTACGGACTGGTTGCCGTCACCTGACACCCCCGGTTGCCATCCCCCCTTTCCCCTGCACCGGGGTGGGTGGGTGAACTCCGGGCGCCCCCTTGCTTTGCACGGTCCCCCGGCGTGGGTGCGGGCCGGGGGTGGGTCGCGCAACTCGGCGCTGACGAGGCGCCGCCTGCGCCCACCCGTGCCGCCCCAGCGGCACGATTGCCCGCAGGGTGAACGGACGACGGCCCGCAGAGGTGATCCGGCGGAAGGGGCCGTGCCGGTACGTCTCTGCCCGTCGCGTAGCAGACCGCCCGCCAAGTCCCGCCGTGTTCAACTCCCGGGCAGTACGCCCACGCGGCGACGGGCAAGACGTACCGGCACGGCCCCGACCCACCCACCGGACCCGAGGCTCCCCGCGAAAGGCGCCCCCGCCGTACCCTCGTATCCATGACCAGCGACGACACCGCATCGGCTGCCCTTTCCCGCTCCATCGAGACGTACTCCGAGCTCAACGCCGAGCAGTCCGAGGCCGTGCTGCGGCTGCTCGACGATGCCGCCAGGGCCGACGGGCAGCAGGCGGTGTCCGAGCAGGGCCGGTTGCAGTTGAAGGGCGGTGCGCGGGACGGCGTACGGCATCTGCTGCTGAACATCAGCGACGTACTGGCCGGGTACGCGCAACTGGAGGACACCGACCCGGTGGAGGCACCGGCCGCCGAGCTGGTCGTACACCCCGCGTACCGCGGGCACGGACACGGCCGGGCGCTGGGCGCCGCCCTCCTCGCGGAGTCGGGCAAGCGCCTGCGCGTCTGGGCGCACGGCGGCCACTCCGCCGCACGCCACCTCGCGCAGGTCCTCGGCCTCACCCTGTTCCGCGAACTGCGCCAGATGCGGCGCCCGTTGGCCGACCTGAACCTGCCCGAGCCGAAGCTCCAGGACGGCGTGCACGTCCGTACGTTCGTGCCGGGCCGGGACGACGCCGCCTGGCTCGCCGTGAACGCGGAGGCGTTCGCGCACCACCCCGAGCAGGGCTCCCTCACCCAGCGCGACCTGGACGACCGGACGGCCGAGCCGTGGTTCGACCCGTCCGGCTTCTTCCTCGCCTTCCGCGGCGACGCACTCATCGGCTTCCACTGGACCAAGGTCCACGCCGCCGAAGGCCTCGGCGAGGTGTACGTCCTGGGGGTGCGCCCCGGCGCCCAGGGCGGCGGCCTCGGCAAGGCGTTGACGACGATCGGGCTCCGCCACCTCGCCGCCCAGGGCCTGCCCACCGCGATGCTCTACGTCGACGCCGACAACAAGGCGGCGGTGACGGTGTACGAGCGCCTCGGCTTCGTCACGCACGAGACGGACCTGATGTACCGAACGGAGTCCTGAACCGAGCGCCCGGCCGCCACCGCGACCGCCGCACCGGTTCCGTGACCCAGTACGCCCAGGCAGGCACCGCGACCCCCAGCAACATCCCCCACCGCACATGCGCCGCACCCCAGTGCGGGGAGCCCACGTGCACCAGGAGCGGCCAGCGGTCGGGCAGCAACAGGGGTACGGCCACCACGAAGGCCAGGAACCCGGCCACGACGACCACCCCCGGCTCCGCCCCGTCCGAGAAGCGCACGACGGCGGCCGCCCCGGCCAGGACGAGCGCGGCGAGCGCGGCCGCCTCCAGGGTGACGGTGCCCACCGGTGGCCGCACCCCCTCCGGCACGAGGAGCAGCGCGGCGGTCCACCAGAGCGCGGCGAGCGGAGCGACGAGGGCCACCCGCAACCCGGTGCGCAGCGGCCGCCGGACCGGCACGGCCGCGGTGGTGTGCCGTGCCGGGTCGTCGAGCAGGAACGCCAGCCCGAGGGCGAAGGCGAGCGCGGCTGTCCGCAGCAGGGTGAGCGGGAGCCGTGCGGTCGACTCGTCGGAGACGAGCCGGGTGCTCCAGGCGGCCAGCAGTCCCACACCGCCGCCCGCGGCGAGGGCCCGCCACGGCAGGGTGCGGGCCACGGGCCGCAGCAGGGCCCGGGCCACGACGGCTACTGCGAGCACGAGTCACCGTCCTTGGTGCCCTTGGGCGCGGCGGGCACGTCCAGCAGCTCGGACACCCGTGCCAGGGAGGTCTTCGGCGAGGTGAGCTCGGTCCAGTGGGCCTTCACCCTGGCGGTCACGCTGTAGCGGGGCATGTGCAGCAACTCCCGTACGATCCGGGTCTGTTCGGCGCTCATGAGGAGGGGTGCCGTGGGGGCGAGGACGAGGTCGGAGCCGGTGACGGAGTCGTCGAGCCGGACGTGGCGCAGGGCGGCCATGGGGTCGGCGTCGGCGCCCAGCGCCAGCCACATGATGGTCACCACGCGGGCGTCGCACACCGTGCCGCCGGACCTCTCGTCGCCGGTCACCAGGACACCGGCGACGCCGACCGCGAACTCGGGGACGCGGTTGCCGCCCCAGCGGGTGCCCACGGTGACCTCGCCGCGTCGGGTGAGCGGGTTCATCGAGGCGTCGCCGTCCAGCCCGTGGCGGGCGTCGACGCGCTGCCGAACGGTCAGCCGTTCGCCGCCGGCGGCGCCGCCCGCGAGGGACTGGACACGCTTGACGACGGCGGCCCAGTCGGCGGTGCGGCCGGTCCACTCGGGATAGGCGCAGTACATCGAGGTGCCGTGTTCCCGGCAGGACTGGACCTTCGCCGGGGTGACGGACGCCTTGGTGCGGGCCGCGGTGAGCGCGGCCGAGTCGCCCGGGGACTGCCCGGCGATCCCGGCGACCGTGGCGGCGAGGGCGACGGCGGTGACCGCCTTGACCAGCCGCGTCCGGCCCCCGGCGTGCAGGACCGCCGCGCCGACGACGAGCACGATGAACCCCGCCAGATACAGCGCGTGCCAGGCTGCCGGGCGGCCGATGAGGTCGGAGGGGAAGGGGTCGGAGCCGGTCTCGTCGACGACCGGGGACAACCAGCGCGCCCAGTGGGCGGTGCCGATGAGCGTGGGCGCGATGATCGCGGCGGCGAGGAAGCCGACCACGAAGAGCGGGCCGGCGAGGACCGTGGGGACCAGGCGGGCGAGCAGCACGCCGACGACACCGGCCAGGAGAACCGTCAGCGGGCTCACCATGAGTTCGAAGACCGAACCGTGGCCGACGGCGCCCGGCTTCAGCGCCTTCCAGGTGAACTCGAAGACAACGGTCAGCGCGACGGCGCCGGCCATGGGCACGACGGACAGCGCGTGCGCGACCGTGCGCCGCCACGGCTCCATGACGAGCGTCTCGAAGTGCCGGTCGGTGCCGCGGCGACGGGAGAGCAGCGCCGCCCGGTTGACGCCGGTGAGCACGAAGATGGAGACGAACAGGGCGCCGAACTGCGTGGCGCGATCGGCGTCCTGGAGCACCGGATAGTCGTCCATGCCCTCGCCGCTGAAGAACAACCCCCAGCACACGTTGCCGAAGTAGAGCAGGAAGAAGACGAACACCGGCGCCTGGAGCAGCAGTTCGCGCGCCTCGAACCGGGCGAGCGCGAGGACGGCGGCCCACCGGTTCGGGCCCGGCAGCGGCTCCACCCCCGTGGGCGCCGCTGCCGTACCCATGCCGGCACCGTTGGCCGCACGCGCACCCGTGGCCATGTCCGCGCTCACGCCGCCACCTCCGCGTTCACGCCGTCGAGGGTGAGCAGATAGCCGTCCTCCAGGGTGGGTTCGAGGAGGTCGGCGTCCTTGGGCGGGTCGCCGACGTTGCGGAAGGTGCCCGCGCCCGTACGCCATCCGGCGCGCGCTCCCGGGTCGCGTTCCGCGCTGGACCACACCCGTCCGGCCGCGCGGGCGGTCAGCTCGGCCGGGGTGCCCTCGAAGCGGACGCGGCCGTGCGCCATGACGATGACGCGGTGGCAGAGCATCGCGACGTCCTCCGTCTGGTGGGTGGAGAGCAGGACGGTCCGCCCCTCGCCCGCCTGAGCGATCAACTCCCGGAAGCGCATGCGCTGTTCGGGGTCGAGGCCGACGGTCGGCTCGTCGAGGACCAGGAAGCCGGGGTCGCCGATGAGCGCGGCGGCCAGCGCGACCCGCTGGCGCATCCCGCCGGACAGCTTCTTGATGCGCTTGCTCCGTACGTCGGACAGGTCGACGGAGTGGAGCACGCCGCTCACCGCCCGGTGCCGGGCGCCCCGGTCCGTCATCTCCTTCAGGATCGCCACGTAGTCGACGAACTCGAAGGGCGTGAAGTCCGGGTGGAAGCCGGGGGTCTGCGGCAGATAGCCCAGCGACCGCCGGACATCGAGGCGTCCGGCCGCCGTGCCCGGGTCGTTGCCGAGCACCGTGAAGGCGCCCCGGTCGGCGGGCACGGCGGTGGCGAGCACCCTCAACAGGGTGGTCTTTCCGGCCCCGTTGGGCCCGAGCAGCCCGGTGACGCCTTCGTACAGCCGCACCGACACGTCGTCGAGGGCGGCGGTCCGGCCGTAGCGCAGGGTCAGCCCGGCGGTGGAGACCGTCGGGACGGTGGTGGTGCGTTCGCTGGTCACGCGAGGCTCCTCGGGAAGAGAGCGAAGAGAGGGAGAGGGAAGGGGCAAGAGGCAGGAGATGTCACGAGTCGTCCCCGCCGTCGTCGCCACCGCTGCTCCCCGAGGAGCTCTTCGAGGAGCTGATGAGCACGGCGTACAGCACCTCGGCGACCACCACGAGGACCGCGCCCAGCGCGTACAGCGCCGCCTTCCCCCACACGAGCCACCGCTTCGACGGCACACTCGGCCCCTTGCCGATCACGTCGTCACCCATCACGCCGTACCCCCGTCCGAAGAACCGTCAAAAGAGCCGAAAGAACCAAAAGAACCGAAGGACATGTGCGCCGCCGACGCGTCGAACCGGTCGCGCACCACGTACAGCAGCCCCGCGGCCAGTACGGCCGCCCCCGCCGAGATCCCCTGCCCCGCCGCCGTGAACGGCGCGAGCGTCGCATCGGCGCTGTGAGCCGACGTATAGGCCGCCACCAGCAGCCCGACCCACGCCCCGCCGACCAGGCCGGGCGCGAGGACGGGCCCGAGCCGGGGTGTCAGGGCGAGCCCGGTCGCGGTGAGGGCGAGTGCGGGCAGCAGCCAGGCCAGGGCGCGCAGTCCGTACTCCGGCAGCGCGAGGCTGGCGAGCCCGTTCAGGCCGAGGCCGACGGCGAGCACGGCGAGCGTGCGGACCATCAGCAGCCGGAAGCCGTGCATCGGCGCGACGACGGTCATCTCGTACGTCGGGTCGAGCACGGGCCCGTACGCCAGCGCGACCCCGGCGAGCGGCAGCAGCGGTGCGAGGGCGAGGAACAGGGTGGGCGAGGAGGCGGTGCGGATCGCGTCGGCCGCCGCCACCGTCATCATCAGGATCGCGACGACCGCGGCGAGCCAGGCCCGGCGCAGTACGGGCGTGGCGGCGAGCAGCCGTGCGGTGTGGTCGGCGACGCCGACGCGCACCAGCAGCGACTCGACCCGGCCGGGCCGCGGCGCGTCGAGTTCGGCGTCGAGCCGTTCCCATCCCGCGTCGAGGGCGACCGGGTCACCGACCTCCGCGAGCGCCGACCGGCAGCGGGCACACGCGGCCAGGTGTGTGTCGACGGACCAGAGCCGGGGAGCGGTCAACTCGCCCTGGACGTAGGCCCGTAGATCGTCCTCGTCCGCGTGCCAGGCGCCGTCCGCACCGCTTGTCTCCGTGCTCCTGTTGACGCTCATGCCAGCTCCTCCCGCAACTGCTTGCGGGCCCGCAGTGCCCGCGTCTTGACCGTGCCGGGCGGAATGCCGAGCAGGACGGCCGCTTCCCGGGTGGTGAGCCCGTCGATCACCGTGGCCTGGAGCACCGCCCGCAGTTCGGGCGAGAGCCGCACCAGCGCGCCGGCGAGATCGCCGTGCTCGACCCCGGCCAGCACCCGCTCCTCGGCGGACGCCTCGTCGCGGTGGCGCAGCCGCGCCAGCGTCTGCCGCAGCCGGCCGCGCGCCCCGTCGCCGCGCAGCGCGTCGATCAGCCGCCGGGAGCCGATGCGCCAAAGCCAGCCGGCGGCATCGGCGGTGACGCCCTCCTCGCGGTAGCGGGCGGTGCCGCGCCACACGGCGAGGAAGGTCTCCTGGACGACGTCGTCCACGATCCCGGCGTCGGCGCAGCGGCCGCGCAGCCGTGCGGTCAGCCAGGGCGCGTACCGCCGGTACAGCTCCTCGAAGGCGCGCCGGTCCCCGTCTGCCGCGATGGCCCGCAGCAGCTCCCCGTCGCTTTTCGTTTCCCTCACGCCCCCTCATCGGACGAGCCCCCTCGATCGGTTCACGGCCGGTCAAAAAAGTTCGGCGGCGATCATCGAAGATCTCGGACTTGACTTCGGAGGAAGTCTTGCATCACCCTTTCACTACTCAATTAGTGAAAGGGTGGTTACGCCATGGGGGAACCCGGCATCGAGTACCGCATCGATCGCCGTAGCGGCGTCGCCACCTACGTCCAGATCGTCCAGCAGACCAAACAGGCCCTGCGCCTGGGCCTGCTCGAACCCGGCGACAAGCTGCCCACCGCCCGCGAGGTCGTGGAGGCCACCGCCATCAACCCGAACACCGTCCTGAAGGCCTACCGCGAACTCGAACGCGAGGGCCTCGTCGAGGCCCGCCGCGGTCTCGGCACCTTCGTGCAGCGTTCCCTGAGCAGCACCCCGGCCGATTCCCCCCTGCGCGCCGAACTCGACGCCTGGGCGCAACGCGCCCACACCGCGGGCCTCGGCCGCGAGGACGTGGCCGCACTGTTCGGCTCCGTCATCGACACACACTTCCCGAAGGGGGACCAGTGAGTTCCACCAGCACCATCCCGGCTGTGGCCCTGGAGGCATCCGGGCTCGGCAAGCGGTACGGAAGGCGGGCGTCCGCCGCCCTCGACGACTGCTCCTTCCGTCTGCCCGCCGGCCGGATCAGTGCGCTGGTCGGCCCCAACGGAGCGGGAAAGTCCACGCTGCTCGCGATAGCGGCCGGGCTGCTGCGGCCCTCCTCCGGCACCCTCACCGTCCTCGGCTCGGCCCCCGGTGAGGCCCGCGACCGCGTCGCCCACCTCGCCCAGGACAAGCCGCTGCACCTCCAGCTGTCCATCGCCGACACACTGCGCATGGGCGCCGAGCTGAACCCGGCCCGCTGGGACGCGAAGTACGCCGCCTCGATCGTCGAGCAGGGCGACCTCGACCCGAAGACGAAGGTGCGGGGGCTCTCCGGCGGCCAGCGCACCCGCGTCGCACTCGCCCTCGCACTCGGCAAGCGGCCCGAGCTGATGCTGCTCGACGAGCCGATGGCCGACCTCGACCCGCTGGCCCGCCACGAGATGATGGGCACGCTGATGGCGGACGCCGCCGAGCGCGGCACGACCGTCCTGATGTCCTCGCACATCGTCTCCGAGCTCGCCGACGCCTGCGACCACCTGCTTCTCCTCGGCGACGGCCGCATCCGGCTCGGCGGCGGCATCGACGACCTGCTCGGCGCGCACACCCTGGTGACCGGGCGCGGCACCGTCGCCGACCTGGCCCATCACACCGTCGTCGAGTCCCGCGCCACCGGCCGCGGCCTCACCGCGCTGATCCGCCGCGACGGCCGCCTCGACGACCGCTGGGAGGCCGAGCAGCCCTCGCTGGAGGAACTGCTGCTCGCCCACCTCCGCTCCCCCGCCACCCCGGCCCTGCTCACCCCGGGCACGACCGCGCCGCGTGCGGAGGTGCGGGCATGACCGCCACCGCCGCCCTCCCGACACCCGTCCGCCGCTCGCGTCCCCGCGTCCGCGGCCTGCTCTGGACCCTGCTGCGGCTGCACCGCACGGCCCTGTGGCTGTGGCTCACCTTCGTGGCCGCCACCGCGGGACTCCTGCTGTGGCTGCTGGGTCCCGGCGCCGACGCCACGCAGGCGAAGCTCGACGCCTTCGGCTACTCCGGGGTGAGCGCGGCCGCCTGGTCCTCGGACGCGATGGGCTCCTTCACCTCGGGCACGTACAACGACCTCTTCTACGCCCCGTCGAACCTGATCACCATCGCCTCGTTCGCGATCGCCCTGTTCGCGGGCGGCCCGCTGATCGCCCGCGAACTGGAGAACGGCACCGCGCAGCTCGCCTGGACCCAGTCCGTCTCCCCGGCCCGCTGGCTCGCGGCCAAGCTCGCCGTACCGGCAGGCTTCGTCGTCCTCGGCACGACCCTGCTGGTCCTGGTCTACCGGCAGCTGTGGTCCGCCCACAGCAACCTCCTGCTGGCCGGCATCGGCCCGACGTCGATCTACTACTCGATCGGCCCGTCCACCGTCGCCGCCCCGCTGCTCGGCCTGGCCTTCGGCGCGCTCGCCGGGCTCGTGCTGCGCCGTACCCTGCCCGCCCTCGCGGTCGCCGGCGCCGGGTACTTCGTGGTCTACGCCGTCCTCGGCAAGCACTGGCCCTTCCAGGGCGACTACCCGCAGCCCGGGGTCCGCTCGCGGAGCTGGGCGATCACCTCCACCGGCGCCGAGGTCGCCGACCCGGGGTGCTACGACAGCCAGAAGTGCCTGGCCGAGCACGACATCGCCGGCTTCGGCCGCGAGTACCTGCCCTCCTCCGACTACTGGTCCCACCAGCTCCTGGAGACCGGCGTCCTGCTCGCCCTCACCGCACTCCTCGTCACCGCCGCGTTCGTCGTCCTGCGCAGAAGGGGAACCACCGCATGAGCTCCCTCACCCTCAAGGGCCCCCGACGCACCTCCGGCCTGACCTGGACCGTGCTGCGCCTGCACCGCTCGGCCCTGCTGGTCTGGGGCGCCTTCATCGTCGCCGCCCTCGTGACCCTGGCATGGACGGTCTGGATCACCGCGGACACCGCACTCAAGGAGCAGGCGTACTGCCTCGACCACTCGCCCTGCTCCGTCCCGGCGAGCCTCCACTACAGCGAGCGGATCGGCTACGTCGCCACCGCCGCCTGCTACAGCTTCCTGGCCGTCGCCGCCTTCGCCGGCGGTGCGCTGATCGGCCGCGAGCTGGAGAACGGCACCGCGCGGCTCGCCTGGACCCAGTCCGTGTCCCCGGTGCGCTGGCTGGCCGCCAAACTCGCCGTGCCCGCGCTTCTGATCACCCTCGGCGGCACGGTGCTCGTGGTGGCGTTCCGCTGGGCCTGGTCGGCACACCCCGGCCTGGTCGAAGACTGGACGTCCCAGGATGTCTTCGTCGCGCGCGGCCCGCTGATGGTGGCGTACGGCCTGTGCGCCCTGGCCCTCGGGGCGCTCACCGCGCTCGTGCTGCGCCGCGCGCTCCCCGCCCTGGGCGTCTCGCTGGCGCTGCTCTTCGCGCTGAACTTCGTCCTGACGAGGCTCCGCTGGGACCTGTGGCCCACGCTCACCCGCACCCAGGGGCCCGGCGGCTCCGTCTTGTTCCCCGAGTCCAGCGTCGGGACGCAGTGGGGTGCGATCACCACCTCGGGCGCACACAAGGAGGGCTTCTTCTGCCTCGGCTCCGACCGCGCGCGGTGCATGGCGGAGGGGGGCCTGACGAGCACGTACGTGAAGTACCATCCCGCGTCCCACTTCTGGCCCCTCCACCTCGTGGAGACCGGCATCGTCCTCGCCGTGGCCGCCGCCGCGACGGCCGCCGCCTTCTGGCTGCTGCGCCGCCGCACCGCATGACCATGTGCGCCCCTTACGGGGGTAAGGGCGTACACGGCCCCCGGACGTGTCGACGTCCGGGGGCCTCCCCCCGATATCCCGCACGTCATGTCGCCGTAACCATCGATTCAGACGGGCTTGCGACCCTCGGCGAATGAAGCCCGCCGTGCCTGAGCCGTCGCCTCCGCCGGACCGAGAAGACCGGCCCCCCGCGGAGAATGAGCCCGCACGATCGACGCAGAGCAACGTCGTCAGGATCGCCGCGCTCCCCCGTGCGCTCTCCGACGCGCCTGTCTCACCCTCGGCGCGGAACAATGGGGACATGAACCAGCCCAGCGCCCAGGCACAGGTCCAGCATCCGCAGCCGTCCGTCGGCTCCATAGCCGCGCACCGCCCGCACACCGTGTCGGCGGTGGTCTCCGATCTGGAGCCCGACATCGATGCCGACCTCGACGCGTACGAGGACACGGTGGACGACGGCATCACGCTGCCCCAGGGCCGGTTCCTGGACCGGGAGCGCAGCTGGCTGGCGTTCAACGAGCGGGTGCTCGAACTCGCCGAGGACCCGAACACGCCCCTCCTCGAACGGGCGAACTTCCTGGCCATCTTCGCCAGCAACCTCGACGAGTTCTTCATGGTCCGGGTGGCCGGCCTGAAGCGCCGTATCGCCACCGGCGTCGCCACGAAGTCCGCCTCCGGCCTCCAGCCCCGCGAGGTGCTGGAGATGATCTGGGCCCGCTCGCGCGAGCTCATGGCCCGGCACGCGGCCTGCTACCAGGAGGACATCGCCCCCGCGCTCGCGGAGGAGGGCATCCACCTGGTCCGCTGGAGCGAGCTGACGGAGAAGGAGCAGGCGCGCCTCTTCACCCTGTTCCGGCACCAGATCTTCCCGGTCCTCACCCCGCTGGCCGTGGACCCCGCGCACCCCTTCCCGTACATCTCCGGGCTGTCCCTGAACCTGGCCGTGCGCGTGCGCAACCCCGTCAGCGGCACCCCGCACTTCGCCCGCGTCAAGGTCCCGCCGCTGCTCTCCCGCTTCCTGGAGGCCTCCCCGGGCCGGTACGTCCCCATCGAGGACGTCATCGGCGCCCACCTGGAGGAGCTGTTCCCGGGCATGGAGGTGCTGGAGCACCACGCCTTCCGCCTCACCCGCAACGAGGACCTGGAGGTCGAGGAGGACGACGCCGAGAACCTCCTGCAGGCCCTGGAGAAGGAGCTCATGCGGCGCCGCTTCGGGCCGCCGGTGCGTCTGGAGGTCGAGGAGAACATCGACCGGGACCTCCTCGACCTCCTCGTGCGGGAGCTGAAGATCGGCGAGGCCGAGGTGTACCCGCTGCCGGGCCCGCTGGACCTCACGGGCCTGTTCCGCATCGGCTCCATCGACCGGCCCGAGCTCAAGTACCAGAAGTTCGTCGCCGGCACCCACCGCGACCTGGCCGAGGTCGAGTCGGCCTCCGCTCCCGACATCTTCGCCGCCCTGCGCAACCGGGACGTGCTGCTGCACCACCCGTACGACTCCTTCTCCACCTCCGTGCAGGCCTTCCTGGAGCAGGCGGCGGCCGACCCCGACGTCCTCGCCATCAAGCAGACCCTGTACCGGACCTCGGGCGACTCGCCGATAGTCGACGCGCTCATCGACGCCGCCGAGTCCGGCAAGCAGGTCCTCGTCCTGGTGGAGATCAAGGCCCGCTTCGACGAGCAGGCCAACATCAAGTGGGCCAGGAAGCTCGAAGAGGCCGGCTGCCATGTCGTCTACGGCCTCGTCGGCCTGAAGACCCACTGCAAGCTGTCGCTGGTGGTCCGCCAGGAGGGCGACACGCTCCGGCGCTACTGCCACGTGGGCACGGGCAACTACCACCCCAAGACCGCCCGCCTGTACGAGGACCTGGGCCTGCTCACCGCCGACCCCCAGGTCGGCGCGGACCTCTCCGACCTCTTCAACCGGCTCTCCGGCTACTCGCGCCGCGAGACCTACCGCCGGCTGCTCGTCGCCCCCAAGTCCCTGCGCGACGGCCTGATCTCGCGGATCAACAAGGAAGTCCAGCACCACCTCGCGGGCCGCCCCGCGCACGTCCGCATCAAGGTCAACTCGATGGTGGACGAGGCGCTCATCGACTCCCTCTACCGCGCCTCCCAGGCCGGTGTGCCGGTCGACGTATGGGTGCGCGGCATCTGCGCGGTACGGCCGGGCGTCACGGGCCTGTCCGAGAACATCCGGGTCCGCTCCGTCCTCGGCCGCTTCCTGGAGCACTCCCGGATCTTCGGCTTCGGCAACGGCGGCGAACCCGAGGTGTGGATCGGCAGCGCCGACATGATGCACCGCAACCTCGACCGCCGTATCGAGGCTCTCGTCAGGGTCACCGACCCGGCCCACCGGGCCGCCCTGAACCGGCTCCTGGAGACCGGGATGTCCGACACCACCTCCTCCTGGCACCTGGGCCCGGACGGCGAGTGGACCCGGCACTCGAACGACTCCGAGGGCCAGCCCCTGCGCAACGTCCAGGAGATGCTCATAGACGCCCGGAGGCGCCGGCGTGGCACAGCAGCACCTTGATCCCCCCACCGGCCCCGCGGCCGTTACCGCGGCAGCGTCCGTGAAGGCGTCCGCGTCCGCCTCGGCGTCCTCGGACGCTCTCGCGAGCTATCTGCGCGCGCAGGCCACGGAGTTCCTCCGTGCGCTGCGCCAGCACCGCGAGACCGGCGGCAACGGCGGTCCGCCCGCGCGCGGGCAGTCACGGGCGGGCGACGGCGGAGCTGAGGAATCGGCCGACGCGGCACGCTCGCTGCGCCGCTCGGCCCGCCGGATCAGCGGCACGCTCCACACCTTCCGCCCGCTGCTCGACACCGACTGGTCGGAGGCCATGCGGCCCGAACTCGCGTGGCTGTCCGGCACGTTGGCGCGCGAGCACGCATACGCGGCCCGGCTGGAGCGGCTGCTCCTCGCGCTGCACCGACTGTCGGGCTCGTCGGCCTTCCCGCAGCAGGCCGCGGCGTCGGCCGCGGCTGCGGGCGGCACCGGACCGCGCCCCCCGCTCACGCCCGACCGCGGCAACCTGACGGTGGGCGCGGCCAAGGCGGGCGCCCTCCTCGAACGCCAGCTCACCCTCGCCCGGACCCGCGCCCACTCGGCCGCCCTCCAGGCCCTCGGCTCCTCCCGCTTCCACGCGGTCGCCGACAGCGTGGCCGTACTGGCCAGCGAGGTCCCGCTCGTCCCGGGGGCCGACGGCGCCGATCTGCGCCCACCCGCCGCCGCGGCCGAGGAGCGGCTGTGCGACGCGGTCACCGCGCTGCCCCTGGTCACCGCGGGCCACCCCTACAACGCGGAAGCCCTCGTCCACGGCCTCTCCGCGGACACCGCGCCCCACCCCCAGGACGCGCCCTGGCACCAGGTCCGCCTGCTGCTGCGCCTGCACCGCTACGCCCGGGAGGTCCTGCACGGCGAGGACGCGGCCGTCCCCTTTGACGGACCACTGCTCGCGGCGGGCCGGGCCCTGGACCGGCACCGGGACGCGTCGGAGGCCGCCTCGGCCGCGGCGTCGGCGGCCCGCACCCCGCGGATCGCCCCGGCGACGGCGTACGCGCTGGGCGTGCTCCACGCCGACCAGCGGCACGAGGTGGAGGCGGCCCGCTTCGCGTTCCAGCAGTCCTGGCAGAAGGCACCGGCAGTCGCTCCGTAAGCACGGCGATCCCGTGCGGGCGAGGGAGGTCCCATGACCGACGACACGATCCTTGCGGCGGGCTGCGTCCTGTGGCGCCGCTCCCCCGTCGACGGTGAGCTGGAGATCGCCGTCGTCCACCGCCCGAAGTACGACGACTGGTCGCACCCCAAGGGCAAGCTGAAGCGCGGCGAGGCCCCGCTGGCCGGCGCGCTCCGCGAGGTCGAGGAGGAGACAGGCTTTCGCTGCGAGCCCGGCGCCCGGCTCCCCTCGGTCCTCTACTACGCGGGCGGCCGCCGCAAGACGGTGAGCTACTGGGCCGCCGAGGCCACCGAGGGCCACTTCACGCCCAACCGCGAGGTGGACCGCCTGCGCTGGCTCTCCCCGGCCGCCGCCCGCACCCGCCTGACCCAGCCCCGCGACCAGGACCTGGTCGACGAGCTCCTGGCCGTGCTGCGCCACGCGTGAATCCGGCGGAGTCTGTAGGTGTGACTCACGGGAAAGCAGAGGCGAACGAGGGATGTCCGGAACCCCGTCGACGTACCCACGCGATCGGACCTGACCGGTTGCGTACAGTCACCAACCACGTATGAGCGGCCGGAATGACTCCGTGTCCTCGGCGTAAGCGTTCCGTTACCTCACCGCACCGTCCGCAGGGGTTCACCCCCCGTTCACTTCTGGCCATCGGCGCCTTCACCTGATCTGCCTAATTTCGGCCTTACCGATGCGAGAGGCGTCCTGGATGCCTCCCCTTCGTCACGCAGACTCCGCACGCCGCCGAATTCAGGACGGCGGCTCCTGGAAGGAACTCCCTCAGTGAAGCTTCAGCGCATGAACCGGCGGGCCCTCACCCTCGGTGCTCTCGCCGTCTCCGGCGCCCTGGCCCTCACGGCGTGCGGCTCCGACGACACGGGCAGCAAGGACAACGGCGGCGGCAAGACCGCCACCGCCGCTGCCGGCTCGATCAAGTGTGACGACGCCAAGGGCCAGCTCCTCGCCGACGGCTCGTCTGCGCAGAAGAACGCGATCGACGCCTGGGTCAAGGCCTTCACGCAGGCCTGCTCGGGCGTGCAGATCAACTACAAGGGCGGCGGCTCCGGCGCCGGTGTGACCGCGTTCACCCAGGGCCAGGTCGCCTTCGCCGGTTCCGACTCGGCGCTCAAGCCCGAAGAGGTCACCGCCTCCAAGAAGGTCTGCAACGGTGGCACGGGCATCGACCTCCCGATGGTCGGCGGCCCGATCGCCGTCGGCTTCAACGTTCCCGGTGTCGAGAAGCTGGTGCTGGACGCCCCGACCCTCGCGAAGATCTTCGACAGCAAGATCAGCAAGTGGAACGACGAGGCGATCAAGAAGCTGAACCCCGACGCGAAGCTTCCCGACCTCAAGATCCAGGCGTTCCACCGCTCGGACGAGTCCGGCACCACGGACAACTTCACCAAGTACCTGATCGCCGCGACGCCCGACAACTGGAAGTACTCCGGCGGCAAGGCCTGGCAGGCCAAGGGCGGCCAGTCCGCTCCGCAGTCCTCCGGTGTCGCCCAGCAGGTCAAGCAGACCTCCGGCGCGATCGGCTACATGGAGCTCTCGTACGCCAAGGACGGCATCAAGGCGGCCGCCATCGACACGGGTGCCTCCGCGCCGGTCGAGGCCACCATCGAGAACACCACCAAGGCCATCGCGGACGCCAAGGTCGTCGGCACGGGCAGTGACCTCTCGCTCGAGCTGAACCGCGCGACCAAGGCCGAGGGCGCCTACCCGATCACCCTGGTCACCTACGAGATCGTCTGCGACAAGGGCAACAAGGCCGACACCCTGCCCGCGACGAAGGCGTTCCTGCGCTACATCGCCAGCGAGGACGGCCAGAAGGTCCTCTCCGGCATCGACTACGCGCCGATCCCGACCGAGATCATCGCCAAGGTCCGTACGACCATCGACGCCCTGAGCTAATCCCAGCGTGCGGTCCGGCCCCTCGCGGGGCCGGGCCGCACCGTCCGGTGCACCGCCGCCTGGAGCCGCACAGCGTGCGTCTCCGCAGACCGGAGATCCTGATGGACATATCGACACAGAGCACAGACGCTCCTCCCCCCTCCCCCCAGCCTTCCGTGACCGAGCAGAAGCGCTCGAGCCACGGCGCCACCCGCCCCGGAGACCGGATCTTCCTCGGTCTCTCCCGTGGGTCCGGCATCTTCCTCCTGGTGATCATGGCCGCCATCGCGGTCTTCCTCACCTACCGTGCGTCCCTCGCCATCAGCAAGGACCACGGCAACTTCCTCACCACCTTCGAGTGGAACACCAACCTCGTCCCGCCGACCTTCGGCATCGCGGTACTGGCCTTCGGCACGGTGATCTCCTCGATCATCGCCATGGTCCTCGCGGTCCCGATCGCCGTCGCCATCGCGCTGTTCATCACGCACTACGCCCCGCGCCGCTTCGGCGGCCCCGTCGCGTACGTGATCGACCTGCTCGCCGCCGTGCCGTCCATCGTGTACGGCCTGTGGGGCGCCCTCATCCTCGTCCCGCACATGACCGGCCTCTACGGCTGGCTGGACACCTACCTCGGCTGGACCGGCATCTTCTCCTGGCAGGGCGGCGCCCCGCGCTCCATGCTCACCGTCGGCATCCTGCTCGCGATCATGATCCTGCCGATCATCACCAACGTGAGCCGCGAGGTCTTCCGGCAGGTCCCGCAGATGCACGAGGAAGCCGCGCTGGCCCTCGGCGCCACGCGCTGGGAGGTCATCCGCATGTCGGTGCTGCCCTTCGGCCGCTCCGGCGTGATCTCCGCCTCGATGCTCGGCCTCGGCCGCGCCCTCGGCGAGACGATGGCCGTCGCCACCGTGCTGTCGCCGGACTTCCTGATCCACGGCAGCCTGCTGGACCCGGGCGGCGGCACGTTCGCGCAGAACATCGCCAGCAAGTTCGGCGAGGCGACGGAGCAGGGCCGTGACGCCCTCATCGCCTCCGGTCTGGTGCTGTTCGTCATCACCCTGCTGGTCAACGGCGCGGCCCGCGCGATCATCGCCCGCCGCAAGGAGTACTCGGGGGCCAACGCATGAGCCACGCCGTCACCGAAAAGCGCCCCAGCACCCTGCGCGGCGCGCGCCTGCCCAAGTGGGGGCCGTGGGCGATCGCCGCCGGCTCCGTCGTCGTCGCGATCGGCATCGGCCTCGCCGCCGGCCTCGACAGCAAGGTCCAGTGGGGCCTGATCGCCGCGATCCTCTTCCTCCTCGGCACGTTCGGCATCGCCGCCCGTATCGAGGGCCGCCGCCAGGCCAAGGACCGCATCGCCACTTCGCTGGTCTGGGTCGCGTTCCTCATCGCCGTCGTCCCGCTGGCCTCCCTGGTCTGGGTGACCGTGGCCCGCGGCGTGAAGGTCTTCAACGTCTACTTCCTGACCCACTCGATGGGCGTGGTCGCCGACTCCGAGACCGGCGGCGGTATCTACCACGCCATCATCGGCACCCTGGAGCAGGTCGGCCTCGCCACCCTGATCGCCGCGCCGATCGGCGTGCTCACCGCCGTCTACCTCGTGGAGTACGGCCGCGGGAAGCTCTCCGCGGCCATCACGTTCTTCGTCGACGTGATGACCGGCATCCCCTCGATCGTCGCGGGCCTGTTCATCCTCAGCCTGATGCTGATGTTCGACATGCAGCCCTTCGGCTTCGCCGGCTCGCTCGCGCTGGCCATCCTGATGATGCCGGTCGTGGTCCGCTCCACCGAGGAGATGCTCAAGCTCGTACCGAACGAGCTGCGCGAGGCGTCCCTGGCGCTCGGCGTGCCCAAGTGGCGCACCATCCTCAAGGTGGTCCTGCCGACCTCCATCGGCGGCATCACCACCGGCATCATGCTGGCCATCGCCCGTATCACCGGCGAGACCGCGCCCGTACTGCTGCTGGTGTGGGGCACGAACTTCATCAACACCAACCCCTTCGAGGGTGCGCAGGCGTCGCTGCCGCTGTACATCTACCAGCAGTACGCGAACAGTGCGGGCTCCAACGCCGCGTACGACCGCGCATGGGCGGCGGCGCTCGCACTGATCGCCTTCGTGATGATCCTCAACCTGGTGGCCCGCGGCATCGCCCGCTGGAAGGCCCCCAAGACGGGCCGCTGACGCGGCCGATCGGCGACCCGACGTACTTCCCCTCGAAAGAAGCAGTGATCCCCATGGCCAAGCGAATCGACGTAAGCGGTCTGACCGCCTACTACAGCGCGCACAAGGCGATCGAAGACATCTCCATGACCGTCGAGCCCCGTTCGGTGACGGCCTTCATCGGCCCCTCCGGCTGCGGCAAGTCGACGTTCCTGCGCACCCTCAACCGTATGCACGAGGTCACCCCCGGCGGCCGCGTCGAGGGCAAGGTGCTCCTGGACGACGAGGACCTCTACGGCTCCGGCATCGACCCGGTGTCCGTGCGCCGCGAGGTCGGCATGGTCTTCCAGCGCCCGAACCCGTTCCCCACCATGTCGATCTTCGACAACGTGGCGGCGGGCCTGCGGCTCAACGGCTCGTACAAGAAGTCGGAGCTGGCGGACGTCGTCGAGAAGTCCCTCAAGGGCGCGAACCTCTGGAACGAGGTCAAGGACCGCCTGAACAAGCCGGGTTCCGGTCTCTCCGGCGGCCAGCAGCAGCGCCTGTGCATCGCCCGCGCGATCGCGGTCGAGCCGAAGGTCCTCCTCATGGACGAGCCCTGCTCGGCCCTGGACCCCATCTCCACCCTCGCGATCGAGGACCTGATCGGTGAGCTGAAGGAGCGCTTCACGATCGTCATCGTGACGCACAACATGCAGCAGGCCGCCCGCGTCTCCGACCGCACCGCGTTCTTCAACCTCTCCGCGGTCGGCCAGCCCGGCCGGCTCATCGAGATAGACGACACGGAGCGGATCTTCTCCAACCCGTCCGTCCAGGCCACCGAGGACTACATCTCGGGCCGCTTCGGCTGAGCCACCAAGACCCCTCGCGGTGCTGCATGGCGGTGCCACCGCGAGGACGAGAAGGGCCCGCCCCCTGGCTCCCAGGGGGCGGGCCCGTTTCACGTCCGAGGGCTTGGCCCCTACAGGAACGCCAGGTTCACGATCCAGAAGCTGCACGCAGCCACCAGCCCGGCCGCGGGCATCGTGATGAACCAGCCCAGGATGATGTTCTTGGCAACACCCCACCGCACGGCCTTCACACGCTTCGTCGCACCGACGCCCATGATGGCCGAGGTGATGACATGCGTCGTCGAGATCGGCGCCTTGAAGATGAACGCCGTGGCGAACATGATCGACGCACCGGTCGTCTCCGCGGCGAACCCCTGCGGCGGATCCAGCTCGATGATCTTGCGACCGAGCGTCCGCATGATCCGCCAGCCACCCGCGTACGTACCCAGCGAGAGCATCAGCGCGCAGGCGATCTTCACCCACACGGGAATCGGATCGTCGGCCCCCTGCACATCCCCGATGACCAGGGCCATCACCACGATGCCCATCGTCTTCTGGGCGTCCTGGAGACCGTGCCCGAGCGCCATACCTGCCGCAGACACCGTCTGCGCGATACGGAAACCGCGCTTGGCCTTGTGCGGGTTGGACCGCCGGAACAGCCACATGATCGCGCACATCACGAGGTAACCGGCGACCAGACCGACCACCGGCGACAGGAACATCGGGATGACGACCTTGTCGAGGACGCCGGACCAGATGACATCCGTACCGCCCGCGAGCGCCGCGCCCACCATGCCGCCGAACAGGGCGTGCGAGGAGGACGAGGGAAGGCCGAAGTACCAGGTGACGAGGTTCCACACGATCGCGCCGATGAGCGCGGCGAACAGAATCCCCATCCCCTTGGAGCCGTCGGGCGTCTCGATCAGGCCCTTGCTGACCGTGTGTGCGACCCCGCTGCCCAGGAAGGCACCGGCGAGGTTCATCACGGCGGCCATCGCGAGCGCGGCCCGCGGCGTCAGCGCGCGCGTCGAGACCGAGGTCGCGATCGCGTTCGCGGAGTCGTGGAAGCCGTTGGTATAGGTGAAGCCGAGCGCGACGGCGATCGTCACGACCAGAGCGAAGGTGTCCATGAAGGGGTCAGGACTCCTTGACGGCGATGGTCTCGACCGTGTTCGCCACGTGCTCGAACGCGTCCGCCGCCTCCTCCAGCACGTCCACGATCTGCTTGAGCTTCAGCACCTCGATGGCGTCGTACTTGCCGTTGAAGAGTGTGGCGAGCAGCTTGCGGTGGATCTGGTCGGCCTGGTTCTCCAGCCGGTTGACCTCGATCCAGTACTCGGTGAGGTTGTCCATGGTGCGGAGGTTCGGCATCGCCTCCGCGGTCAGCTCGGCCGCGCGGGCCAGCACCTCGATCTGCTGCTCCACGCCCTTCGGCAGTTCCTCCACGTTGTAGAGGACGACCAGGTCGACGGCCTCCTCCATGAAGTCCATGATGTCGTCGAGGGACGACGCGAGGTTGTAGATGTCCTCACGGTCGAACGGCGTGATGAACGAGGAGTTCAACTGGTGGAAGATCGCGTGCGTGGCGTCGTCACCGGCGTGTTCCGCTGCCCGCATACGCTCTGCGATCTCGGCCCGGCCGGCGGTGTCCGCCCCGAGCAATTCCATGAGGAGCTTCGAGCCCGTGACGATGTTGTCCGCGGAGGCGGAGAACATGTCGTAGAAGCTCGTCTCCCTGGGGGTCAGACGAAAGCGCACGTGGGGTCCTCGGGGTGCTTCGGTTTCGGTCAGGCTGATGCTAGGCGCATCATCCGGCCACGGCTAATGGGCCGTCCCCCAGTGTCGCCCATCAGGCACAGTGATCAGCACGGGGGCGGTACGGGGTCCGGCCGGGGCCGTCACCAACAGCCCTATACCCTGCAAAGTTCGATACCATATACCCTCTAGGGGTATCTGTCGCACCGGATATGCAGCCGTTACCCGGTGCCCGATACAAGGAGGACGCGATGACGACCACCGAGGCCGGCGCGACGGCGCCCTCCGGCGAGTCCGACGAGGCGGCCGTGATCGAGGTCGTCACCGACCACGACCGCGGTGTGCACGGCTACCACAAGCAGAAGGACGAGCACCTCAAGCGGCTGCGCCGGATCGAGGGCCAGATCCGCGGCCTGCAGCGCATGGTCGACGAGGACACCTACTGCATCGACATACTCACCCAGGTCTCCGCCTCCACGAAGGCCCTGCAGTCCTTCGCGCTCCAGCTGCTGGAGGAACACCTGCGCCACTGCGTCGCCGATGCCGCGCTCAAGGGCGGCACCGAGATCGACGCGAAGGTCGAGGAGGCCACGAAGGCGATCGGGCGGCTGCTGCGCACCTGAGTGGCACGGGGGCGGAGGTGGGACGTGGCGGGGGCCCGGCCACGCCTGGGTTCGCAGGGGCTAGTTCACGCCACTGTCCTCGGACGAGGACTCGTGGGCGCGCTCTTCGGCCACTTTCAGCACCTCGTCGATGCTCTCAAGGCTGAGCCTGTCCTCGCGCGCCGCCGAGGCCGCGATGATCAGTTCGCCGCACAGCTCGATCTCGGCGAGGGCCACGTGGTCCTGAACTGCCGTACCGCCGACCGGAGCCACGTGCATCACCTCTTCCTGCCGTCACCGACTTCCTAGAGTAGGGAGCGGCCTACGCACCGCGCATGGCACGGAAGGGCCATTTCCGGCCCCCCAACTCCTCCTACGCTCCCCCCACCGCGGCTACCCGCGAGGGCCCCACCCACTCCGCCCCGCCGCTTCCCCTCTCGTCCCCTACTCCGCGATCTTCCCGGCGAAGATGTCCCGGGACTGCGGCAGCCGTACGTCGGCGGGGACCCCGAAGTCGTACAGCAGAGTCGTCGAGGCGACCGCGACGGTGCCCTTCTGCTGTCCGTTCACGAAGCTGAAGCGGTGCCGGACCTTGCGGATGCGCCCCTGGTCGTCGAGGTAGACGTCGAACGGCACTTCAGCGGTGGCGAACCCTTTCGCCGCCGCCCGCAGCGCGTTCCGGTTGCCCTTCGACGCGCTCCTCGCGGCCACCGTCAGGTCGGCGGTGCCGCGGTAGTGGCGCACCGGCGTCCCGGCGACCTCGGTCCTCCCGACGTACGTCGCCGTCCGCGCCCCCCGCAGCAACTCGGCGGCGGCGAACGGATCGGTGGCGCCGCCCGTCACCAGGTTCCCGTCGGCGAGGCCGGCCGTGTCGACGCGCACCCATTTGTCGGCGGGGACACCGGCGCCGCGGTTCTTCATGAACAGGGCGCCCGGGGCGAGGAGTTCGGTGATCGGCCGGTGCTCGCTGGTGCCCGCCGGGTCCTGCGGCAGCAGCACCTTCATCCGGCCCAGCTGCTTCGTGTAGTCGTACACACCCTCGCCGCGGATGGTGACGCGGGTGCCGCCGGTGGCCATCTCCATCGACGTACGGGTCTTGGAACTGCCCGCGCTCACCAGGGCGTCCGCGGCCCGGTGCAGGGCGTCGACGGGGGCGGCCCCGGCCCGCGCGTCCTCGGCATCGCCCCCGCCGCCCGCGCATCCGGTGGCACAGACCATGAGCCCCGCCGCCGCTGCCGCGAGAACGGCTCCGCCCGTACGCCGCCTGTGCTGCTGCCCCACCATCGCCTGCCGACCCCCAGCCGGTCCGTACCGGGCCCTTCCGTTGTCCGGTTAACGACGGGTAGGGGCCGCCGTCACGCGGCGGGATGCCCCGCCGCGGAGCGGCTGACGTCAACGCACTTGCCTTGGGTAACGTTGTCGGTGTGGCGCAGCACGACGAGGTCGACACCTCCGCGGAACACCGGACGACGACGATCGAGCAGGGGCGCTTCTGCATGGCCCGCTGCATCTGCGGCTGGCGCGGCCCGGCCCGCCGGGCGCGGAGCCTTGCGAGAGCGGACGCGGAGGGACACGGGCAGGGCGGCTGAGCCGGGGACCCTTGGAACCCCTGGGGCCGGAGACTCGTCTCGTTCCACGGGAACCGACGGGAGACGAGGCACACATGCAACGGCGTACGTTCATAGGCGGGGCGGCGGCCGCGATCGCGGCGGCGACCACGTCCGCGTGCAACGGCGACAACGGGGGCGGCAAGGCGTCGGGCGTCGGCGAGAGCACCGGCACGTCGACCCGCACGGCCACCACGAGCACCCGCACGAGCACGAGCATGGCCACCGGTACCCGCGCCGCCGCCGCGAACCTGACCGCCCTCGCCAAGGACCTGGACGGCGCGCTGGTCCAGCCGGGCGACCGCGCCTGGGCGGCGGCCCGCCAGCTCTACAACACCCGCTTCGACTCCCTGAAGCCCACGGCCGTCGCGTACGTCGCGGGCACGGACGACATCCGCACGACGCTGGCGTACGCACACGCGCACAACGTCCAGGTGTCGATCCGCAACGGCGGCCACTCGTACGCCGGCTGGTCCTCCGGCAACGGCCGTCTCGTCCTCGACGTGTCCAAGCTGAACAAGATCCGCGCGAGCGGCGGCACGGCGGTCGTCGGTGCCGGCTCCAAGCTGATCGACGTCTACCGCGCCCTCGCCGCACAGGGCGTCACCATCCCCGCGGGCTCCTGCCCCACCGTCGGCGTCTCGGGCCTGACCCTCGGCGGCGGCCACGGCGTGGTCTCCCGTGCGTACGGCCTGACCTGCGACAGCCTCACCCAGGCGACGCTGATCACGGCGGACGGCAAGCAGCTCACCGCGAACGCCACTGAGAACAAGGACCTCTTCTGGGCGCTGCGCGGCGCGGGCAACGGCAACTTCGGTGTCGTCACCGAGCTGCGCTTCAGGACCCACCCGGCCCCGCAGGCCGTCTCGGCGTACATGACCTGGCCCTGGGCGAAGGCCGCCGCCGTGATCAAGGCCTGGCAGGAGTGGGGCCCGGACCAGCCGGACGAGATCTGGTCCTCGTGCCATCTCGCGAACGCGGCCGGGGGCACGCCCACGATCTCCATCGCCGCCTTCTCGCTCGGCACGTACGGCGAACTCCAGAACGCGGTGGACCGCCTGGCGGACAGGATCGGCGCCCCCGCGCGCAGCGTTTCCCTGAAGCGACGCTCGTACGAGGACTCGATGGAGGTGTACGCGGGCTGCTCCTCGTTCGCCACGGACGCCCAGTGCCACCTGCCGGGCACGACCCCCGGCCGCTCCCCGCAGGGCGCGCTGGGCCGCGAGACGTACGCGGCCCGCTCGGACTTCTTCGACCGCTCGATCTCGGCGACCGGTATCCAGGCCCTGATGAAGCAGATGACGACGGTACGGGGCGGCGCGGGCAGTATCGCGCTGACGGCTCTCGGCGGTGCGATCAACCGGGTCGCGCCCACCTCGACGGCCTTCGTCCACCGCCGCTCGCGGATGCTCGCCCAGTACATCGTCTCCTGGCAGGCGGGCACCTCCGGCACGACAGCGCAGTCCTGGCTGACCACGGCCCACACGGCCATGAAGCCCTACGCCTCGGGCGCCGCCTACCAGAACTACACCGACCCCACCCTCACCAACTGGCGTGAGGCGTACTACGGCCCGGCGGCGGCCCGTCTGAAGACGTTGAAGAACCAGTACGACCCGAACCGCTTCTTCACGTTCCCGCAGGCGCTGTAACCCAGCCCTACGCGGCCAGATCCCGCTCCTCGGCCGACGCCCCCGTCCGGGCCCCCGGAATCAGCGCTTCCTGCCCGGCAGGGTCGCCGCCCCGGGCCCGGACCAGCCAGGACCCCCGCCGGGACCCCTCCACCGCCTTGATCACCGGCGTCAGCATCAGCATGGCAAGCGGCGACAACAGCAGGGCGACCGCCGTGCCCAGGGCGAACCCGCCCACGACGTCGGTCGGGTAGTGCACGCCCATGTACACCCGGCAGAACCCTTCGAGCAGCGCCAGCCCGATCCCCAGCAGCCCGAACTTCCGGTTGGCGACGAACAGCCCGACGCCCATCGCCATGGTGATCGTCGCGTGATCACTCACGAAGGAGAAGTCGGTCTTGCCGCTGACGAGCACATCGAGGCCCCGGTGGTCGACAAAGGGCCGGGGCCGCGCGACAAACCCCCGTATCGGCACGTTCACGAGTACGGCGATCCCGGCGGCGAGCGGCGTCCACACCAGCGCGGCCACGGACGACGCGGCGTTCTCGTCACCCCGCCGCCGGACGGTCCACCAGCACCACAGCACGAGCAGCACCATGGCGAGCAGCAGCCCGTACTCCCCGACGAACTCCATGACGCGGTCGAACCAGTGCGGCGCGTCCTTGGCCAGGCCATTGATGTCGTAGAGCAGGTCGACGTCGGGGTTGGAACCGGATTCGGCGAGTCCAGCCATGGTGCTGCGGCCCCTTCGTCGTCATGTTCGTCGTGCCTGCGCGGGCGCACCTTTCGCGCGCCGCTTGTCCCACCCCCGTGGTCGTAGACCCGTGTCGAAGACCCGCTCCTACGTGAGCGTCCCGTGCACTGGTCGGTACACCGCTCCAGGAAAAGGAACGCACGGCTCCCTTCAATACGTTCCACACTCCACCGAATGATCACGCAGACGTTATCGAAGAGAGACACATTGCCGCAGCTCAGGGGGTGGGTTCACGGTCGGTTCACACCGTGGTCGGCAATGCTTTCGCGCCATCCTCGGTGACCCGGGTCGCGCCGAAGTAGTCGGGGGTGTCGACGGGGTCGAAGCGGATGACGGCGCCCGGTTTCGGCGCATCGATCATGTATCCGCCGCCGACATAAATCCCTACATGCCGGATGGCCCGTGAATTGGTGAGGTCGTCCGAGAAGAACACCAGATCCCCCGGAAGCAGCTCTTCGCGCTTGGGATGCGGCCCGGCGTTGTACTGGTCGTTCGCGACCCGCGGCAGGGTGACCCCGACACTCTCGAACGCGGCCTTCGTCAGCCCCGAGCAGTCGAAGCGTCCGCCCTGGTCGGAGGTGCCGTTGCCGCCCCACAGGTAGGGAGTGCCGAGCTTCTTCTGCGCGTAGTAGATCGCGCCGGCCGCCTGCTTCGAGGGATCCACCCGGTTCACGGGCGCGGCGAAACTCTTCTCCAGACTCGTAATCGTCTTCACGTAGTTCTGCGTTTCGCTGTACGGCGGCACACCCCCGTACTTGATGACGGCGTACGCCCCCGCGTTGTACGCGGCGAGCATGTTCTCCGTCTGGTTGCCGGGCGCGTCCTTCACGTACGAGGCGAGCTTGCAGTCGTAGGAGGCGGCCGATGGAATCGCGTCATTCGGGTCCCAGACGTCGCGGTCGCCGTCGCCGTCGCCGTCGATTCCGTGCGTGGCCCAGGTCCCCGGAATGAATTGCGCTATTCCTTCCGCCTTCGCCGGACTCTTCGCGTTCGGATTGAACCCGCTCTCCTGATACAGCTGGGCGGCCAGCAGCGCGGGATTGATGGCGGCGCAGAGGTTGCCCCACTTCTGCACGACCGTCTGGTACGCGGCCGGTACGGCGCCCTTGGCGAGCCCGACCGCACCCTGCCCGACCCCGGCCGCGAGGTTCCCCGCGACCATGTAGACGCCGACGACGAGCAGCATCACGAAGCCGAGCCCTGCCGCGGCGGCAGCGGTCGCTACGATCCATGCCTTACGCACCGTCAACCGCCCCTCGCCGACCAGGAGTCCGCCGACCGTCAGTGTAGAGGCGGCCCCGGCACTCCGGGACGATCATCCACAAGGAGAAACCGCACGTGGCGACCCCGCCCCAGCACCCGAACCCAGCCCAGGGCAACTCCTACGCACCGCAAGGCGGTTACGCGCCAAACCAGCCCGCGTACGGCCAGAACCCGCCGTACGGGCAGAACCCGTACGCACAGGGACAGCCGCCGCCGGCTCAGGGGCAGCAGCAGTACGCGCAAGGCCCCAACCCTTACGGCCAGCCGGGCGCCGCTGCCCCGACCACTCCCCCCTGCCGGATATGCGGGGCGCAGCCGGCCGGTGACATCACGATCCGTCAGCACACCGGGCTGCTGGTCGCGATGCGGTTCTCCAAGATGGAGGGCCCACTGTGCCGCTCGTGCGCGACCTCGATCCACCGGGACATGACGACGAAGACACTGGCGGGCGGCTGGTGGAGCGTGGGCTCGATCATCTTCTACGTCTGGTTCACCCTGCTGGCGAACCTGTACGCCCACACGAAGATCAAGAAGCTGCCGCAGCCCTCGCCGTCACCCGCGGGTGTCGTACTCCCCCCGGGCAAGCCGGTCTGGCAGCGCCCGCTCGCCTACGTGTGGCTGCTCCTGCCGCTGGGCTGGATCGCCGCGTTCATCGCCAACCAGGCGGGCTAGGGCCCTGGCGGCGCCGGGGGCCGCGGGCCGCGTGGGCCGCGGGTCATCCCGCAGCGGTCCTGTAGAGCGCGGCGGCCTCGTCCGCCAGCACCACGCTGTAGGAGATGTCGGCGGTGCTCCCGCCCGCCTCGTGCCCGCCGAGGATGCCGACGACATCGCCGTCGCCGTTCACCCAGGGGCTTCCGCTGGTGCCGCCGGTGAAGTCGGGACATTCGATGCGCTGCTGGGTGGCGCTGTGGGCGGTGGGCTTGTTGGTGCAGGTGATGGGTGTGTCGAGGGTGTTGGGGTAGCCGGTGACGGTGACGGCGGTGGCCCCGGTGGTGCGGTGGGCGGCGAAGCCGTTGCCTCCCACGACATCCTCGACGCCCTCCCCTTCGTCATTCTCGGCGAGAACGGCAAAGGCGACATCACTGTCCTCGTCCTGCCTCCCGGTCCAGGCGTCCCCGAGATAGGTCTTCTGGACCTCCCACACCCCGTACGGCGCCTTCCCGTCCCGATATCCGGGCGCGAACCGCAACCGCCCCCCACCATCCACACAGTGCGCGGCGGTGACGATCAGATCCCGCCCCTTGCTGCGCACGACGGACGCCGTACAGAAGTGCCCGTCGTCCAGATCGCCCTTGAAGAGCGCCCCGACGCGGTTGCTCTCCACCGTCGCGGCGGCCTGCACGGTCACCCCGAACGGCCCGGGCCCGTCATCCGCCGCCGCCAACGAGGACGACGTCGCCGCCAGCAGCACCACGGTGCCGAGCACCGAGTACCGCCGGGTTCCAATGAGACGCGTGAGGTGCTTCATCACTCACCACTGTGACCCACGGGGGTGAGAAATGTCCTTGTACGGGATTGGACCATCTTGAGAATTCTCTGTGCGGCGGACACTCCGCACCCTCCGGATACGCCGGTCCCTCGGCTTCCGCCGACGCCTGCGGGGGTACGTCGGTGCTGCCGAAGCCGGGCGGGAGGCGATCGGGTTCGGTGAGACCGTGGGCGGCGAGGACGGTTCGGAGGGTGACTCGGGCAATGCCCGGGGCGCGGGGACCGTGCGGGAGCTGGAGGGCACAGATCCGGGTGGGGGATACGGTGGCCCTGGAAGTCTCCGATCACGGAGGGGAGCCGGATGGTTCGCTTGGGTTACCAAGTGACCTTGTCGAGGCCATCGCCGGAATGACCGGCGCGCGCAAACGCGGCTGGTGGGAGGAGTGCCGGGACATCCTGCCGACCCGGCTGCTGGACCTGGCCGAGCTGGAACACCACGGCCACGCCCTGCGTACCGCCCACACATCAGGCATCCCGGGCCTTCTCCAGACGATGGACCACGGTGCCGGAACGATCCATTGCACCGAAAACAGCGCCCCACCGAGTCCATACTCTCTTCCACCCCCACCCCCACCCCCACTGCCTTCTCCGCCCTCCTCCTCGACTGAAGGACAAGAACTCCCGTGGCTGACATCCCCCCGAACCTCGACTGGATCCGCGCCGCCCCGGACGACGCGACCGGCCCCGGCCCCTGGATCGAGCTGGCCTTCGGCGAGGGCGAGGACGGCGACGCCCCGGTCTACATCCGCGAGACCAGCGACCCGGACAACGTGGTGACCACGAACCGCCGCAAGTGGGACGCCTTCGTACTCGGCGTCCAGGCAGGCGAGTTCGACCACTTCGTCGAGGGGCTGACGGAGGAGGACGAGAAGGCCTAGGCACCGGGGTCAAGCGAACCCTCGGGGGTGGGGTGGTGCGGGCGTCTGCCCGGGAGGTGGCTGTGGGGGCCGCCCGCACCACCCCACCCCCGAGCTCCCACCCCGGTGAAACCAGCGACCCCACCAACATCGTCACTACCTCAAAGCAGCGACGACAAAAGGAGACGGGCGATCTTAGGCACCGGAGAACCCAAGCCGACGTCCAACCCCAACCTGACCCGCCGTACCCTCCTCGCAGGAGGCACCGCCACCGCACTCGCCCTCACGGCCGGTCAGGCGTACGCGGCGCCAGGCGCCCGGGGCGTGCACGCCCGGCTGCGGGAGCTGGAGCAGCAACACGGCGCCAGGCTGGGCGTGTTCGCGTACAACCTGAAGACGAAGGCCACCGCGAGGTATCGCGCAGCGGAACGCTTCCCGATGATGTCCGTCTTCAAGACGCTGGCCGCGGCCGCCGTGCTGCGGGACCTGGACCGGGACGGCGAGACGCTCGCGAAGCGCATCTTCTACACGCAGGCGGACCTGGACCAGGCCCAGGGCTCCCCGGAGACGGGCAAGCATCTGGCCGAGGGCATGACCATCGCGGAGCTCTGCGCGGCGGCGATCTGCCAGAGCGACAACGCGGCGGGCAACCTGCTGCTGCGCGAACTGGGCGGTCCCACGGCGGTCACCCGCTTCTGCCGGTCGGTCGGGGACGACACGACGCGGCTCGACCGCTGGGAACCGGACGTCAACACATGCGAGCCATGGCGCGTGGAGGACACCACGAGCCCGGTCGCGATCGGCCGTACGTACGCCCGTCTCGTCCTGGGCAACGCCCTGGACGGCCCGGACCGAGAACGTGTCACCGCCTGGCTGCTGGCCAACACGACCAGCGGCGAACGTTTCCGCAAGGGGCTGCCGAAGGACTGGACGATCGCCGACAAGACCGGCGCCGGCGCCTACGGGTCCAACAACAACGTGGGCATCGCCTGGACTCAGGACGCCACCCCCATCGTCCTGGCCGTCCTCACCACCAAGCCGGACCCGACCGCCGCCCCGGACAACCCGCTGATCGCCGAGACGGCGGCGGTACTGGCAGAGGCCGTGAGCAGACCTTCCTAAGCCCCCAGCCCTCCCTGTGAGTTGAGTCAAGGCAACGTCTGCTTCCAGCCATCACGAGGCCATTGATCAGTAACGCGGAATCCCTCGTTCAGTAAGGCGGAAGTCAGGATTCCAGATCCCTCTTGTTGTCACGTACTCAACAAGGTCAAGGTCTACGCGGGTCACACGACCCCACCCGCCGGGCACCACAGCACCTGGCGGGTGGCACCCGCACCGCCCCTGTCCACAACTCTCAGGAGCTGTACGTTGCGTACCGAAACCCCCCACAGCACCCCCCACAACAGCGGCCAGAGACACGCGAATTGGCGTCGAATAGGCTCCGCGGCCGCCGCGACCGCCGCCCTCCTCGTCGCCGGCCTCGACACCGCCGCCCAAGCGAGCGCCGCCCCGGTCGCCACGACCACGACCGCCAAGTCCACCTCCACCAAGGTGACCTACACCCCCGAATCCTGCGCCACCCCCAAGAAGGCCGGGTACCTGACCTGCAACGCGCTGCGCGTGACAGGCGGCGTCACCGCCTTCCAGAAGCAGCAGGCGAAGGAGCGGGGCGTCGCGCCCAAGGCGGTCTCACCGAAGGCCAGTTCGGCCACCCCCACCGGTTACGGGCCGAGTGACCTCCAGTCCGCGTACGGCCTGACCTCCGCCGCCGCCTCCAACGGCTCCGGCGAGACCATCGCGATCGTCGACGCGTACGACGACCCGAACGCCGAGGCGGACCTCGCGACGTACCGCTCGTACTACGGCCTCTCGGCGCTCACCACCGCCAACGGCGGCTTCAAGAAGGTCAGTCAGACCGGTTCGACGACCTCCCTGCCCACCGCCGACAGCGGCTGGGCCGGCGAGATCTCGCTCGACCTCGACATGGCCAGCGCGGTCTGCCCGAACTGCAAGATCCTGCTCGTCGAGGCCAAGTCGTCCTCCATGGCCAACCTCGGCACGGCCGTGAACGAGGCCGTCAAGCTGGGCGCCAAGTTCGTCTCCAACAGCTACGGCGGCTCGGAGTCCTCCTCCGACACGTCGTACGACTCCTCGTACTTCAACCACCCCGGCGTCGCGATCACCGTCAGCGCCGGCGACGAGGGCTACGGCGCCGAGTACCCGGCCACCTCCCGCTACGTGACCGCCGTCGGCGGCACCGCCCTCTCCACCAGCTCCGCCAGCCGCGGCTGGACGGAGAAGGTCTGGAACACCAGCAGCACCGAGGGCACCGGCTCCGGCTGCTCCGCGTACGACGCCAAGCCGTCCTGGCAGACCGACACCGGCTGCACCAAGCGCATGGAGTCCGACGTCTCCGCGGTCGCCGACCCGGCCACCGGCGTCTCGGTCTACGACACCTACGGCTCCGACGGCACCGGCTGGAACACCTACGGCGGCACCAGCGCCTCCGCGCCCATCATCGCCGCTGTCTACGCCCTCGCGGGCACCCCGGGCAGCAGCGACTACCCGGCCCAGTACCCGTACAACGCGGCCGGCACCTCCGCACTCAACGACGTGACCAGCGGCAGCAACGGCACCTGCTCCACGAGCTACTTCTGCACCGCGAAGTCGGGCTACGACGGCCCGACCGGTCTGGGCACGCCCGCGGGCCTGGACGCCTTCACCGGCTGATCCCGACCACCCCCAGGACCCGCCGGGGAGTGTGAGTGAGCACGTGGGGTCGACCGGCGGCCTCGGAGACGGGCCGCGGCAACCAGCCGCGGCCCGTTTCCCATGCCCGCACCCGCACCCCCGCCCCCACCGAAGCACGGCAAAACCCTTGAAATTCCTGTGAGTTGAGTCAAGCAGCCGCCAGCCGTCCACCATCCCGTGGCCATCGGCGAGTAACGCACGGCCCCGATTCGGTAAGGCGGAGGTCAGGATTCCAGAAGCCTCTTGTTGTCGCGTACTCAACAAGTCATCGTCTACGCGGGTCACCCACTGACCCGTCCCGCCGGGGACACCGGACCGGCGGGCGCACCCGCACCGCCCCTGTCACAACCGCTCTCAGGAGGCAGTACGTTGCGTACCTCGACCCCCACAGCCCCCCACTCCAGACGGTCCATACGCGCCCTGCGCGGCAACTGGCGCCGTATCGCCACCGCCGCGACCGCGACCGCCGCACTCGCCTTCACCGGCCTCGGCTCCGCCGCCCAGGCCGACGCCGCGGCGAGCACACAGGCCGCCGCGACGAAGACGGCCACCCCCAACGTCACCTGGAGCAGGGCCTGTTCCACGCCGAGCAAGGCCGGCGAGATGGCCTGCAAGGCGCTCCGCGTCACCGGCGGCACCACGGCCTTCCAGATCCAGAAGGCCGCCGCGAAGGGCGTCTCCCCGAAGGCCGCCGACGCCACCACCCCGTCCGGCTACGGACCGACCGACCTCCAGTCCGCGTACGGCCTGACCTCCGCCGCCGCCTCCAACGGCTCCGGCGAGACGATCGCGATCGTCGACGCGTACAACGACCCGAACGCCGAGGCGGACCTCGCCAAGTACCGCTCGTACTACGGACTCTCGGCGTGCACCACCGCCAACGGCTGCTTCAAGAAGGTCGGTCAGACCGGCTCCACGACCTCCCTGCCCTCCAGTGACGCCGGCTGGTCCGAGGAAATCTCCCTCGACCTCGACATGGCCAGCGCCGTCTGCCCGAACTGCAACATCCTGCTCGTCGAGGCCACTTCGGCCACCATGGCCAACCTGGGCAAGTCCGTGAACGAGGCCGTCACCCTCGGCGCGAAGTACGTCTCCAACAGCTACGGCGGCTCCGAGTCCTCCTCCGACTCGACGTACGACACCTCGTACTTCAAGCACCCCGGCGTCGCCATCACGGTCAGCGCGGGCGACTCGGGCTACGGCGCCGAGTACCCGGCCGCCTCCCAGTACGTCACCGCCGTCGGCGGCACCGCGCTCTCCAAGGCCACCTCCACCACCCGCGGCTGGTCCGAGACCGTGTGGAAGACCAGCAGCTCCGAGGGCACCGGATCCGGCTGCTCCTCGTACGACACGAAGCCGAGCTGGCAGACCGACACGGGCTGCACGAAGCGGACCATCGCCGACGTCTCCGCGGTCGCCGACCCGGCCACCGGCG
The DNA here is from genome assembly GCF_041051975.1 of Streptomyces sp. R21. Lineage (GTDB taxonomy): Bacteria > Actinomycetota > Actinomycetes > Streptomycetales > Streptomycetaceae > Streptomyces. The sequence goes on along the minus strand of NZ_CP163435.1, from coordinate 5,419,934 downwards.
TCTCGGTCTACGACTCCTACGGCGTCACGGCGGGCTGGTACACCTTCGGCGGCACCAGCGCCTCCTCCCCGATCATCGCCGGCGTCTACGCCCTCGCCGGCACCCCGTCCTCCAGCTCCTACCCCGCGAAGTTCCCGTACACGGCGGCCGGCACCTCGGCCCTCAACGACGTGACCAGCGGCAACAACGGCAGCTGCTCCTCCAGCTACCTCTGCACCGCCAAGTCGGGCTACGACGGCCCGACCGGCTGGGGCACCCCGGAGGGCACCACGGCCTTCACCGGCTGACGTGAACACGTAGACAGCGGGCCGCGGCCATCAGCCGCGGCCCGTTGTCGCGCGTGCGCCCGCGCGAGATAGCCTGCTGCGGACCGGTCGCGTCCACATCCCGCAGACGCACGACCCGGAGAACACCGGCTCGACGGCCCGTCAGAAACGGGACAGGCCTGTTCCGCAGAAGGCGTGAAGGGACTAACGACAGAACCACACGACAGGTTCCGGTTCGACCTCATTGCCCGGCGTGACCTGCCGTGATACACAGAGTGACCATACGACTCTTCGTATACCGGTCCACACTCCCGTGAGGGATCCCTGTGGACCGGCGACCAGGGATTCGTACGAAACCCGCCAATCAATGACGTCAAGTCGACATACGACAGCGTCATTGTCGGCGAGAATGGGCCCGACCTCTGCGCACCGTGGGCAGAGGGACAGAACTACCCACTAGGGGCGGTGACTTACATGCTTCTTGCAGCCGAAAAGGGCGACATCACCACGATCATCGGCGGGATCGCCCCGGACTGGGGCCCCTTCGGCAGCCTGGGCAACGAGGCGCGCGTGATGATCGAGGTCGTGATGGCGGTCGCCATCCTGCTGTGCCTCGGCATCGCGATCTGGGGCGCGGCCAAGCAGCGCATCGGCGCCACGGCACTGCGCGACACCTTCAGCGCCGAACAGGGCAAGGGCCTCATCATCGCGGGCCTGACCGGAGTCTTCATCATCGGCTCCCTCGGCACGCTCTTCACCATCGTGTACGGCATGGCCGTGTAGGCCCGGCCGGCCGCCCGCGCGTCCGGCCCACGCCAAGTCCCGGCCGGGCGCACCCGGATCCCGTCCCCCTCCGACCCACCCGTCCGTCGTGCCCACCGGCTGAGGTTGCGTTTCCCTGATGTCGAGTCACCACACCGCGCCCGCGCGGGAACCAGCACGGCTACCGTCGTACTACGCGGTTCACCAAAAGGTCGAGGGGGCGTACGCGGCATGAGTCTCGGTGACGAGCCCGGTTACGGCGACACCCCCCGCGGCGACGACGGGGGCTACGGCGGCACCGGCCAGACCCGGACCCGCCTGCCCGACCGGGGCGGCGACGTCTACGGCGGTGCCCGGCGCGGCCGGTCCTCCTCCCGCAGCCTGGTCACCGTGGTCGGCGTGGTCGTCCTCCTGATCGCCGCCATCGCCTTCGCGAACCGCGGCGACGACTCCTCGTCCTCCTCCGGAAACGGGGGCGGCGCCGGCAACAAGACGGACTCGGCCCCGACGTCGGCTTCCGGGGAACGCCCGGTGCAGTCAAAGGTCGAGGGGATCCCGTCGGGCTTCGCCCACAGTGAGACGGGGGCGCAGAGCGCGGCGGCGAACTATGCGGTGGCGCTGGGTTCCGACGGCATGTTCAACACGGCCAAACGGCACGAGATCGTGCAGACCATCTCCGACCCCGGCGCGATGGACCGGCTCCGGTCCGGGTTCGACGCGGACTATTCCGCGGACTTCCTGAAGAAGCTCGGGCTCAACGAAGACGGCAGCGCACCGGCGGGCAGCACGTTCGTCAATCGCACCCTGCCGGTGGGCACCAAGGTCAAGTCCTCCAGCGCCGACGCGGCCACTGTCGACGTCTGGTGCAACAGCCTGTTCGGTCTCACCGGCGAGAAATCCACCAACCCCGTGACCAACGGCTGGTTCACCGTGACCTTGAAGCTGAGCTGGAGCGGTGGCGACTGGAAGATCCAGGACACCAGCCAGAAGACCGGCCCAACCCCCGTCAACGGAGACGACCCGGTCTCCGGAGCCGACGAGATCGGCAAGGCGGTCGAGGAGTTCGGAGGGTTCACGTATGCCCGGTAGCCCGCACCGCGCGCTCAAGCTCGCCTACGTCGTATCGGCTGTCCAGGTCGGCGCCGTACTCCTGGCAACCCAAGCCGTCGCCGCCCCGACCCCGTCGCCGAACCCCTCCGGGAGCAGCGATCCCTGCTCCGTGATCTCGGGCCCCGCCAAGCAGTACTGCGAACGCGGCAACAAAAAATCCGGTTCCGGCCTCACCGGCACCACTGACCCCACCAGCACCCTCGACCCCCTCTCCTCCCTGGCCAAGGGCTGCGCGGAGGCGGCGTCCTGGACGGTCGACAAGCTGAGTGAGGCCGTGAAGGACACGGCGAACGTGGACTTCACGAACCAGAAGTTCCTTCAGCAGTACGCCGTGGTGTTCGCCGCGTCGACGATCCTGACCCTGCTGCTGTGGCTGCTGGCCGTGGCCAAGAGGGCGGTGCGAGGCGTCCCCCTCACCACCGCGCTCTCGGAGGCGATCGGCTTCCTCTGGCTGACGGTGCTGGCGTCGGCGTTCACGCCGCTGATCCTGTACACGGTCGTCTCCGCGACGGACGGTGTGACGGAGGTCCTGGCGAAGACGACCGGCAACCAGACGGACACGTTCTTCGGCACGTTCTCCGGGGCGCTGAAGAAGAACACGGACATCGGCGGCGGCCCGATCATGCTGATCGTGGTGTCGCTGGTGTCGATCCTCGCGGCCGGCGTCCTCTGGCTGGAGCTGGTGATCCGGGCCGCCCTGCTGTACGTGGGCGCGCTGCTCGGCACCGTCGTGTACGCGGGGCTCGTCGACAAGAACCTGTGGGGCCACGTCCGCCGCTGGGCGGGCATCATGATCGCGGTGATCCTGGTGAAACCGGTCATCGTGATCGTGCTGGGCCTGGCCGGCGCGCTGTCCTCGGACGACGGGCCGGACGCGTTCTCCGCGGTGGTCTCCGGCCTCGCGATCATCCTGCTCGCCATCTTCGCGAGCGCGATGATCTACCGCTTCGTCCCGGGCTTCGGCGACGAGATCGCGGGCTCCCGCAACAACCGGATCATGCAGGGCGCCGAGGGCAAGGCCGCGGCCGTGATCAGCTCCCCGGCGACCCTGGTCGCGCAGGGCATCAAGACGCACAGCTCCCGCGCGGACAACAACGGCGGCGGGGGAGGCGGTGGCGGCAACCAGCGGCCCACCAACCCCGCGTCCGGCGGCGTGGCCGCACACAGCACACGTACGCCCACGGGTGGCGGCGGATCTGTCCCCTCCGCCGCACCCCCGCCGCGCAACAGCCCGGCGAACACCCCGCACGCGAGCAACAGCCGTGGCGGAAGTACTGGCACGAGCAGGACCAACCGCACGGGAGGTGAAGGGCGTTGACGACCGAGTCCCACGTGTCCCATCCGGTCACGCCCCGCCGTACATATCTGATCGGCCGCGCCCGGCCGAACGCGATCGTCGGCCGGAACCGCGAGTCCGGCGAGCTCGCGCTGATCATCGCGGGCGCGTTCCTCGGCATGATGTGCGGTCTCCTCGTCCCCGTCCTGTCCATGCGCATCGTGCTGCTGATGGGCTTCCCGCTGCTCGCGCTGGCCGCGGTGTACGTCCCGTACAAGCGCCGGACGTTCTACAAGTGGTTCGAGATCAACCGCAGTTACAAGCGCAGTCTGCGCAAGGGCACGGCGTACCGCAGCAGCGTCGTCGAGGCGGGCACGCGGATCGACGGCCGTGAGGTCGAGATCGGTCCGCCGCCCGGGATCGGCCGGATCAGCTGGCTCGCGGCGCCCTTCGGGCCCGACGAGATCGCCGTACTCCTGCACGCCGACCGGCGCACGGTGACGGCCGCGATCGAGATCGAGGGCCCGGGCGTCGGCCTGCGCGACAGCGAGGACCAGGAGGCGCTGGTCGACCGCTTCGGCACGCTGCTGAAGCACGTGGCGAACGGCGACGGGTTCGTCACCCGCATCCAGATGCTGGCCCGCACCCTCCCCGCCGACCCGGACGCCCACGCCAAGGACGTCTCCGTACGAGGGGACGAGCGGGCCCCCGGCTGGCTGCAGAAGTCGTACGACCAACTGCAGTCGATGGTGTCCACCAGCAGCGAGCAGCACCGCGCCTACCTCGTCGCCTGTATGCACTACTCGCGCGAACTGGCCGCCGAGGCCCAGGCGATGGCACGCGCGGCGCGGCCACAGGGTGGCCGGAAGATCGACCGGGACGCGGGCCTCGCCGTCGTCATGGCGCGCGAGCTGACCGACATCTGCTCACGGCTCCAGGAAGCCGACATCCGTGTACGACAGCCCCTGGGCCAGGGGCGGTTGGCGTCCCTCGTGCACTCGATGTACGACCCGGACCACCCCATCGACCACATCCAGGCGATGACGAAGCGGAACGCCTGGCCGGCCGAGCTGGACGCGATGGAGCCGACGTACCTCCAGGCGAAGACCCGTGAGTCGTCGACGCGCGCGCCCTGGTGCCACTCCACGGCCTGGGTGAAGGAGTGGCCGATGACCCCGGTGGGCGTCAACTTCCTGGCGCCCCTCCTCGTCCACACCCCGGACGTCATCCGCACGGTCGCCGTCACGATGGACCTCGAACCCACCGAGATCGCCATCGAGCGCATGCTGACCGAGAAGACGAACGACGACGCGGAGGCGTCCCGCGCCGCCAAGATGAACCGGACCGTGGACCCCCGCGACATCGCCTCGCACAACCGCCTGGACCAGCGCGGCGAGGATCTCGCGAGCGGCGCCGCCGGCGTCAACCTGGTCGGCTACATCACCGTCTCCTCCCGGTCGCCGGAAGCCCTCGCCCGCGACAAGCGCACGATCCGCGCGTCCGCCGGCAAGTCGTATCTGAAACTGGAGTGGTGCGACCGCGAGCACCACCGCGCCTTCGTGAACACACTGCCGTTCGCCACCGGAATCCGCAGGTAGGAGCTGATGTTCTGATGCGGGATCCGCTGTCCGCAGCCACCGACGCCTTCACCTCCTTCCTCTTCGGCAAGATCGAGACGACCCGCCTTCCGGTGCGTACGTCGACGGGCCAGGCCCAGGCGGTCTACCTGCCGACGGCCGCCCCCGGCCTCGGCGACTCGGGCGTCATCATCGGCCGCGAGGTGTACTCCGGGAAGGGCTACATCTACGACCCCTTCCAGCTGTACGGCCAGCAGCTCCCGGCACCGCACTGGCTGGTCCTCGGCGAGTCCGGAAACGGCAAGTCGGCGCTGGAGAAGACGTACGTCCTACGGCAGTTGAGGTTCCGCGACCGCCAGGTCGTCGTCCTCGACGCCCAGGGCGAGGACGGCGTCGGCGAGTGGAACCTCATCGCGGAAGAGCTGGGGATAACCCCCATCCGGCTCGACCCGACGGCGGCCCTGGACATGGGGATCCGTCTCAACCCCCTGGACCCGGCGATCACCACGACCGGGCAACTCGCGCTGCTCCGGACCATCATCGAGGTCGCGATGGGCCACGGCCTCGACGAGCGCTCAGGCTTCGCGCTCAAGGTCGCCCACGCCTACGTGAACGAGACGATCGTCGAGCGTCAGCCCGTCCTGACCGACATCGTGGAGCAACTACGGCACCCCGAACCGGAGTCGGCCGAGGCGATGAACGTCGCCATAGATGACGTACGGGCCTGGGGACTTGACGTCGCGCTGGTCCTGGACCGCCTGGTCGACGGCGACCTGAGGGGCATGTTCGACGGCCCGACGACGGTCGGCATCGATCTCGACGCGCCCCTCATCGTCTTCGACCTCTCCCACATCGACCGCAACTCCATCGCCATGCCGATCCTGATGGCGATCGTCGGCGTGTGGCTGGAGCACACCTGGATCCGGCCCGACCGCAAGAAGCGCATCTTCCTGGTGGAAGAGGCGTGGCACATCATCAACAGCCCGTTCGTCGCCCAACTCTTCCAGCGGCTGCTGAAGTTCGGGCGACGGCTCGGTCTGTCGTTCGTGGCGGTGGTCCACCACCTGTCGGATGTCGTGGACGGGGCGGCGGCCAAGGAGGCGGCCGCGATCCTGAAGATGGCGTCGACCCGGACGATCTACGCGCAGAAGGCCGACGAGGCGAGGGCGACGGGCCGGGTGATCGGCCTGCCCCGGTGGGCGGTGGAGATCATCCCGACGCTGACCCCCGGCATCGCGGTCTGGGACGTCAACGGCAACGTCCAGGTGGTCAAACACCTGATCACGGAGACCGAACGCCCCCTTGTCTTCACCGACCGCGCCATGACCGAGTCCTCCGCCGACCACCTCGCCGACGACGCCCTGCGCGCCGCCGAGCTGGAGGCGGAGGAGCGGGCGGCGGCCTTCATGGAGCAGCACCTCAGCGATCTCGACGACTCGTCCGAGTCCACGGTGGCGTGAGCGTGTGCGTGTGCCTGTGCGTGTGCGTGAGAACGGGGACGTGAGATGAGACCGGACGAGCGCGATCGCCGACGGGAGCGCGGCCGCGAGGGCGAAGGCGGTATCCCCGACGGCCTGTTGGTCGGCATCCTCGCCTTCCTCCTCGGTATGACCCTGATGGTGTGGTCGGCCACGGGCCTGGCGGGCTGGTTCGCCCAGGACGCCTGGCCCGACCACGTCACCTTCGCCCGCACCCCCCTGGCCATGCGCCACCTCATCGGCCAACCGCACGACGTCCCCGGCGCCTGGCCCGACACCCCCAAGGCTCAGCTGTCGGGATACGGCCTCTTCTGGGGCCTGTTCATCGGCCAGCTGATGATCCTGTTCGTCCTGACGGTGTTCACGATGGGCACGGTGGCGAGATGGCGAGCAGGGCGCGCCAGGCGTTCAGCCCGTCCGGCGTTTGAGGACGAGGCCGTTCAGGCCGAAGCAGGGGGCAAGGGGGCGCAGCCCCCAGAAACGGGACGGGAAGGGGCGGAGGGGGCGAAGAAAATCCCCACCCCCAACCCGGCACCCGCTCCCCCACCCGAGCCACAACCACACCCCGAACCCCAACTACAGGTCCCCGCCCCCCGAGGCCCCGTCCTCCTCGGCTCCGCCGAGACCCGCCACCCCGTAGCCATCCAGGCCGTACGCGACGCAGAGGGCCCAGTCCTGGTGGTCACGTCGAACCCGACGGTCTGGTCGGAGACCAAGGACGCCAGAGCCAAACTGGGCCCCGTCCTCCTCTACGACCCCACACACCTGTGCGACACCCCGGCCCGCCTCCACTGGTCTCCGGCAACGGGCTGCGAGGACAAGGCAACGGCCGCATCAAGGGCGGCGGCGCTGCTCGCCCCGGTCCGCCCCACCGCCAAGGTGGACCAGGCCATGGCAGACGTCGCGGAAACGCTCCTGCGGAGCTATCTGCACGCCGCCGCCGTGGAGGGCCGGGCGTTCCGCCACGTCCACCGCTGGGCGCAGGGCACCCAGGTCCAGGACGCCGTACGAACCCTCCGTACGAACCCCAAGGCGGCATCAGGAGCCGCCGGCGAACTGGAAGCGGCGCTCACCTCGCACCCCGAACGCCGCGACATAGCGCAGGAGTTGACGGCCCGCGCACTGTCCGCTCTCTTCACGGTCAACATCCGGGAGTCCTGCACATCCAACAGAACTGACAGCCTCGCCTTGGATTCCTTCGTCAACGAAGGGGGCACGCTCTATCTGGTCGGTGAACCCATCGAGGACCCCAAGGCGAATCCCGGCGCCATGCCGCTCCTGACGGCCCTCGCCTCAAGCGTGGTCGAGCGCGGCCGGCGCATGGCCGAACGGTCATCCTCTGGTCGCCTCGACCCACCACTTGCCCTCGTCCTCGACGATGTGGCCGCGGTGGCTCCGCTTCCTCAGCTGCCGGAGCTGCTGTCCGCCGGAGTGGACCGGGGCCTGCCGACCCTGGCCCTGCTCCGTTCCCAGGAACAGGGCCGGGCGCGCTGGCCGCAGTTCGACCTGCCGGTCTAGAGCCCGCCGCCCACCCGGCAACCCGTGGTCTACGACCGCTCGATCGCGAACTCCAGCTCCAGCGACGCCTCATCCCCCGGTACGGGAGCGGTGCCACCGGTCGCCAGGAAGCCGATACGGCGGTAGAACGCCTCGGCGTGGTGGTTCTTCTCGTGCACGAAGAGCCGGACCTGCTCCAGGCCCATCGCCCAGCACCACTCGACGGCGGCGTCGAAGAGCCCCTGCGCGACCCCGTTCGCGCTGCCGCGGTGCTCGGGCCGTACGAAGACCCCGACCACATGGCCCTGGCTCCGCTCGACGCTCTGGCCCCACACGTCCTGCGAACCGGCATGCTCGACGAGCACGGTCACGGTTCCGGCCCACACCCCGTCGGGCCCCTCGGCGACGAACTGCTGCCGCTCGGTCGTCCCGAGGGCCGCGCCCGCCGCTCTCTCCTGCCAGAACGAGTCGGGCCGGGCCGCGGCGTCCTCGTACGTCTCCAGGAACGCGAGATGGGCGACGGGGTCCTTCAGCGCGGCAAGCCGGAGTTCCTTCACGGCGGGCCATTCAGCGGAACGTATGGAGCGGATCACGTGGTTCATACAGGCCACCGTAATATCCAGGTGCTACACCGCCACGTCATTATTCGCAGAGAGAAGCAGGGAGATTCCTGCATGCCCAAGCCCGCGCTCGTCGAACTCCGCCACGTCATCCATCCTCCGGGGAAACTGGACAGCCGGGCGGAACACTGGGCAGGCCGCCTCTACATGCGCTCGATCTCCCTGCGCATGACCCGCCAGATGCTCGGCACCAACGTCTCGCCGAACCAGATCACCGTCGTGATGGTCTTCGCGGGCATACTCTCCGGAGTCGCCCTGATCCTGCCGGGCCTGGGCGGTGCCGTATTGTCCGTCCTCTTCATGCAGTTGTATCTGCTGCTCGACTGCGTGGACGGCGAAGTCGCCCGCTGGCGCAAGCAGTTCAGCCCGCTCGGCGTCTACCTGGACCGCCTCGGTGCCTACCTCGCCGACGCCGCCGTCATGGTCGGCATGGGCTGGCGCGCCGCCGAACTCGGCCTGGACCTCTACCTGGTGGCGGGTCTGGCGGCCGCCATCGGTGTCCTTCTCCTCAAGTCGTCCTCCGACCTCGTCCATGTGGCCCGGTCGGACAGCGGCATGCAGAAGGCCACCGACCAGTCCGTCGTCCCGCGCTCCAGCGGCCTGGCCCGGATCCGCCGCATCGCCTCGGCCGTCCAACTGCACCGCCTGGTCAACGGAATCGAGTGCACGATTCTGCTGCTCGTCACGGCGGTCATCGACATGGCCATGGGCGACCTGACAGCGACGAGGATCGCGACGGTCGCCGTCACGGCGATCACCTGGCTCCTCGTCCCGGCTCACATCGTGTCGATCGTCGCCTCGTCCCGGCTGAAGTAGCCGCTCCCCCGTACGACAGGGCCCCCGCTCCGAAAGGGAAAGGAGCGGGCGCTCTGTTGTATCTGGGCAGGCCTAATGGGCTGCCCCTAAATGACCCTGCCGGTGAACAGTCCTGAACGGTCTTGAACGGTCCTAAACGTCCTGAACGCAGAAAACCCCCGCACCAAAGGTGCGGGGGTTTTCCCTAAAATAAGTTCGGCGGCGTCCTACTCTCCCACAGGGTCCCCCCTGCAGTACCATCGGCGCTGTGAGGCTTAGCTTCCGGGTTCGGAATGTAACCGGGCGTTTCCCTCACGCTATGACCACCGAAACACTGTGAAATTGTGAACCAGTTGCCTCGACTCCCTGTGGCCCAGGGAGGAGGCATGTCGTTCGTTATTTCAGAACTGACACAGTGGACGCGAGCAACTGAGGACAAGCCCTCGGCCTATTAGTACCAGTCACCTCCAGCGGTTGCCCGCCTTCCAGATCTGGCCTATCAACCCAGTCGTCTACTGGGAGCCTTAACCCCTCAAAGGGGGTGGGAATACTCATCTCGAAGCAGGCTTCCCGCTTAGATGCTTTCAGCGGTTATCCCTCCCGAACGTAGCCAACCAGCCATGCCCTTGGCAGGACAACTGGCACACCAGAGGTTCGTCCGTCCCGGTCCTCTCGTACTAGGGACAGCCCTTCTCAATATTCCTACGCGCACAGCGGATAGGGACCGAACTGTCTCACGACGTTCTAAACCCAGCTCGCGTACCGCTTTAATGGGCGAACAGCCCAACCCTTGGGACCGACTCCAGCCCCAGGATGCGACGAGCCGACATCGAGGTGCCAAACCATCCCGTCGATATGGACTCTTGGGGAAGATCAGCCTGTTATCCCCGGGGTACCTTTTATCCGTTGAGCGACGGCGCTTCCACAAGCCACCGCCGGATCACTAGTCCCGACTTTCGTCCCTGCTCGACCCGTCGGTCTCACAGTCAAGCTCCCTTGTGCACTTACACTCAACACCTGATTGCCAACCAGGCTGAGGGAACCTTTGGGCGCCTCCGTTACTCTTTAGGAGGCAACCGCCCCAGTTAAACTACCCATCAGACACTGTCCCTGATCCGGATCACGGACCCAGGTTAGACATCCAGCACGACCAGACTGGTATTTCAACGACGACTCCACCATGGCTGGCGCCATGACTTCACAGTCTCCCAGCTATCCTACACAAGCCGAACCGAACACCAATATCAAACTGTAGTAAAGGTCCCGGGGTCTTTCCGTCCTGCTGCGCGAAACGAGCATCTTTACTCGTAGTGCAATTTCACCGGGCCTATGGTTGAGACAGTCGAGAAGTCGTTACGCCATTCGTGCAGGTCGGAACTTACCCGACAAGGAATTTCGCTACCTTAGGATGGTTATAGTTACCACCGCCGTTTACTGGCGCTTAAGTTCTCAGCTTCGCACACCCGAAAGTGCACTAACCGGTCCCCTTAACGTTCCAGCACCGGGCAGGCGTCAGTCCGTATACATCGCCTTACGGCTTCGCACGGACCTGTGTTTTTAGTAAACAGTCGCTTCTCGCTGGTCTCTGCGGCCACCCCCAGCTCAGAGAGTAAATCTCGTCACCGGTGATGGCCCCCCTTCTCCCGAAGTTACGGGGGCATTTTGCCGAGTTCCTTAACCATAGTTCACCCGAACGCCTCGGTATTCTCTACCTGACCACCTGAGTCGGTTTAGGGTACGGGCCGCCATGAAACTCGCTAGAGGCTTTTCTCGACAGCATAGGATCATCCACTTCACCACAATCGGCTCGGCATCAGGTCTCACCCACATGTCATCCGGATTTGCCTAGATGACGGGCTACACCCTTACCCCGGGACAACCACCGCCCGGGCTGGACTACCTTCCTGCGTCACCCCATCACTCACCTACTACAGGTCTGGTCCGTCGGCTCCACCACTCCCCTTTGCCCGAAGGCTCCGGGGCGGCTTCACGGACTTAGCATCGCCTGGTTCGATGTTTGACGCTTCACAGCGGGTACCGGAATATCAACCGGTTATCCATCGACTACGCCTGTCGGCCTCGCCTTAGGTCCCGACTTACCCTGGGCAGATCAGCTTGACCCAGGAACCCTTAGTCAATCGGCGCACACGTTTCTCACGTGTGTATCGCTACTCATGCCTGCATTCTCACTCGTGAACCGTCCACCACTAGCTTCCGCTGCGGCTTCACCCGGCACACGACGCTCCCCTACCCATCCCAGCAGGCGTTGGCCCTATTACTGGAATGACACGACTTCGGCGGTACGCTTGAGCCCCGCTACATTGTCGGCGCGGAATCACTAGACCAGTGAGCTATTACGCACTCTTTCAAGGGTGGCTGCTTCTAAGCCAACCTCCTGGTTGTCTGTGCGACTCCACATCCTTTCCCACTTAGCGTACGCTTAGGGGCCTTAGTCGATGCTCTGGGCTGTTTCCCTCTCGACCATGGAGCTTATCCCCCACAGTCTCACTGCCGTGCTCTCACTTACCGGCATTCGGAGTTTGGCTAAGGTCAGTAACCCGGTAGGGCCCATCGCCTATCCAGTGCTCTACCTCCGGCAAGAAACACACGACGCTGCACCTAAATGCATTTCGGGGAGAACCAGCTATCACGGAGTTTGATTGGCCTTTCACCCCTAACCACAGGTCATCCCCCAGGTTTTCAACCCTGGTGGGTTCGGTCCTCCACGACCTCTTACAGCCGCTTCAACCTGCCCATGGCTAGATCACTCCGCTTCGGGTCTTGAGCGCGCTACTAAACCGCCCTATTCGGACTCGCTTTCGCTACGGCTTCCCCACACGGGTTAACCTCGCAACACACCGCAAACTCGCAGGCTCATTCTTCAAAAGGCACGCAGTCACGAGAGTGCATGCAAGCATGCACTCCGACGCTCCCACGGCTTGTAGGCACACGGTTTCAGGTACTATTTCACTCCGCTCCCGCGGTACTTTTCACCATTCCCTCACGGTACTATCCGCTATCGGTCACCAGGGAATATTTAGGCTTAGCGGGTGGTCCCGCCAGATTCACACGGGATTTCTCGGGCCCCGTGCTACTTGGGTGTCTCTCAAACGAGCCGCTGATGTTTCGACTACGGGGGTCTTACCCTCTACGCCGGACCTTTCGCATGTCCTTCGCCTACATCAACGGTTTCTGACTCGTCTCACGGCCGGCAGACCGTAAAAGAGAGATCCCACAACCCCCCAAGCGCAACCCCTGCCGGGTCTCACACGCTTGAGGTTTGGCCTCATCCGGTTTCGCTCGCCACTACTCCCGGAATCACGGTTGTTTTCTCTTCCTGCGGGTACTGAGATGTTTCACTTCCCCGCGTTCCCTCCACATACCCTATGTGTTCAGGTATGGGTGACAGCCCATGACGACTGCCGGGTTTCCCCATTCGGAAACCCCCGGATCAAAGCCTGGTTGACGACTCCCCGGGGACTATCGTGGCCTCCCACGTCCTTCATCGGTTCCTGGTGCCAAGGCATCCACCGTGCGCCCTTAAAAACTTGGCCACAGATGCTCGCGTCCACTGTGCAGTTCTCAAACAACGACCAACCACCCATCACCCCGAACCAACCGGTTCGAGTGCACTGGGGCCGGCACTGAAGGCAGCCGTATTCGGCCGTACCTTCAGACACCCAACAGCGTGCCCGGCCAGACTCCGCCCGGAGATCATGCTTTCCACGCTCCTAAGAGCAGTACTTGCAAGCCTCCGACCCGAGAATCCGGCCGAATAATCAACGTTCCACCCATGAGCAACCACCGTCGAACGTGTGCCGACGTAATGGCCCTGGACCACCAGACAATGCCTGGCGGCCTAGATGCTCCTTAGAAAGGAGGTGATCCAGCCGCACCTTCCGGTACGGCTACCTTGTTACGACTTCGTCCCAATCGCCAGTCCCACCTTCGACAGCTCCCTCCCTTACGGGTTGGGCCACCGGCTTCGGGTGTTACCGACTTTCGTGACGTGACGGGCGGTGTGTACAAGGCCCGGGAACGTATTCACCGCAGCAATGCTGATCTGCGATTACTAGCAACTCCAACTTCATGGGGTCGAGTTGCAGACCCCAATCCGAACTGAGACAGGCTTTTTGAGATTCGCTCCACCTTGCGGTATCGCAGCTCTTTGTACCTGCCATTGTAGCACGTGTGCAGCCCAAGACATAAGGGGCATGATGACTTGACGTCGTCCCCACCTTCCTCCGAGTTGACCCCGGCGGTCTCCTGTGAGTCCCCATCACCCCGAAGGGCATGCTGGCAACACAGAACAAGGGTTGCGCTCGTTGCGGGACTTAACCCAACATCTCACGACACGAGCTGACGACAGCCATGCACCACCTGTACACCGACCACAAGGGGGGCACCATCTCTGATGCTTTCCGGTGTATGTCAAGCCTTGGTAAGGTTCTTCGCGTTGCGTCGAATTAAGCCACATGCTCCGCTGCTTGTGCGGGCCCCCGTCAATTCCTTTGAGTTTTAGCCTTGCGGCCGTACTCCCCAGGCGGGGAACTTAATGCGTTAGCTGCGGCACCGACGACGTGGAATGTCGCCAACACCTAGTTCCCACCGTTTACGGCGTGGACTACCAGGGTATCTAATCCTGTTCGCTCCCCACGCTTTCGCTCCTCAGCGTCAGTAATGGCCCAGAGATCCGCCTTCGCCACCGGTGTTCCTCCTGATATCTGCGCATTTCACCGCTACACCAGGAATTCCGATCTCCCCTACCACACTCTAGCCAGCCCGTATCGAATGCAGAACCGGGGTTAAGCCCCGGTCTTTCACACCCGACGTGACAAGCCGCCTACGAGCTCTTTACGCCCAATAATTCCGGACAACGCTTGCGCCCTACGTATTACCGCGGCTGCTGGCACGTAGTTAGCCGGCGCTTCTTCTGCAGGTACCGTCACTTGCGCTTCTTCCCTGCTGAAAGAGGTTTACAACCCGAAGGCCGTCATCCCTCACGCGGCGTCGCTGCATCAGGCTTTCGCCCATTGTGCAATATTCCCCACTGCTGCCTCCCGTAGGAGTCTGGGCCGTGTCTCAGTCCCAGTGTGGCCGGTCGCCCTCTCAGGCCGGCTACCCGTCGTCGCCTTGGTGAGCCACTACCTCACCAACAAGCTGATAGGCCGCGGGCTCATCCTGCACCGCCGGAGCTTTCAACCCTCACAGATGCCTGTAAGGGTGGTATCCGGTATTAGACCCCGTTTCCAGGGCTTGTCCCAGAGTGCAGGGCAGATTGCCCACGTGTTACTCACCCGTTCGCCACTAATCCCCACCGAAGTGGTTCATCGTTCGACTTGCATGTGTTAAGCACGCCGCCAGCGTTCGTCCTGAGCCAGGATCAAACTCTCCGTGAATGTTTTCCCGTAATCGGGACGACACCACGAGAGCGGAACCGCCGGGCGGAATAAGCCCCACGGTTCTCAGCGTCCTCGCTGTGCGCCTTCCCCAAGGGGAAGGACTTTTTCAAAGGAACCTCGTCCCGACCGATCGGCCGGAGACGGGGTATCAACATATCTGGCGTTGATTTTTGGCACGCTGTTGAGTTCTCAAGGAACGGACGCTTCCTTTGTACTCACCCTCTCGGGCTTTCCTCCGGGCGCTTCCCTTCGGTCTTGCGTTTCCGACTCTATCAGATCCTTTCGGGCCTGATTCCCAGTCAGCGGGCTTTGTCTTCCCGGCCGTTGGGCCGTTCCGACGTCCCTAACTTTAGCGGATCCTCTCGGCAGTTCCTAATCGGGCCGCCGAGCCCAAATCGAATTGAATTCGGGCACGCCGAATTCGACCCCATTGGGAGATCGTGCTGAAGGTTTGGGTGCCGCATTCGCGGCGGAGGTGCTACCGCAGAACCGTTACGGCTCCGTGGCAACTCGAAGAACCTTACGGACCGGGCGAGGCAGTGTCAACCTCCCCTGTCAAGATCTTTAATCGAGGTCGGTGAGCCGACCGCCCGCGTCCGGCTGGGCGTGCTCCACGCGTCGTAGAAGACGGGTCAGGACCTCGCCCAGTACGCCGCGTTCCTCCGTGGAGAGGTCCTGGAGCAGGTCCTCCTCGAAGACCGTGGCCAGGCGCATCGCTTCCAGCCACTTCTCCCGGCCCTCGGCGGTGAGCTCCACGATGACGCGCACGCGGTTGGACTCGTCGCGCTCCCGGGTGACGAGCCCCTCCGTGACCATGCGGTCGATGCGGTGGGTCATCGCGGCCGGCGTGAGGCCCAGCCGCTTGGCGAGGTCGCTCGGGCCCATGCGGTACGGGGCGCCGGAGAGCACGAGGGCCTTGAGGACCTCCCACTCGGCGTTGCTGATGTCGAGCGTCGCGGTCTGCCGGCCGTAGGCGACGTTCATCCTGCGGTTGAGGCGGCCCAGGGCCGAGACGATCTTCTCGACCTGGGGGTCGAGGTCCCGGAACTCGCGCTGGTAGGCGGCGATCTGTTCTTCGAGTGTCGGCTCATTGACGCCGGGGGTGTCGCCCATGACGGAAGTATCGCACGGGGCCGCTTGGCGTTGAAGTCCTTCGAGGTGTACTGTTTAGGTCTTCTAACTTTAGCTTCGAAGTCTTCAGCCCGAACAGCTACGCGCGGAGACTTCACGATCAAGGCAGGTGAAAGTGACCAGGGCGATGGGCGCAGCGATGCGCCGGATCCACGTGGGCAACGCACTCGGTGCGTTCGGGCTCGGCTTTACCGTCCCCTTCCTCTACGTCTATGTGGCGCAGGTGCGGGGACTCGGCTCCATGACGGCGGGCGTTGTGCTCGCCGTCTTCGCCGTGGCCGCTCTCGTCGTACTGCCGTTCGCCGGGCGGGCCATCGTCCGGCGCGGCCCGCTGCCGGTGCTGCTCACCGCCCTGATCACCGCTGCCGTAGGAGCTCTGAGCCTGGGGCTCGCGAACAGTGCGGCGACCGTCGTGCTGTCGGCGGCCGCGCTCGGTGCCGGGCAGGCCGTGATGCAGCCGGCGCTCGCCACGATGATCGTGGACTCCTCCACCGCGGAGACCCGGTCGCGGGCCTTCGCCATGCAGTTCTTCCTGCAGAACCTCGGGCTCGGCGTCGGTGGTCTGATCGGCGGCCACATCGTCGACACCTCGCGGGCGAGCTCGTTCACGCTGCTGTTCGCGATCGAGGCGGCGATGTTCCTGATGCTCGTCGTGATCATGTCGACGGTGCGGATGCCGCGTGCGCCGAAGGTCGAGGGCGCGCCGCAGGCCAAGGGCGGGAGCCTGAAGTCGTTGCTCGGCAACCGGGCCATGGTGCAGCTGTGCGTGCTGGGCTTCGTGCTGTTCTTCGCCTGCTACGGGCAGTTCGAGTCGGGGCTGTCCGCGTACGGCGTGGAGGCGGCCGGGATCTCGACGTCCGCGCTGGGTACGGCGATGGCGGCGAACACGGCGATGATCGCGGTCGCGCAGTTCGCGGTGCTGAAGTTCGTCGAGCGTCGGAAGCGGTCGCGGGTGATCGCTGCCGTGGGGCTCATCTGGGCTCTCGCGTGGGTGGCGGCCGGGTATGCGGGGCTCGGGCACGGGAGCCAGACCATGGCGACTGCCGCGTTCGTGTCGACGTACGCGCTCTTCGGTCTCGGTGAGGCGATGCTGTCGCCGACGGTGGCCCCTCTGGTCGCCGACCTGGCGCCGACGGGGCTGGCGGGTCAGTACAACTCGGCGTTCGCCCTGGTGAAGCAGCTTGCGTTGGCGATCGGGCCGGCGGTGGGTGGTCCGATGGGGGCTTCGCTGCACGCGCCGTACATCGTGACGTTCCTGTTGTTCTCGCTGGGCATCACGTTCCTTGCCGTGCGGCTGGGGCGGCAGCTCACCCCTGTCCAGAACCAGCCCTCGCTGGCGAAGAGCCGGGTGGTCGCGCAGGGGAACACCCCGGCGGAGCCGGTGCCGGCGAACGCCTGACAGCCGGGTGGCGCCCCAGGGCCCACTCCCGTCAGCCTTCCCCCCGCGGCAGAGCGAACTCGCACCAGACCGCCTTGCCTCCGCCCGGGGTGCGCCGTGACCCCCAGTTGGAGGCGATGGTCGCCACGATCGCGATACCGCGCCCGGCCTCGTCGGCGGGCTCGGCGCGGCGGCGGCGGGGGAGGTGGTCGTCGCCGTCGGTCACCTCGATGATCAGGCGGCGGTCGGTGCGGCGCAGGCGTAGGCGCATGGGTGGGGTGCCGTGCTGGAGGGAGTTGGCGACGAGTTCGCTGGCCGCCAGGACGCCGAGGTCGTGCAGTTCTGTGGGGAAGCGCCAGCTCGTGAGGACGCCGGAGGCGAAGGCACGCGCGCGTGGCGCCGCTTCTACGCCGCCGAGGAGTTCCAGGGCGGCGTTGCGGAAGAGCTCGCCGTCGGGGCCGGTGCGGGCGGGGTGCTGGAGGACCAGGACGGCCACGTCGTCGTCGTGGTCCGCGGTGACGCCCGCCGAGCGGACGAGGCGGTCGCAGACGACCTGAGGGGTGCCGGTGGCTCCGGAGAGGGCGGTTGCCAGGGCCGCGATGCCCTCGTCGAGGTCGGCGTCGCGCCGCTCGACGAGGCCGTCGGTGTAGAGGACCGCGGTGGAGCCGGGGCCGAGCGGGACGGAGCCCGAGGCGTGGATCCAGCCGCCGGTGCCGAGCGGGGGCCCGGTGGGTTCGTCGGCGCGGATCACGGTGCCGCTCTCGTCGCGGACCAGGATCGGCAGATGGCCTGCGGAGGCGTACACGAGGCGTCCCTCGTTGGGGTCGTGGACGGCATACGCGCAGGTGGCGATCTGGTTGGCGTCGATCTCGGTGGCGAGGCCGTCGAGGAGCTGGAGGACCTCGTGCGGGGGCAGGTCGAGGCGGGCGTACGCGCGTACGGCCGTACGAAGCTGGCCCATGACCGCAGCCGCGCGGACCCCGCGGCCCATGACGTCGCCGATGACGAGCGCGGTGCGGCCGCCGCCGAGGGTGATCACGTCGTACCAGTCGCCGCCGACCGCGGCCTCCGTGCCGCCGGGCTGGTAGGTGGCCGCGATGCGCAGGTCGTCGGGCTCCTCCAGTTCCTGGGGCAGGAGTGAATGCTGAAGGGTGACGGCCGTCTCGCGCTGTTCGCGTTCGCTGGCGCGCAGCCGCTCGGCGGCCTCGGCGTGGTCGGTGACGTCGGCGGCGAAGATGAGCACGCCGCCGGCGCTGTCCTCGGGCATGTCGACCGGTGTGCAGGTGAACGTGTAGGAGCGGCCGCCGGGGGCCTTGCGGGACTTGACCGTGCGGGGCTTGGAGCTGCGCAGGACCTGGTCGAGGAGCGGGAGCAGGCCGAGTTCGTCGAGTTCGGGCAGGATCTCGCGGGCGGGGTCGCCGACCGCGCGGGCGCCGAACGCCGCTACGTAGGCGTCGTTGACGTACGCCACGCGGTGGTCGGGGCCGTGCACGAGGGCGACGAGCGCCGGGACGCGGTCGAGGACCTCGCGGACGGGCAGGTCGTCGACGGCGGGCACGCACGGCGGGTCGTCGGTGAGCTGCTCGGCGCGGGCCGCGGGCACGGAGCCTTCCCCTCGGCGGTCCGGGGTGACCGTGTGCTCGGTCCGTGCCGCGGAGCGGCGCTGCGTTCCGGGGAGCCGGGCGCTCCAGCGCGTGAAGTTCACTTGGGGATTGCCTCGTGGGTTCGATGAGCGAGCGGTGGGCCCGCCCAAGGTCGTGGACCAGTCTGGCCGACCGGACCGACATCCGTCAGACGCCGGCCCTTCCGGTGGAGTTCCTGGGTCCGGTCAGGACGACCCCTTCGGGTCCTGAGGAGGCTTTCCACCGGCCGCGAGTTCGAACTCCGCTCGGGGGTGTTCGAGCGATCCCAGGGACACGATCTCCCTCTTGAAGAGCCCCGACAAGGTCCATTCGGCGAGGACACGGGCCTTGCGGTTGAAGGTCGGCACCCTGCTCAGGTGGTAGACGCGGTGCATGAACCAGGCAGGATAACCCTTCAGCTTGCGCCCGTAGACGTGTGCGACACCCTTGTGCAGCCCGAGGGACGCGACCGAGCCGACGTATTTGTGCGCGTACTCCTGGAGGGGCTGTCCGCGCAGTGAGGCGGCGATGTTGTCGCCGAGGACCTTGGCCTGGCGTACGGCGTGCTGGGCGTTGGGCGCGGTCTCCTTGCCGGGTTCCGCGGCGGTGACGTCGGGGACGGCGGCGGCGTCTCCCGCCCCCCACGCGTGCGTGGCGCCGTCGATCGTCAGCTGGGCGGTGCACTTGAGGCGGCCGCGTTCGTTCAGCGGGAGGTCGGAGGCGGCGAGGACGGGGTGCGGTTTCACTCCGGCGGTCCACACGACGGTGCGCGTCGGGAAGCGGGAGCCGTCGCTCAGGACGGCGATCCGGTCGGCGCAGGAGTCGAGGCGGGTCTCCAGGCGTACGTCGATGTTGCGTTGGCGCAGCTGGGTGACGGTGTACTTGCCCATCTCCTCGCCGACCTCGGGGAGGATCCGGTTCGAGGCCTCGACGAGGATCCACTTCATGTCGTCGGCCTTGACGTTGTGGTAGTAGCGCGCGGTGTAGCGGGCCATGTCCTCCAGCTCGGCGAGCGCCTCCACTCCGGCGTAACCGCCGCCTACGAAGACGAAGGTCAGGGCCGCGTCGCGGATCGCGGGGTCGCGGGTGGAGGAGGCGATGTCCATCTGCTCGATGACGTGGTTGCGCAGGCCGATGGCCTCTTCGACGGTCTTGAATCCGATGGCGTACTCGGCGAGGCCCGGGATCGGGAGCGTGCGTGAGATCGAGCCGGGGGCGAGGACGAGTTCGTCGTACGACAGCTGTTCGGTGCCCCCCTCTTCCTCGGTGGCGAGCGTGGTGAGGGTGACGGTTCGCTTGGCGTGGTCGATGGACTGTGCCTCGCCGATCACGACCTGGCAGTCGTCGAGGACCCGGCGCAGCGGGACGACGACGTGGCGCGGGGAGATGGATCCGGCCGCGGCTTCGGGAAGGAAGGGCTGATACGTCATATAGGGGTCGGGCGAGACCACCACGATCTCCACGTCGCCCCGCTTGAGTTCGGGCTTCAGCTTCCGCTGCAGACGCAGAGCGGTGTACAGCCCCACGTAGCCGCCGCCGACGATGAGAATGCGCACAGGTTCCTTCACCATCCCATGACGCACCCAGCTCTTGAGTTTGTCCACAGGCTCGGCAATTTGTGTGACCGGCCGCCGACGGTGCCGCGGGTTGGCCGATTTGCCGGAGTGCGGGGAAGGTTCGCAGGTCAGCGGGTGTGAGCGGGGTGACAGTAGGGGGCGTAACCGGGACGTATCCGGCCCGTACTCCGATCGGGGGGCGCTCCGTGCGGAACCTGCCCCTTCTGAATTGACCCCCTCTCAACTATGTTCGTGTGTCGACGGGGTGTAGGGGGATGCGCTCGGCAGGTCCGCACGAGGACCTGTGAAACATGCTTGTTCCCGCACGCCCCGGCTGCCAATGGCGGGGAGAGTCTCCGGGGGGAGACGTCATTACCGGGGGAACGCTTATGCACATTCAGGACTCTCATTGGTCGACCGCATCTGCCATCACATCCGGTGGCGTGGTCGGCGCAGCGGCGAGCAACGGGCGCGATCCGGGAGACGGATCGCGTACGACGCCGCTGCGCGTGGACGCACAGCGCAATCTTGAGCATGTACTGCGCGCGGCACGCGAGGTCTTCGGCGAGCTGGGATACGGCGCGCCGATGGAGGACGTGGCGCGGCGGGCGCGGGTCGGTGTCGGCACGGTGTACCGGCGCTTCCCGAGCAAGGACGTCCTGGTCCGGCGGATAGCCGAGGAGGAGACCTCCCGGCTGACCGACCAGGCCCGGTCCGCCCTCGGTCAGGAGGACGAGCCGTGGTCGGCGCTGTCGCGCTTCCTGCGGACGTCCGTCGCCTCGGGCGCGGGACGGCTGCTGCCGCCGCAGATCCTGCGGGTCGGTGTCGCCGACGAGCGGGCCGACGGAGCCGTGGTGGACGAGGCGCGGGTGCCGCAGCAGCGGACCCAGCCGACTCCCGAACTGCGACTGGTGGAGCAGCGTTCGGCCCCCGAGGCCGAGTCGGTCGCTCCCGACGGCGACGAGGTCGACGCCGGTGCGGCCGCGCTGCTCGAGGTCGTCGGGCAACTCGTGGAGCGGGCGCGCGAGGCCGGCGAGCTGCGGGCGGACGTGACCGTGGCGGACGTTCTGCTGGTGATCGCCACGGCGGCGCCCTCGCTGCCGGACGCGGCGCAGCAGGCGGCGGCCTCGGCGCGACTGCTGGACATCCTGCTGGAGGGACTCCGGTCGCGGCCGTAGCCGACAGGTCCTTTCGGAGGGCTGCTTCCGGGCGTGGGCGCTGCGCAGCCCGCGTGCGGATGCCGTCCGGCTGTCCCGCAGTCATGCTGTCCCGGGGTCGCGCTGTCGCACTGCCGTGCCGTCCATCGCATTGCGCGCTTTTCGGCTGAATCGTCAACTCCCGCATGGGGAAAGCTCGTTGACTATTCCCCAATCGGGTGACCGCTAGTGCTCCGGTGTGGCAAAACCCCACGGACGAGTGGTTGGTCCGTACGACCGGGCTCCGCCCGGCGCCCGTGTGGCACGCTGTCCCGGTATTCGGGTCCGAGTGTGCAGGCGGGGGCTTTCCGCGATGAGCGTTGACGGGCGGGACGAGTCATCCGGTGACGGTGGCGCGGAGACCGGTGGGCTGCCCTCACAGCAGGTGCCGAGCCAGGGCGGCCCGCTTTCGGGCGGTCCGGGCAGCTCGCCGACGCCGGGTCCGGCCGGTGGCACCGGCGCCGCCGAGGACGTACCCGAGCCCAGCGTTCCGCCGCAGCGCGAGCGACGCGAGGGCGGGATCCTGCCGCCCCCGCGCGAGCATGAAGCCGATCTGCCGCCGTCCGACGCCGATCTCATCGAGCGGATGCGCTCCGGCGACGACACGGCGTACGAGGAGTTGTACCGGCGCCATGCCGAGGCGGTGCGCCGCTACGCCCGTACCTGCTGCCGGGACGGGCACACCGCGGACGACCTGACGGCCGAGGTCTTCGCCCGCGTGCTGCAAGCGGTGCGCAGCGGCCACGGTCCCGAGCACGCCGTACGCGCGTACCTGCTGACCACGGTCCGCCGCGTCGCCGCGGGCTGGACCAAGTCGGCCAAGCGCGAGCACCTCGTCGACGACTTCGCGGTGTTCGCCGCCCAGGCCGCCCGCAGCTCCGAGGTCTCCGACGACGACACGCTCGACCTCGGCGCGGACGTGCGCGCGATGCACGAGGCCGAGCAGTCCATGGCCATGCAGGCGTTCCGGTCGCTGCCCGAGCGCTGGCAGGCCGTGCTGTGGCACACCGAGGTCGAGGACGAGTCGCCGAGCGAGGTGGCCACGCTCTTCGGGCTCGACGCGAACGGCACCCGCGTCCTGGCCAGCCGTGCCCGCGAGGGCCTCAAGCAGGCGTACCTCCAGGCCCATGTGAGCACGACGCTCACCATGGACGAGGAGTGCGCACGCTACGCCGACCGGCTCGGCGCGTACGCCCGCGGCGGACTGCGCACCCGTGCCGAACGCGGGCTGCGCAAGCACCTGGAGGAGTGCGCCAAGTGCCGGCTGGCCGCGGGCCAGATCAAGGAAGTGGCCAGCGGGATCCCGGCCGTCGTCCCGGTCGCGGTCATCGGTTGGTTCGGAGCCGCCGGATACGCGAAGGTCGCCGCGCTCATCGCAGGGGGCGCCGGCGCGGGTGCGGCCGGAGCCGCGGGCGCGCCCGCCGCGGCGGGCGGCAGCTCCGGCGGGGCGAGCGCCGGGGGCGGCGCGGCGGTCTCGGAGGGGCTGGGCGCGCCGGTGAAGGCCGGTATCGCGGCGGGTGTCGTGGCGGTGGCCGCCACCGCGGTGGCGCTCGCCCTGACGGGCAGCCACAGCCCGGCCAAGAAGCCCGAGGCGAGACCGGCCACCTCGCCCGCCGTGGAGGCGCCGGAGCCGACGCCCACCCCTGCGCCGCCGAAGAAGAAGCCCGCGCCGAGGCCGCCGGTGGTGGCGCCCGAGCCGACGCCGACGCCGACACCCACCCCGAAGCCCAAGCCGACCCCCAGGCCGACGCCGACCCCGACGCCCACCAAGGCGAAGCCGAAGCCGAAACCCACGCCCAAGCCGACCCCGAAGCCGACGCCCACCCCCACGCCGACACCGCCGCCCGCGCCGGTCGTCTACCAGTGGAACCAGCTGGACTACGGCACCACCGGCGACCACACCAAGCCCGAGATGCGGCTCGGCGAGAGCAGCTGGGTCTGGCAGCGCTGGGGCGTGTCGATCGGGGACAGGACGTACACGCACGGTGTGACCGTCCACGGCGAGTCCTCCGTCACCATCGACCTCAACCGCAGCTGCTCGGCGTACGACGCCCTGGTCGGCGTCGACGACATGACGCTCGGCCTCGGCCAGATGCGCTTCTCGGTCTACGCCGACGGAGTGCGCCAGTGGCAGTCACAGCTGATCACCGGTCATGACCGGGCCGTCCCCGTGCACGTGAACCTCACCGGCCGCCGGACGATCCGCCTCGTCGTCGAACCCCACACCCCGTTCGACTCGGTGGCACTGGCGGACTGGGCGGAGTCGAAGTTCCTGTGCACATGAGGTTCCCGGACAGGCCCTAGGCGACCGGGAGTTCGTCCAGTACCTCGGCCAGGTCGCGCAGGACGTCGTCCGGGGTGAGGGCCTCGCCCGCCGCCTGCTCGGACGCGTAACGGACCGGGCCCAGGGCCAGGGCCGCGGCGGACAGGCTGCGTTCGGCGTCTGTCTGCTCCCGCGGAGGCCGGGGATGGCCGCCGCGCCAGCGGTCGCCGGCCGCGAACAGACGGGCCGCGCCCGCATGGTCACCGAGCTCGCCCAACTGCACGGCCGCGCCGTCGGCGAAGCCCGCGAGGACCGCCTCGGCGCACCGACCGGCCAGCGCCTCCCGCAAGGCGTCCGCGAACTTCCGCAGACCGGCCCCCGGTCCGTGCTCGGCGGCCGTGACGAGCGCGTCGACCCAGCTCAGCGCCGCCGTGAACTGCGGGGGCGGGCTGCCGCGAAGGCTCGCCTCGCACGCCTCCACCCACAGTCGGCGGGCTTGCGGGACCTCCTGGTCGTCCAGCGCCAGCTGGGCCCGCAGCATGGCGACGAACGCCAGCGAGTCCGGCACCCCGTAGCGGTCGGACGCGTCGCTCGCCTCGTCCAGAGCGGCCAGCGCGTCGGCCCGCTCGCCCGAGCGATAGGCGATCTCGGCGAGCCGCGCCAGCAGGAAGGGCGCCTCGGCGTACGCCCCCACTTCGTAGGCGAGTCGGAGGGCCTCCTCGTACTCCCCCTTCGCCTCCTCGAAGCCGCTGCGTGCCATGGCCGCCTCGCCGGCCGCGCTGCACACCTGGGCCCGCACCCAGCGGTCCCCCACCCGTCGGCTGAGGACGCGCAGCTCGGCGAGGTCGTCGTCCACGCCGTCCATACCGCCCGGGGAGTCGACGGCCATGTGGGTACGGAACATCAGGGCGACGGCGATCTCCCAGTCGCCGCCGTACGCCCGGCAGTTGGCGACGGCCGCGTCCAGTCCGGGGCGCATCTCGGCGGCGCCGTCCACAAAGAAGGCGGCCATCGGCCAGACGATGCCCGGCATGTTCGCGGCGTCCGGGCCGCCCTTCTCGAAGTGGCTCCGCACCCGGTGGACGTACTCCGGCATCCGGCCCACGCGCATCGCCTCCAGCGGCCGCGAGTCCACCAGCATGAACAGGTGGAACATGCGCAGCCGCATCCGCTGGGCGCGCAGCGGGTGGTGCTCCTCGTGGTCCGGGGAGTCGAGGAAGGAGGCCACCGGGTCGAAGGCGTCCAGCTTGCCGAGGAGGGCGTCGCTGTCGGCGTCGGAAGCCGCGCACCGGGCGGTGGCCGGCCCGGATGCCGACGGTCCGCCCGGATCGGCCGCGTCGAGGGCCGCGCCCAGGCGCAGGACACGGTCCGTCCACTCCATGCCCTCGCGGCGGAGGTTGCGCAGCCACCAGAACCAGCTCATGGCGAGGACGAGGGCACCGACCTCCTCCTCGTCCCCGGCGACCGAGCTGCGGTAGAGGGCGGCGCGGATGTTCTCCAGCTCGGTCTCCAGGCGCTGGATCCAGGGGAGTTGCTCGGCGGAGCGCAGCAGCGGATCGGCCTCCTCGACGAGGGCGCGCACCCATTCCCGGTGGCGGAGCTCGGCGGCGGCGCGCAGCTCGGGGAGCTCGGCGGCGCGCTCGGCGGCGTACTCGTGGATCGTCTCCAGCATCCGGTACCTCATGCTGCCCGTGCCGTCTCCGTCGTAGGCGACGATGAGGGACTTGTCGACGAGTGCCCCGATGAGGTCGGCGGCGGGCCCGGTGCAGACGGCCTCGGCGGCCTCGAGGTCCCAGCCGCCCGCGAACACGGACACCTCGCGCAGCACGGTCCGCTCCCGCTCGTCGAGGAGGTCCCAGGACCAGTCGACGACGGCGCGCAGGGTCTGCTGGCGGGGCAGCACGGTGCGGCTTCCGGAGGTGAGCAGCCGGAAGCGGTCGTCGAGCCGGTCGGCGATCTGCCGTGGGGTCAGCAGCCGCAGCCGGGCGGCGGCCAGCTCGATGGCGAGGGGCAGTCCGTCGAGCCGGCGGCAGATCTCGTCCACGGCAGCGGACTCGCGGTCGCCGTCCGGCTCCGGGCGCACGGCGGCGGCACGCTCCATGAACAGCCGGTGCGCCGGGTCGGGCGGCAGGGGTTCGACCGGGCGCACCAACTCGCCGGGGACGCTGAGGGGTTCGCGGCTGGTGGCGAGGATCGTGAGCCCCGGGCAGCGCGTCAGGAGGGTCTCGGCGAGCTCGGCCGCGGCGGCGATGACATGTTCGCAGTTGTCAAGGATCAGGAGCTGGCTGCGCGAGGCGCAGTGCTCGACCAGCAGCGCGACGGGATCGTCCTGCCACGCCGCCCCGGACATCTCGTTGGTGATCAGCGCGGTTTCGCGCAGACCGAGGGCACTGACGACCGCGCCCGGGACCGCCTCCGGCCGGTCGAGCGGGGCGAGCTCGACCAGCCACGCCTGCGGAAGCCCGGCGGCGGCTTCCTCGGCAAGGCGGGTCTTTCCCGAACCGCCTGGTCCGGTGAGAGTGACCAGACGGGCCCTGTGCACATCCGAACGGATGGCGTCGAGTTCGGGTTCCCGCCCGACGAAAGAGTTCAAACGGGGACGAAGGTTCCCGGTCCGCTCGACCCGTACGAGAGGCTTCCCGTCTTGAGAAAGCGACCGCGGACGCCCCCCGTTGCGGTCGGCCAGGCTCCCCTCTCCCTCCCCCTCCTCCCCCTTCAACAACTCCGTGTGGAGGGCTCGGAGTTCCGGACCGGGGTCCGCGCCGAGGCCGTCCAGCAGGGCCCTGCGGACGCCCTCGTACGCGGCGAGGGCGTGCGCTCCGCGGCCGGAGTCGCGCAGCGCGCGTATCAGGAGGACCTGGAGCGCCTCGTCGTACGGGTGGGCCTCCGTCAGCTCCTGCAACTCCGGTACGACATCGGGGGCGCGGCCGAGCCGCAGGTCCGCCTCGGCGCGGGCTCGCGTGGCCTCCAGGCGCAGTGCGTCGGGGCGGGTGGCGGCGGTGCGGTCGGGAAGGTCGGCGAGGGCGGGGCCGTGCCACAGGGCGAGTGCGTCGCGCAGGGTGTGGGCGGCGATGTGCGCGTCGCCGCGGTCGAGGGCGTCCTTGCCCTCGTCGACGAGGCGTTCGAAGACGAAGAGGTCCACGTCGTCGCGGGTGGCCGCAAGCCGGTAGCCGCCTGCCTCGGAGGCGACCGTGTCCTTGCCGATGGCTCGGCGCAGACGGCCCACCAGGGCTTGGAGCGCCGCCGGTGCGTCGGTCGGCGGATCGTCCGCCCATACCTCGTCGATGAGGGTCTCGGGGGTGGCGGTACGGCCGGTTCGCTGGGCCAGGGCTGTGAGGAGGGCGCGTACGCGGGGGCCGCCCACGGGTACGAGGGTCCCCTGGGCGTCCTCGGCCTGGGCAACGCCCAGAATTCTGTACCGCACCCGCCCATTCTCCCTGGCCCGACCCCCCACAACACCGCCTTTCTCCGGCGAGCCGCCACCCCCAGCCTTGCCGGGCCCTTCCAGGGCACCCTGGGCGGGTGGGCAAACCCCGGTCCCCCTTTGCTTTCTTCGTGGGTGCTGGCCGGGGGTGGGTCACGCAACTCGGCGCTAACGAGGCGCCGCCTGCGCCCACCCGTGCCGCCCCAGCGGCACGATGCCCGCAGGGTGGGCGACCACTACCCGCAGTCGCCCCCGAACGGAAGGGGCCGTGCCGGTACGTCTCTGCCCGTCGCGTAGCAGACCGCCCGCCAAGTCCCGCCGTATATCAACCCCGGGCAGTACGCCCACGCGGCGACGGGCAGAACGTACCGGCACGGCCCCGACCCACCCACCGGCGGTCAGGCGCACCGCGTCAGGCGTTCCCGCCAGCCAACGCCCGCCCCTGCGGCCGAATCCCCGCAGGCACAGCCCGCTGCCGCGCAGGCGTCCCCGTCCAGCAAGTGCCTCGCCGGGCCAGCAGGCGCCGTAGCCAAAGCTCCAGGGAGACCAGGTCGGCGAGGCCGTCCAGAGGGAGCGGCTCGCCATCCGCCGCCGCGCGGAGCGCTTTGCGGACGACGCGCGCCTCCACCAGCCCCGCCTGCGCGAGCAACGGCGTGTCGAACAGCGCGACGAGCTCATCGGCAGCGACCCGCAACCCCGTGCGGGCAGCCGCGGCGGACGACGCGTGCGACGGCGCGCCCCACCCGGGCGGCAGGTCCGCGACCCCGGCGCCCTCCAGGACCGTACGCAGGATCTCCGACCGCGCACCCGGCCGCACCCGCAACGCCTCGGGCAGCGCACGGCAGGCCCGTACGACCTGGTTGTCCAGGAACGGCGCGTGCAGCCGCTGGAAGCGGATCTCGGCGGCCTGCTCCAGGACGCGCAGATCCGCCGCGACCCGCGCGAGCGCCGCCCGCGCCCGGAAGTCGCCGGGCCGCTGCCCGGGCCCGACCCCCGGCCGTCCGCCCGTCGACGCCCCCTGTAGGCGAACCGATACTTCAGCAAGCGCCTCACCCGTCAGCCACCGAGCGGCAGGCCCCGGTCTGGCCCAGGTGAGCGCGGCGAGCGACGCCCCCACGGCGCCTCCGGGCTCCTCGAAGCGCCGGTGCAGCAGCCGCTCGGCGAGCCCGTCGACGCCGGTGCGGTACGACGTACGGGCGAGCTTGCGCGCGGCGCCGTACACGCGCGCGGGGACCATCACCGAGCCGTCCGCCTTCGCCAACGCGGCGACGGGCCGCACCAGATGACGGCGTTTGCGGTCCATCAGCAGATCCGCGAGCCGCGCGGGATGCGCGTCGAGCACCTGCCGGGCCCCGTATCCCGTGAAGTGGTCCGCGCTGCCGGAGGCGAGCCGCGCGCGATGCCGGGCGGCGGTCACCAGCGAGGGCCCGGGTTCGTCGGTGAGCGGCCCCTCCAGGTCGGCGTACGGAAGGACTTCCTCCCCGCCCGCGACCACCACGTGATGCAGCCGGGGGTTCGCGGCGAGCGTCCCCGCCCGCTCCAGTTCGGCGTCGCGCCCGCCGACGGCGAGGTCGTTGAAGGTGACGGCGAGGAGGCGCTCACCCGCGCCGGTCCCGTGCCCGAGCACCGTCCCGGGAGCTCCGGGCAGCCCCGCGGCAAGGAGGGCCAGCGTCCCCGAGGCGGGCCCTCCGGAGAGGTCGGCTCCGATGCCAGGGACGGGCATCCCGCGCGCGGCGCGCCGCTCGGCGGGCCCCATTCCGGGCACGGGCCCGGGGTCCACATCGGTGCCCGGCACATGGCGCGGCGCGGCGAGACGCGCGCGTACCGCCTCCACGAGGGCGTCGCGCACGGCGTCCACGGCGCTCGCGGGGTCGGCCGAGGGCGCCGCGACCGCGAGGGAGGCGACCGGCTCGTATCCGGCGATCTCGCGCGCCCCGGCGCGCAGGATCAGCGCGTGCCCCGGCGGGATGCGCCGCACGCCGTCGTACGGGGTCGAGTCGTGCACCGCGGCCGGTACGTCGGGGGCGGCGAGCAGCGCGGCGAGGTGCCCGAAGTCGAGGTTGGCCTCGATGAGGTCGGCGAGGGGCAGCGCGGCGGTCGCGTAGGCGGTGCCGCCCGCCCAGGGGGTGTAGAACACGGGCCGGGCGCCCGCGAGATCACCGCAGACGGTCAGCCGACGGCCGACCTGGACGACCGCCGTGTAGCTGCCGGACCAGTTGGTCAGATGCCGAAGTGCCCCTCCACGTGCGGCGAACAGCCCGACTCGCAGTTCCTCGTCGGTCGCGCCGCAGGTGCCGAGGACGGCGATCCGGGTCTGCGCGTCGGCCTTCACGATGCGCACCTCGTCGGGGCGCCAGTCGCCGACCGCCCAGAGCGGATCGGGGTCGCCCCACAGGAGTTGGGATCCCACCGGGTGCACGGTCTCGCCGTCGCTGCCGGTGGCCCCGGCCGACCCGAAGCCGGGCGCCCTGGCGGCGGTACTGCTCCACCCCACCAACCACCGCATCGCCGCCTCCACAGGCTGTGGACAACCAGTGCACCGTACGAACTGGGCACCATGCTGCCACGAAGAAGGCATACGGGAGGCTCTGTGCGGCGGCTTGCGCCCCCTCGAACGCGCCCCCGAGGAAGAGCTGCCGCGGTGATACGCCGGGAACTTGACGACCATCCCCAAGTGGTCGGTGGACAATCCGGCGGCGATACAGGTCAGTTCGGCGACGCGAATGCGCCCCCGGTACGCTCCCCCCAACCACCTAACGCGCCCTCAAGTAGCGTGGTAGACGCGTTATTTACCCCAGGGACCCACCGTCGATTTTCGGCCAAATCAGCCACCGGAGGCCCGAGCACGGACACGCTCCGTACAGGTGGTGCGCACCGCATCGGCGATGCACAGTCCGGGAGGCGGAGCTCGCCTCCCGGACCGGTCCGCCGCCCGCGGGGATGTAGGCGGCGGTGTCCCCCAGCCCACTGGATCCAGTACAGCGGGCCGACCCACGCAGATTCATGGAAGCGCTCCCCCGGTGGCCGGAGAAGAGCGCACGGGCGGGCGCACGGCCACACAGCGGGAGCACGCTGCAACCGTCCGTACTTCCGTACGGACCACAATCTCGCCATCCGGAACTATGCCTCTTAACGCTTGGGATGCGGCGAACTACGCTGGGTTTACGAATGCCGCGTGGTTATGCCAACGCGGCAGCCGTCTGTGTCGAGGGGTGGCGCAATGTCCAGGGAGCAACGCGGGCCGAACGAAAAACTCGGCGCCGTTCTCGCCCTCGCGGGAATCAGCAACGCAGGACTCGCGCGACGCGTCAACGACCTTGGCGCTCAACGCGGGTTGACTCTTCGCTACGACAAGACGTCGGTGGCGCGCTGGGTGTCGAAGGGAATGGTGCCGCAGGGCGCCGCGCCGCACCTCATCGCGGCCGCCATCGGCCAGAAGCTCGGCCGCCCGGT
Organism: Streptomyces sp. R21; assembly: GCF_041051975.1. GTDB lineage: Bacteria > Actinomycetota > Actinomycetes > Streptomycetales > Streptomycetaceae > Streptomyces. The sequence goes on along the minus strand of NZ_CP163435.1, from coordinate 5,389,128 downwards.
GCCGCTCCACGAGATCGGCCTGGCGGACGCGGATCCCGCACCCGAGGTGGGCCTCGCCTTCCCCCGTGACGTCGGCCAGGCGGTGCGGTCGGCCACGGAGCTCTACCGTCTCGACCTCGCCGGACGCCGGGCCGGCTCCGGCGGCATCTGGCAGTCGCTGGCCGGATCGTTCGCAGTGAGCGCATACGCAACGCCTGCCTCACGCTGGCTGATAACCCCGGCCGACAGTTCGGTGGCGCGCGACGCGAACCCCGGGGAGGGCTCCGGAGCACCGCTGAAAGTCGGCCACAGCGATGTGCAGAAGCTCCGCGAGGCCGCCGAGGACGCCCGGCGCTGGGACTCCAAGTACGGGGGCGGTGACTGGCGTTCCTCCATGGTGCCCGAGTGCCTGAGGGTGGAGGCGGCGCCGCTGCTGCTCGGCTCGTACTCCGACGAGGTGGGCAGGGCCCTCTTCGGAGCCAGCGCCGAACTCACCCGCCTCGCCGGGTGGATGGCCTTCGACACCGGCCAACAGGAGGCGGCCCAGCGCTACTACATCCAGGCGCTGCGCCTCGCCCGAGCGGCCGCCGACGTGCCTCTCGGGGGCTACGTACTGGCCTCGATGTCCCTCCAGGCGACCTACCGCGGCTTCGGCGACGAGGGCGTCGACCTCGCCCAGGCCGCCCTGGAGCGCAACCGCGGGCTCGCGACGGCCCGCACCATGAGCTTCTTCCGGCTCGTCGAGGCACGCGCGCACGCACGCGCGGGTGACGCCCAGGCGGCCGGCGCCGCGCTGAAGGCGGCCGAGGGCTGGCTGGAGCGCTCCCGCGACGGCGACCACGATCCGTCCTGGCTCGGCTTCTATTCCTACGACCGCTTCGCCGCCGACGCGGCGGAGTGCTACCGCGACCTGAAGGCACCACGCCAGGTCCGCCGCTTCACGGAGCAGGCACTGTCGAAGCCGACGGAGGAGTTCGTACGCTCGCACGGACTGCGTCTGGTCGTCTCGGCGGTCGCCGAGCTCGAATCGGGCAATCTGGACGCGGCATGCGAGCAGGGCGTGCGGGCGGTGGAGGTCGCCGGGCGCATTTCCTCGGCGCGCACCACCGAGTACGTGAAGGATCTCCTGCACCGCCTGGAGCCGTACGGCGACGAGCCGCGCGTGGTGGAGCTGCGGGAGCGCGCCAGGCCACTGCTGATGGCTCCTGCCTGAGCCGCGTGATCTTCGGGGACCTCCCGGGTTTGAGGGCATTGTCAGTGGCGCAGTGCACTATCGAAGCCGGGAGGTGGAACAGGTGCTGGAGAAAGTCGCGTACGACTGCGATGTCCTGGTGATCGGCGGCGGGATCGTCGGCCTGTCGACGGCGTATGCGATCACGCGTGCCGCGCCGGGCACGCGCGTGATGGTGCTGGAGAAGGAGCAGGGCCCGGCCCGCCACCAGACGGGGCGCAACAGCGGTGTCATCCACAGTGGTGTCTATTACCGCCCGGGCTCCCTGAAGGCGCGGTTCGCGGTGCGGGGCGCCGCCGAGATGGTCAAGTTCTGTGCGGAGTACGACATCCCGCACGCCGTCACGGGCAAGCTGATCGTCGCCACGGAGCGCGCCGAGCTGCCCCGGCTGCACGGACTCGTCCAGCGCGGCCGGGAGAACGGGATTCCGGTCCGGGAGCTGGGGGCCGCCCAGATCGCGGAGTACGAGCCGGAGGTCCGCGGCCTCGCCGCCATCCACGTCGGCACGACCGGCATCTGCGACTTCGTCGCCGTGGCCCGGCAGCTCGCCGAGTCCTCCGGGGCGGAGATCCGCTACGGCGCGGAGGTCGTCCGGATCGACCGGCGCCCTTCGCTCGGCGTCGCCGTCCGTACGGCCGACGGGGCAGTCGTCCGCGCGCGCGTGCTGGTCAACTGCGCGGGCCTGCACTGTGACGCGATCGCCCGGCTCGCGGGCGACGACCCGGGCATGCGGATCGTCCCCTTCCGCGGTGAGTACTACTCACTCACCCGCCCAGAGCTGGTCCGCGGTCTCGTCTACCCGGTGCCCGACCCGGCCTTCCCCTTCCTCGGGGTGCATCTCACCCGGGGCATCGACGGGGGTGTGCACGTCGGTCCCAACGCGGTGCCCGCGCTCGCCCGGGAGGGATACGGGTGGGGGACCGTACGACCCCGGGAGCTGGGCGGGACGCTCGCGTGGCCCGGCTCCTGGCGGATAGCCCGCCGTCACTGGCGCTACGGCGCCGGGGAGCTGCGGCGGTCACTGTCGAAGCCGGCGTTCACCGACGCGGTGCGGAGGCTGCTGCCGGCGATCACCTCGGACGACCTTGTCCCCGCCCCCGCCGGGGTGCGGGCGCAGGCCGTCCTGCGCGACGGCACGCTGGTCGACGACTTCCTCATCCGAGAGGGCCCCCGCACGGTCCACGTCCTCAACGCGCCGTCCCCCGCCGCCACAGCCTCCCTCCCCATCGGCCGAGAGGTAGCCACCCGAGCCCTCACCGCCCTCTCCACCTGACCCGGGCCGGGGGACAGGCAAACCCCGGTCACCCCTAGTTGCCGTGTCACCCGGCGTAGGTGCTGGCCGGGGGTGGGTCACGCAACTCGGCGCTATCGAGGCGCCGCCTGCGCCCACCCGTGCCGCCCCAGCGGCACGATTGCCCGCAGGGAGGACGGACCGCCGCCCCCGGCGCCACGCGAACCCCCACGCACCCGCAGTCGCGGACGCACGGAAGGGGCCGTGCCGGTACGTTCCTGCCCGTCGCGTAGCAGACCGCCCGCCAAGTCCCGCCATTTGTCACCCCCGGGCAGTACGCCCACGCGGCGACGGGCAGAACGTACCGGCACGGCCCCGACCCACCCACCGCACCCCTGCGAACGGCGCCCCCGCCAGGAAACCGTAAAATCGACCCACTGTGTCTGACTCCCACATCACCCGCGCCAAGGGCGAGCCCCGCTTCCCCGACGGCCCCGCGCCCGACCCCGCCGGTTCCCACTTCGAGCGCCGGATCCGTAGTTTCCAGCCCCGCCGAAGCCGGGTGACCGCCGGCCAGGCAGAGGCGTTGCAGCGACTGTGGCCCAAGTGGGGCCTGGACATCGACGGGCAGCGGCAGCTGAACCTCGCGGAGCTGTTCGGCACCGACCACCCCGTAGTCCTGGAAATCGGCTTCGGCATGGGCGAAGCCACCGCGCAGATGGCAGCCGAGGCCCCGGACACCGGCATCCTCGCCGTCGACGTCCACACCCCCGGCCAGGGCAACCTGCTGAACCTCGCGGAGCGAGAAGGCCTGTCGAACGTCCGCGTGGCCAACGGCGACGCGATCATCCTGCTCCGGGAGATGCTCACCCCGGACTCCCTCGACGGCCTGCGCGTCTACTTCCCCGACCCCTGGCCCAAGAAGCGGCACCACAAGCGCCGTCTCATCCAGCCGGAGTTCCTGGACCTCGCGGCAACCCGCCTGAAGCCGGGCGCCGTAGTGCACTGCGCGACGGACTGGGAGCCGTACGCCGAGCAGATGCTCGAGGTGCTGACCGAGCACCCGGAGTTCGAGAACACCCAGCCGGACGGCGGTTACGCGCCACGTCCGGACTTCCGGCCGCTGACCCGTTTCGAGGGCCAGGGGCTGGACAAGGGACATGTGGTGCACGACCTGCTGTTCCGCCGACTCCCGCACGGGGACAGACACTCGGACCAGGCCTAGCAGCACACCGCACCACACAGCACCGCACCGCATCGCACCCACACTCGAATCAGCGCGAATCAGGCCGAGGACCAGCCCCCGCACCCGTCGGCGACCCCACGCACCGTCGCGGACGGCGCCCTTCCCTCGTTAGGGTCGATGCCGTGGCCACCCGTTCCCCGTATCCGCCGCACCCGCCGCACCCCACCGGCCCGGCCGAGGGTGGACGGCGGCACGCGCACTGGTGGCAGCGCCGCTGGGTGAGGTACGGCGCGCTGATCACGCTGCTCGCGCTCTCCGGCCTGGTGATCCTGGCCCTGGTCCGCGAACAGACGGGAACCGAGGGCTTCCTGGTGGGCCTCGGCCTCGCCGTGCTGCCCGTCCCGCTGCTGATGGCCGCGTTCCGCTGGCTGGACCGCGTGGAGCCGGGCCCCTGGCGCAACCTGCTCTTCTCCTTCGCCTGGGGCGCCTGCGCGGCGGCGCTGATAGCGATCGTCGCCAACAGTTTCGCGACGAGATGGATAGCGACGGCGACCGCCGACCCGACCAGCGCGGACACACTGGGCGCGACGGTGATAGCGCCGATAGTCGAGGAGTCCGCGAAGGCGGCCGCCGTGCTTCTGATCTTCCTCTTCCGCAGACGGGACTTCACGGGGATCGTCGACGGGGTGGTCATAGCCGGCGTCACGGCGACCGGCTTCGCCTTCACCGAGAACATCCTCTATCTCGGCAACGCCTTCGGCACCGACCAGCTCAGCGGCGACCGCGGCCTGGCCTCGGTGACCGCCGCGACCTTCTTCGTACGCGTGGTGATGTCGCCCTTCGCGCACCCGCTGTTCACCGTGCTGACCGGCATCGGCTTCGGCATCGCGGCACTGTCGGCGGACCGCCAGCACGCACGCCGCGTCCTCCTCCCCCTCTCCGGACTGCTGCTCGCGATGGGCATGCACGCGGTGTGGAACGGCTCGTCGACGTTCGGGGAGTACGGCTTCTTCGCGGTCTACGCCGCGTTCATGGTGCCCGCGTTCGGGCTGCTCACCTGGCTGGTCATCTGGACGCGGCAGCGCGAGCTGAAGACGGTGCGCTCCGAGCTTCCGGCGTACGCCGTCGCCGGGTGGCTGACCGCGCCGGAGCCGTTCGCCCTCGCCTCGATGCGGGCGCGGCGGCTGGCCCGCGAGTACGCCACGCACCACTTCGGCAAGGCCGCGGCCCGCTCGGTCGCGGAGTACGAGGCGTACGCGACCTCGCTCGCGTTCCTACGGCACCGGGGGCGCCGTGGCCGCGCGGGCGCCGACTTCGTCGTACGGGAACGGGAGCTGCTCGACGAGCTGTGGCGGCGCCGCGAGGTGGCCCGCCCCGCACTGGCGTACGCGGCGGTGGCGGCGGCTCCTGGCGCTCAGCCGCCACCGCAGCAACCGTGGCCGGTGTACGGATACGCCCCGGCGTACGGGTACGGCCCGACGGCGCCGTACCCCACGTACGCCTCGCACAACTACACCGACCCGAACCCGTACAACCCGTACCGCTCGTAGCCCCTACCCGCTAAGACCCCCAACGCGGACCACGCAGACCACACGCACCACCCCCACCACCCCCACCACTCCGACTACGCGGACTACGCGGAAGCCTCCGAAAGCAGCCCCAGCTCCCCCTCCGTCAGAACAAGGTCGGCCACGCCCAGCAGTGCGGGCAGCTGCTCGACCGTCCGGGCCGAGGCGATGGGCGCCGCGACGGTCGGCCGGGCGGCGAGCCAGGCGAGGGCGACGGTGGCCACCGGAACGTCGTGCGCCTCGGCGACGGCGTCCAGGGCACCGAGTACCCGCACCCCCCGCTCGGAGCCGAGGTGCTTGCCAGCGCCCGCGGCGCGCGGGGAGTCGACGGTCGCCCCCGGCCGGTACTTGCCGGTCAGGAATCCGGAGGCGAGGGCGTAGTAGGGGACGGCGGCCAGGCCCTCCTGGGAGGCGATGTCCTGCAGCTCGCCCTCGTAGGTGTCGCGCGAGACGAGGTTGTAGTGCGGCTGGAGCGCCACGTACCGGGCGAGGCCCTCGCGGTCGGAGAACTCCAGGGAGGCCCGGAGCCGCTCGGGCGAGATGTTGGAGGCGGCGATCGCCCGCACCTTGCCCGCCTTCACCAGCTCGTCGAGCGCGCCGACGATCTCCTCGACCGGCACTTCCGGCTTGTCGAAGTGGGTGTAGTAGAGGTCGATGTAGTCGGTGCCCAGGCGGCGCAGGGAGGCGTCCGCGGCGGCCTTGATGTTGTCGCCGGACAGGCCAGGGAAGTCGGGGTGCTGGCTGACCTTGGTGGCGATGACGACATCGGCGCGGTTGCCGCGCGCCTTCACCCAGTTGCCGATGATGGTCTCGGACTCGCCGCCGGAGTTGCCGGCGACCCACGCCGAGTACGAGTCGGCGGTGTCGACGAAGTTGCCGCCCGCGGCGGCGTACGCGTCGAGGACGGCGAAGGACTGCGCCTCGTCGGCGGTCCAGCCGAACACGTTGCCGCCGAGGGCGAGCGGGAAGACCTGGAGATCTGACGAACCGAGCTTGCGAAGAGAAGTCATGGTCCTCTTCAACACCCACTCCGGAAGCCGCTATTCCGGGCTTCCGGAGCCGGGGCGGGCGTCAGGGATTGATTCCCTTGCTGTGCAGCCAGGCCATCGGGTCGATGCCGGTGGCCTGACCGTCCGGGTGGACCTCCAGGTGGACGTGCGGCCCGGTGACGTTGCCCGTGGCGCCCACGCGCCCGATCACGTCACCGGTGGCGACCTTCTGCCCGACGCTCACGCTGATCGACGACTGGTGGCAGAACCACAGCTCCGTGCCGTCGTCGAGGGTGAGGATCGTGCGGTAGCCGTACGCGCCGGCCCAGCCCGCCTCGGTGATCGTGCCGGAGTGGATGGCCTTGATGAGGGTGCCCGTGGGCGCCGCGAAGTCGAGGCCCGTGTGGTAGCCGGAGGACCACATGGAACCGGCCTGGCCGAAGGTTCCGGTGATCGTGTACGAGGAGGTGGGCAGCGCATAGCTCTTGGCGAGCTCGGCGAGACGCGCCGCCTCGGCCTTCGCCTTGGCTGCCAGCTCCGCCTTCTTCTTGGCGGCGGCCTCCTTGGCCTCGGCCTCGCCCTGCTGCTTGGCGGCGAGCGTGACGGCCTGCTTCGCGGCGGCGGCCTCGGCGGCCTCCTGGGCGGCGGTGTCGACCTGGTCCTGCTGCGACTCGGCCTGCTGCATGATGCGGGCGCGCAGGGCCTCGCCCGCGTCGCTGGTGCCCTGTGCGGCGTCGGTGGTGGTCAGGCCGGCGCTGGTGAGGGGGGTGGCGGAGCCCTTCGCCGGGGTGTCGGTGCCGTCCGAGATCAGCGCCTTGGCCGACTCGGTGACGGACGACAGGTCAGGCATCGATATGGACACCGGGGGCTTGCCGGTCTGCGCGGTGGCCATGCCGCCCGCGCCGACGGCGGCGATGACGCCGACGCCCAGAACGGTGGAGCTGCGGGCGAGTCCGCCGCCGCGCTGCTTGCCTACGCGATGCCGGCCGCGCACGGGACGAGTGGACTCCGCGGTGGGGTTCCACTCCTCCCAGGGGCCCTCGTCGCCGCTCGGGCCGTAGCCGAAGGTGTCGCTGTGCTTCTCATTCGGCGCGAACGAGGTTGCCTGGGCAGGCCGGTTGGACGCCACGTGGGCGCGCTCCTTTCCTTCCTTCTCGCCTACCGGGTTAGCTGACGGGTTCGGAGCAGGAAGGTCTCCTACGCGCGTATACCCACCGTGCTGCCACGGCGGAGGACGAGCGATTCACCCCAAGTTGGTGGTTCCCCGGTTCCCTTGCGGGATTCGGCGCGTGCGCACGGAGCCATCTCTTGTGACGGCTGGGACGACCGCGCTGCGTTATCGAACGTTAATAGACGCGGGCACCTGATTCCAAGCTGTTCGGACTGATCGTTAACGCTTCTGGCCAGGACTTACAGGACATGACCGGTTCATATCGGGCGAGTTGACCGCACCCCCTCAACACCAGTTCAGTTGACGGTGTGTCAGTTGTTATGCGGAGGGGCGTCACGCGATCACCCCTCGTAACAACGATCAAGAAACCGGATTGCACACCACCGGTCCCGATCCCTATCCCGGTCCCCATGCCGGTCCCGGTCGCACTCCGGGCCGCCGCACCGCGAGCAGCGCCATGTCGTCGGTGGCGCCGCCGCCCGTGTGCCGACGTACTTCCTCGGCAAGCGCGTTGACCAGTTCCCCCGGCCCGCCGAACACCCGCCCGGCGAGCCGCGCCGCCGGATCGTAGAAGTTCCCGCGCGCGTCACGGGCCTCGGACAGCCCATCCGTATGGAAGAGGAGCATGGCCCCGCTAGGGAAGACCACCTCCTCGATGCCGTCGGGCCAACTGCCCAACTCCCCCATCCCGAGCGGCAGTGCGGGCTCCCGGGCGACGAGCTCGCACAGGGCCCCGTCCTCGTGCAGAAGCAGCGGCGAGGGGTGGCCGCGGTTGACGATCCGCACGAAGCCGCCATCACCGCCGCTGCGCTCACCTTCGGCTTCGCCGTCGCCGTGCGGGATCTCGGCGAGTACGGCGGTGGTGAACCCCTCGAAGGCGTCCGGGCCTTGGCGCCGGGCGCCCTCGCGCGCGAGGGCCCGCTCCAGCCGCTGCGCGACCGCCCCCAGCGTCGGCTCGTGCTCGGCCGCCTCCCGGAACGCCCCGATGACGACGGCGACGGCGGCCACCGCCCCCATCCCCTTCCCCCGTACGTCGCCCACGATCAGCCGTACACCGTGCGGGGAGTCCTGCACCGCGTACAGATCGCCGCCGATGAAGGCGTCGGCCTGCGCGGCCGCGTAGAGGGCCGCGACCTCCAGTCCCTCGATCCGCTCGGCGGGCTCGGGCAGGACGGCGCGCTGCGCTGCCTCGGCGATCTCCCGGGCCGAGGCCAGCCGGGCGTCGCTGCGGCGGACGAGGATGTTGATGAGGACGGCCAGGAAGCCGACCACCGCGATGGTGACGATCTCGGTGATCGCCTCGACGCCGTTGAGGACGTCCAGTTCGACGTGGATCGCGAGGACGGCGGCGAGTCCGACGACACCGGTGAGCACCGTGCCGCGCAGCGAGTAGAGGGGCGCGGCGACGAGTGGGGCGGCGGTGAAGAAGGGGGCTGCGGTGTACCCCGACGGCGTGAAGTACTCGTAGCAGCTTCCGACGACGATGAGCAGCACGGGGAGCGTCCGGACGAGGCTCCGCGCGCACGAGATGGGCCGCGCGTGCGCCCCGGCCCGGCCGTGCGTCCGCCGACCGTGCGGCCCTTCGGGCCTCCGCGCACCTCCTCGATGCCCCACTCGTCCAGATTTCCCGCAGCGACGGCGGCGGGCGACCGGTGTGGCCCGACCGGGGGAAAGCCCGAACCCTGAAACGGACCCCGGAAAGAACCCGGACCCCGGAAAGAGCCCGGACCCCGGAAAGTACCCCGAGACACACCTAGGGCCCGGAACCATTGGTTCCGGGCCCTAGGCCTTCAGTAGCGGGGACAGGATTTGAACCTGCGACCTCTGGGTTATGAGCCCAGCGAGCTACCGAGCTGCTCCACCCCGCGTCGTTGAAATCAGTGTACGCCATTCGCAGGGCCCGAAGCACACCGGTTTACGCGCCCCCCCGAACGGGGCATACGGGCCCCTCAGCCGACCGGATTCTTCGCGTGCGTGAGCGTCTCCCAGGCGACGAAGAGGTCGTCCGTTCCGGCGGGCCGGGACTGCTCGGCGAGCCGGTGCGCGGCGGGCACGTGGACGTCGAGCCGGTCCTCCAGGTGGTTGAGCGCGACCTCCACGTCGGGCCCCATGTTCCGGTCGACCTTGCCGCCGCACAGCCACGCGGGCGCGGCCTCGCCGAGCTGGTAGCGGGCGTGCAGGTCGAGCGCGGCCTTCAGGCGGTCCTTGACTCCGCTGTAGAGGTCGACGCCCTGGTGCCAGGCCGTCTCGGCGATGTGCGCGGTGGCGGCGAGCGAGTAGCCGACGTGCTTGAAGTTGCGGCAGGTCTCCTGCGCGACCCCGTTCATGTACCGCTTCTGCCCGAACCAGTACGTGGTCATCTTCTGCGGGGTGTCGATGGTGCTGCCGACCGGGCTGAGCGGCACCTTCCCGTCCTTCTCCATATAGAAGTAGGCGGGCACGCGGTCACGGAATCTCTGCAGAGCGGCGTCGAAGGCCTTGTGGTCGTCGAGGAAGACGGCGATGCCGATGGCGGCGTCGGTCATGGCGAGGTCCCAGTTGCCGTTGAAGTCCGGGACCTTCCTGGTGACTTCGGGGAGGTAGGCGGTGCGCAGCATGGTCTCGAACCGCCGCACGCGGTCGGCCGTCCAGCCCGCCCCCGGCGCATACCGCACGACCTCGGCGGCCCGCGCCCAGGTCGATCCCGCCCAGGCGGTCTGCAGCCCGGCGTCCTCCCCGGTGTGCCGCTTCATCTTGGCCGACCAGGCGTCCATGATCTCTCTGGCCTTGACGGCGTGCTCCTGCTTGCCGGTGATGGTGAAGAGCAGGCCCTGTGTGTACGCGGCGATCGCGTCCTGCCGCTCCTCGACACAGCCGTGCGCGGGCTTGCCGCCCCAGGGGCAGTCGACGTTCTCGTACGGCTCGGCCTGGTACTTGTACGACCCGTACTTGCTGTCCCGCATGGCGAGGAACGCCCCGAGCCAGGGCTGCTTCCCCGCGTTGACGTGCTTGCGTACGGCGCCGAGCTGCTCTTTGCTCACCAGCACGCCGGGGTGCGCGAACCCGGCGTCCCTGGGCCGCGCCCGCGCCGCCGTCCGCGTCTGCGGCGAGGACACCCCGCACGAGGCGACCAGCCCCACGAGCAGGGGTGCCGCCAGCACCGCCGTCACACGCCGCCCCAGTGAACCCATCGCCACAACCTCCGAGTCGCCTTCTCAGAGCCTGACCCGGGGCCGGTCGCGGCGCAGGATCTCTTAGCCCGACCGGGAAAGGGGTGGTCGGGGCTATCCGAGGAGGTGCCGATTGGGCGCCTTCGCCCGCTCCTCGTACTCCGGAAGTACGACCACGACCGCGCCCTCCGCCTCCAGGAGCCCGTTCCCGTCGGCCCCGGCGACGAACGTGTCCGGCTCGCGCCACGCGGTGACCACCCGCCGTACCCCGGCGTCGAGGATGAGCCGCGCACACGGCGCCGGCCGGGAGGCCCGCCGGGCGCAGGGCTCCAGGCTGCTGTAGACCGTGGCGCCCGCGAGCCTGGGATCGGCGGGGTCGAGCTTGGCGAGGGCCGCCTCCTCGGCGTGCACGACGGGGTCGTCGCCCTCGCGCGAGTGCCCCCGGGCCAGCTCGGTCCCGTCGGCCGCGACGACCACCGCGCCCACGCTGAACGCGGTCTCGGACGGCGGGCACAGCGCTGCCAGTTCGCAGGCGAGCGCCAGCCAGTGCCGGTCGGCGGCCGAGGGCCCGCTCCCGGCGCCGGGGGCGGTGGGCTCGTACCGCATCAGCACCACGTCCCCGAGGGGGCGTGTCTCCACGAGCCGCAGCCGCCCGCCCTGGTAGGGGCCGGGCCCGAAGAGCCGGGGCGCGGTCGTCTCCCCCACGAACAGCGGCGCGAGGACTAGCTGAAGTTCGTCGGCGAGCGCCTCCCGCAGGAGCTGGGTGTGGATGGTCCCGCCGCCCTCGACCATGAGCCGCCGTACGCCGCGCACGTCGTGCAGGTGCTCCAGCAGGGCGTGCCAGTCCAGCTCGGGCCCGAGCGGTACGACGTCGGCGGCGACGCCGGCCGCCGCCAGCCGCTCGGCGCCCTTGTCCGTCGTATAGACGATCTTCTCCCCGCCGGTGTGCCAGAAGTTGGCGTCCGGGTCCAGGTCACCGGAGGCGCTGACGGTGACCTTGAGCGGGTATGCGGGCTTGCCGGCGGCGACGCGGGCGGCCCGCCGCTCGGCCGAGTTGACCAGCAGCCGGGGGTTGTCGGCACGGATGGTCCCCGCGCCGACCAGGATCGCGTCGACGGATGCCCGCACCTCGTCGACCCGGTCGAAGTCGGCGGGGCTGGAGAGCAGCAGGCGCTCGGGGCCGGTGTCGTCGAGAAAGCCGTCGAGGGAGACGGCGGCGGACAGCAGGACGTACGGGTGGGGCATCGACGCGCTCTCCTCGGGACGGCGGGATCCGCTCGGGCGATCCTGGAACGGCGGACTTGGTTCAAGTTTGAAACAAACCTACACTGGCCGCATGACGACCCGCTGGCTCACCCCTGCCGAACAACGCGCCTGGCGCTCGTACATTTCCGCCTCCTCGCTCCTGGAGGACACCATCGACCGGCAGCTCCAGGCGGAGGCGGGCATGCCCCACCTTTACTACTCCGTCCTGGCCATGCTCTCCGAAGCGCCGGACCGGCGGCTGCGCATGACCGATCTCGCCGAGCTGCTGAAGATCACCCGCAGCCGGCTGACGTACGCGGTGTCGCGGCTGGAGAACGACGGCGCCGTACGCCGTGAGGGCTGCCCCAGCGACAAGCGCGGCAGCATCGCGGTCCTCACGGACGAGGGCATGTCGCTGCTGGAGCGGTCCGCGCCCGGACATGCGGAGACGGTACGTGCGGCGGTCTTCGACCATCTGACCCCCGAGCAGGTGGGTCAGCTGGAGGAGATCTGCACGAGCATCACGCGGGCGATCCAGGGCGAAGAATCCGGGGCGCAGCGGGAAGAACTGCCGTGGCGGCGGCGTTCGAGTACACAGTGAGGCGCGAGCCTCGTCAGTGAGGCCCGAGCCTCGTGAGCCGCGAGACACATAAAACCCGTTGCTTGAACTTTAAAGCACCGTGTACTGTCTCCCTCCGAGGATGTGCTTCAAATCTGAAGCACCAACCCGCTGGACCGGAGAGACAACATGCGCGACTTCCCCACCGCCACGGTGCGCACCCGCGTCCCCGTGCCCCTGCGCTTCGGAGACGGCTACTCGATCGACGCGCAGCTGGTCACCTTCCACGGCCTCACCGACGGTCAGGAGCACCTCGCGGTGATCCTGGGCGAGCCCGGGCCGAACCCTCTGGTCCGGCTGCACTCCGAGTGCCTGACGGGCGACGTCTTCGGCTCGGCCCGCTGCGACTGCGGCCCGCAGCTGCGCGAGGCGGTGGAGCAGATAGCCGAGCGCGGTGGCGTCCTCCTCTACCTCCGCCAGGAGGGCCGCGGAATCGGCCTCTACAACAAGCTCGACGCGTACGCCCTCCAGGACGAGGGCCTCGACACCTACGCAGCCAACGCCGCCCTCGGCCTCCCCGAGGACGCCCGCGACTACACGGCGGCGGCGCAGATGCTCCAGGCCCTCGGCATCGACACCCTGGACCTGCTCTCGAACAACCCCGACAAGGCCGGCCAACTCCGCGACCTGGGCCTCACGGTCGCCCACCGCGTCCCGACGGGCGTCTTCACCACGGCCCACAACGTCCGCTACCTCCGCGCGAAGGTCCTCCAGACCCAGCACACGCTGCCGCTGCCGGAACTCACGGCGGGCTGACACGGGCCCGTACCCCGATCGGCTGATCCGTCGACTGCCCCGGCGTCCCGGTCAAGGATCGTCGAACAGGCCCGGGGGCCGACGGGTTCTCGGTTCCCCACCGGAGACCGGGCTCGTGACGTCACGTCAGGAGAAGCGGGCCCGTGGACGCAACGGCCCAGAGTTCCCCAGCCTTGGCCGCTCTCGTCGCCGAAGCAGGACGGCGAAACGCCCCGACCCACCGAGGTGGTCCGGGGCGTTGCGCCGTGCGGAGGATGTTCCTCCGCCCTGTGCGCGGTAGACCCTGTGGGACTCGAACCCACAACCAATGGATTAAAAGTCCACTGCTCTGCCAATTGAGCTAAGGGTCCACGCGCCGACCATCAGTGATGCAGCAGGCCGACGCGACACCGGCTCGCGCCGATGCATCCCCGAGCATAGCCGGACGAGGCCGGGACTCCGATCGGGTATCGGTGACCCGGCCACGCCAAAAGCGCGCAAGGTTACGGATCTACCGGTTCGGGTGCGCCCTTGCGTGCCGCCTCACGGGCGATCGTGCGTTCGTGGTCGGGGTTGAGGAACCAGTGCCGGGCCGAGGCCAGCCACCAGGTCGCGGCGAATCCGAGGACGGCGAGGACGGCGACCGGGGCGTAGTTGAAGGTCTCCCAGGTGACCGGCGAGAGCTGCGGCAGCATGAACAGGACGGTGATCACGCCGACCCAGCCGACCGAGACGATCCCGATCGGCCGGGACCAGCGGCCCAGGTGCCAGGGTCCCCGCGCGAAGTCGTCGCCCTTCCGCAGCCGCAGCAACGTCGGGATGACGTACGCGACGTAGAGGCCGATCACCGCGATCGAGGTCACGGCCGCGTACGCCGTGTAGTTGATGAGGTACGGCAGACCGAGCACCAGCGCCGACAGGGCCGCCAGCCACACCGCCGCGACCGGCGTCCGGGTGCGCGGGCTGACCGTGTGCCACAGGTGTGAGAACGGCAGCGCTCCGTCACGCGAAAAGGCGTAGATCATGCGGGAGTTGGCGGTCACAGAGGCCATGCCGCAGAAGAGCTGCGCGCCGATGACGACGAGCAGCAGGAGTTTGCCCGCCGTCGCCCCGAGCGCGTCGAGCAGGATCTGCGCGGGCGGCGCGCCGGTCGCCGAGCCCAGCTCCTTGTCGTACGACTGGATGGCGTAGGTGAAGCCGAGGAGCAGCACGAAGCCGGCGATCCACGAGGTCCAGATCGACTGCACGATCCCCTTGGGGCCCGCCGTGGACGCGTCGTGCGTCTCCTCGGTCATATGGGCGGAGGCGTCGTACCCGGTGAAGGTGTACTGCGCCATCAGCAGGCCGATGAGGACGACGTAGACCCCGCTGCCCCAGCCCGTGTTGTTCACGAAGTGCGTGAAGACGAAGCTCGTCGACTGGTGCTGGTCGGGGACGAACGCGAGCGCGCCGACGATCACTCCCACGCCCAGCACGTGCCACCACACGCTGACGCTGTTGAGGAGGGCGACGATCCGCACCCCGAAGGTGTTCAGCAGCCCGTGCAGCACCAGGATCCCGGCGAACAGCAGGATCGTGCGGACGGGCGTCACATGGAAGTCGAACTGGAGGTTCAGGTAGGCGCCCAGGAACGACGCCGCACCGAAGTCGATGCCGGCGGTCACCGCGACCTGGCCGAGGACGTTGAACCAGCCCGTGAACCAGGCCCAGGCCGCGGCCGTACGGGAGGGCGCGAGCCGGTGCGCCCAGAAGTACAGCCCGGCGGAGGTCGGGTAGGCCGAACAGATCTCGGCCATGGACAGCCCGACGAACAGGGTCATCAGGCCGACCGCGACCCAGCCCCAGGTGATCACCGCGGGACCGCCGGTGTTCATCCCGAACAGGTAGAGCGTCAGGCAGCCCGACAGCACCGAGATGATGGTGAAGGAAACCGCGTAGTTGGAGAACGCCGACATGCGGCGGGCGAGAACCTGCGTGTAGCCGAGCTGGGCCAGCCGTTCTTCATCAGACAGCCCACTCACTATGGCGTCATCTGTCATGTCCCCAGCGATTCCCTCGCCGAGGGCACGACATGCGCCAACTGCCCGGCCGATTGGCCAAAAAGGGCTGTGGCCCCCACCCGAGCGGGTGGGGGCCACAGCCCTTATGTCACTTGCTGCTCACCGGAGCTGCTCGATCAGCCGTTGCGCTTCCAGCGCGGCTTGTCGTCACGGCGGGCGCCGAAGGAGCCGGTGCCCGTTCCGGTGCCGGTGGTGCGGTGGTCGTCACGACGGCCGGTGGGGCGGTCGTGGCCGCCGGAGCGGAAGCCGCCGCCCGCGGGGCGGTCGCCCTGACGGTCGCGGTTGAAGGGACGGTCGCTGCCCCGGTGACCGCCACGCTCGTCGCGGCGCTCGAAGGGACGGCCACCGCCGGTGCGGTCGTCGCGGCGGAAGCCGGGACGGTCGTTGTCGCGACGCTCGAAGGAACGGCCACCACGGTCGTCACGGTCACGGTTGAACCCACCGCGCTCGCCGCCACGGTCGCCACGGCTGTCACGGTTGTTGAAGCCACCGCGGTCGTCACGACGGTCGTTGTCCCGACGGAACCCGGGGCGGTCGTTGTCGCGGCGGAAGCCGGGACGGTCGTTGTCACGACGCTCGAAGGAACGGCCTCCACGGTCGTCACGACGGTCGTTGTCGCGGCGGAACCCGCCGCGCTCGCCGTCACGACGCTCGAAGGAACGGCCACCACGGTCGTCACGGTCACGGTTGAACCCACCGCGCTCGCCGCCACGGCTGTCACGGCGCTCGTAGTTGCCCCGCTCGTCGCGGCGCTGACGCGGCTGGTCGTACGAGGAACGCTCGGCAGGCTGCTCGGCCACCTCGGCCTCGGCCTCGACGGCCTTCTCGGCGGCGGCCTCCGCGGCGGCGGCGACGGCCGCCTCCGGGTCCTCGCCACGCTCGCGCGCCGCACGCGCGGTCAGCCGGTCGGCCTCCTCGCGCAGCTCGACGGCACGACGCTGCGCGCGCTCCAGCTGCTTGGTGAGGTCCTTGACGTCACGCTCGGCCATCTGCGCCGAGTTGCCCGCGGACTCGGCCTGGACCTCGGTCATCGAACGGGCACCGGTGATCTCGGCGACCTCGGGCTCGAAGGCCGTACCGGAGTTGATGATGTGACGCCCGGCGTCGACGCCCGCGTCCTCCATCAGCCGGAAGATCTGGCGGCGCTGGTGCGGCAGCGACAGCGACACGACGGTGCCGGAGCGACCGGCTCGGGCCGTACGGCCCGAGCGGTGCAGGTAGTCCTTGTGGTCGCCGGCGGGGTCGACGTTCAGCACCAGGTCGATGCCGTCGACGTGGATACCGCGCGCGGCGACGTCGGTGGCGACGAGGGCGTTGACGTAGCCCTTCTTGAAGTCCTCGAGCACTCGGGTACGCGCACCCTGCGTCATACCGCCGTGCAGCGCGTCCGCCTTCACGCCCGCCTCGACGAGCTGCTCGGCAATGCGGTCCGCGCCCAGCTGGGTGCGGACGAAGATGATCGTGCGGCCCTTGCGGGAAGCGATCGCGGCGGTGACCGGCGCCTTGTCCTTGGGCTTCACGATGAGGATGTGGTGCGACATCGTCGTGACGTTGCCCTGGGCGCTGTCGACCTCGTGCGTGACCGGGTTGGTCAGGTAGCGCTTGACCAGCGTGGAGATCTCGTTCTCCATCGTGGCGGAGAACAGCATGCGCTGGCCGCCGCCCGGGATCTGGTCGAGCAGCTCGGTGACCTCGGGCAGGAAGCCCAGGTCGGACATCTGGTCGGCCTCGTCGAGGACGGCGACCTGGACGTTCTCCAGGGAGCAGGCGCCGCGGCTGATGATGTCGCGCAGGCGGCCCGGGGTGGCGACGAGGACGTCGACGCCGCGCTCGAGGGCGTAGATCTGGTTGCCCATGGACGTACCGCCGCAGACGACCTTCATCTTCAGGCCGAGGACGTCGCCGTACGGCTGCAGGGCGTCCGCGACCTGCATCGCGAGCTCACGGGTCGGCGTGAGGATGACGGCGCGGGGCTTCTTCTTCTCGGTGTGCCCACCGGCCAGCGCGGCCAGGGTCGGCAGACCGAACGAGAGCGTCTTGCCCGAGCCTGTACGACCGCGGCCGAGGATGTCCTTGCCGGCCAGGGCGTCCGGGATGGTGGCCGCCTGGATCGGGAAGGGGCTGGTCACGCCGTTCTGCGCGAGCTTGCGGACGACGCCCTCGGGGAGACCGAGGTCGGAGAAGGTGAGCTCGGGAGCGGACTCCACGGTCTCCACGGTCTCGACGACCTCTGCGGGGTTCTCGTCGTTGTTCTCGGGCACGACGATGTGATCAGTACTGGAAACAGACATGCGAAATGCGAACCTTCCGGAGTTCTCGGCACGCGCCCGTAACTCCGTGAATTCGCAATCGACCGCCTCAATGCGGTCCGGCCACGGCAGGGGAGAGTACGCGCCACACGCGGCGCTCTCTGCAATGGCGCCGGGCAAATGGGATCAAACGATCTACCACCATACGCACCCACCCCCCCATGAGGCAAACTGACCCCCATATCCCCAGGTCAGCCCCCTCCGACGCCCCCGCGCCGAGCCCCCAAACCCCGGCGACACCCCGCATTTCCACGGCTCCACGAACCGCGGAGCGAGCAGGCAAACCCCGACCGCCCTCTGTGCCTTTGGTCACGCGTGGGTGGTGCCCCGCGAGCCCCCACGCACCCGCAGACGCGCATGCGCGGAAGGGGCCGTGCCGGTACATCAAATGCCCGTCGCGTACGTGGTCACAGGCAAAGTCGAGCCATCCCGGCACACAGAAGTGACCACGTACGCGACGGGCGGATGCACCGGCACGGCCCCGACCCCCCACCGGCACCCGGCGCACCACGAACGGCGCCCGGCCAGCGAACGACGCCCCGCGAAAGGCGCCCACGCCAGCGTCACGCGCCCCCGCCAGCAGAAGGCGCAGGCTCCCGCTCCACCAACTGCGACTGCGCGACCTGCTCATGAGCCGAAGACGACGGCTCGGCCGTCGGGGCAGGATCGGACGGCGTCGGCGGATCAACCGGCGCGGTAGGCGTAGGCGCCGGATCCGTATGCGTGGGCGTCGGCTCCCCCTTCGTAGGCACAGGCGGCTCCACACCACCCCCGCCCTTCCCTCCGCCGCCGCCTCCACCCTTGCCATCCTTCGGCCCAGGCTTGGCGGACGCCTTCGCACCCCCGCCCGCGGAGGCCGAAGCAGACGCGGACGCGGACCCGGACTCCGAAGACCCCGGCTCCGGCGACCCGTGCCGCTTCGCCGCCGCCCCGCCCCGCACACCCGACCCGCCACCACCCACCACGGTGCCCCCGTCCGGCGCTGCCCCACCCCGCTGCCCCGCCGAGTGGGACGGCCCGGGCCGGCTCCCGTCGTCACCGACGCTCATGCAGCCGGCGGCCGCGGCGACGGCCATGACCGTGGCGGCGAGACGGACGGGTACGTACAAGGCGCGCACGGGCAGCCACCTCCGGCGGGGGTTCGGGGAGTCCCCCTGTCCAACTCCCGCCGCCCACAAGAAGACACGCGCACGCCTCGACCCGAACAGGAGACCGCTCCTACCCCCCGAAGCCAACCCCGATCCCGGACCCGGATCCGACCCCGCCCGGCAACCTCACCCGTACCCGAGCGCATGCAGCCGAGCGTCATCGATCCCGAAGTGATGAGCGATCTCGTGCACCACGGTCACCTCGGTCTCGGCGACCACGTCCTCGCGCGTGTCGCACATCCGCAGCGTGGGCCCCCGGTAGATCGTGATCCGGTCCGGCAGGACACCGGCGTACCACTCCCCGCGATCCGTCAGCGGAGTCCCCTCGTACAGACCGAGCAGCTCGGGATCCTCGGCCGGTGGTTCGTCCTCGACGAACACCGCCACGTTGTCCATGAGCCGCGTCAGCTCCGGCGGAATCCGGTCGAGCGCCTCGGCGACCAGTTCCTCGAACTCCTCACG
This sequence comes from Streptomyces sp. R21, assembly GCF_041051975.1. Taxonomy (GTDB): domain Bacteria; phylum Actinomycetota; class Actinomycetes; order Streptomycetales; family Streptomycetaceae; genus Streptomyces. Next base: position 5,370,046 of record NZ_CP163435.1, on the reverse strand, counting down.
CGTCATCTCCAGCACACGGCCATTGTCAGCCACGGCGCCAGAAACGGCGGCCGGGCCCGAAGCCCACTCCCCGACCAGTACCGAGCCCTTCCTGACCAGCACCGAAATCAAACCAGTCAGATCCAGCCCATATCCGCCCGATACCCGTCGGGCATCCACCGCATATCCACCATCCGATTTGGGCATACGGGACCAATGGCCCGCGTCCCCGCTGCCGTCCTGCACCGCATACGCACCCTCCCCCGCTCAGCCCCCCGCGCCCTGTCCCGCCACTACCGCGCCCGCCGCACGCACCCGGTCACCGAACTCGTCCACCAACCGCACCCGTACACCAGAGCCCTCGGCCTGATGGCCGTCGTCCTGCTCGGCGCCTGGCTCGGCCTGCTGATCGTGGGCAACGTACGCGTCCCGGTGGGCCCCATGAACACCACGATGACCCTGCGCCCCTCCGTCGCCGGCGGCACGAAGATCAACGTCGCCCCGCTCGGAGCACTGGAACTGCGCAGCCACGTAGCGCCCTTCCGCCTGGACGTGGACGTCGACCGGCTCGACCCGGCCCGCGCCCAGGCCCTGGTGGACCACCCGGAGCGGATCTCGGGCCTCCAGGACGAAGTCGCGCACGACGTGGAGCACGGCACGCTCGACCTGGCCGTAAGGTCCTGCGTGGCGGTCGTCTCCGGCGCCACGGCACTCGGTCTGGCGGTCTACCGCCGCCCGCGCCGCGCCCTGGCCGCCGGCGGCCTGGCCCTGGCCCTGCTCGCGGCCTCGGGGGCGACGGCGTACGCCACCTGGAACCCCAAGTCGGTCCTGGAGCCGAGGTTCTCCGGCCTCCTCTCCTCCGCCCCGTCCCTGGTCGGCAACGCACGCAACATCGTCACCGAATTCGACGTCTACCAGCAGGAGTTGGCGCGCCTGGTGACGAACGTGACGAAGCTGTACGACGTCACGTCCACGCTCCCGACCTACGAACCGGACCCGACCACGATCCGAGTCCTGCACGTCTCCGACATCCACCTCAACCCGGCGAGCTGGAAAATCATCGCTTCGCTCGTGAAGCAGTACGACATCAACGTGATCGTCGACTCCGGCGACACCATGGACCACGGCACCGCGGCCGAGAACGGCTTCCTGGACCCGATCGCCGACCTGGGAGCCCCGTACGTCTGGGTCCGAGGCAACCACGACAGCCAGATCACCCAACGCTATCTGGAACGCATGAAGAACGTGCACGTGCTGGACGAGGGCAGGGCCGTCTCGGTCGCCGGCCTGCGCTTCGCGGGCGTCGGCGACCCGCAGTACACCCCCGATCGTGCGATCAAGCCGGGCGGGAATCCCGTGGAGGAGATGGCCGGCGCACAGCTGGCGTCGGCCATCCGCGACCAGGCGGCGGCGGGCACCCCCGTCGACATCGCCATCGCGCACGAGCCGTCGGCGGCCCGCGAGACGGACGGCACGGTGCCCATGGTTCTGGCGGGCCATCTGCACCACGAGGAGATGGAGGTCATGAAACAGGGGACCCGGCTGCGCATCGAGGGCTCGACGGGCGGCAGCGGCCTGCGCGCCGTCGAGGGCAAGTACCCGGACCCGATCGAGGCCTCGATCCTCTACGTGAACCGGGACACCCGGCGCCTCCAGGCCTGGGACGAGATCCGGCTGGGCGGCCTGGGCCTGACAACGGCCGAGGTCAGCCGCCACCTCCCGAAGGAGAACCAGCCCGGCGCGACCCCCTCGCCGGCACCCAAGCCGACCCCGTCCCCGTAAACCGTTTTGGCGATACCGCCCGCCATCCCATATGCTTCCTACGTCCCCGACGCGCCGCAAGGCGCCCAGGCGGGCCGATAGCCCTCATCGTCTAGCGGCCTAGGACGCCGCCCTTTCAAGGCGGTAGCACGGGTTCGAATCCCGTTGGGGGCACCAGTAATTTGCGTTGCATTAACCCACTTCCTCCGGAAGTGGGTTTTTTGTGCTGCCGTGAGCCCTGGACCGAACGGTGAACGCGAACGACCGCACGGTGAACGCGAAGAAGCCCCAACACCCGGATATGTACCCGGAGTTGGGGCTTCTTCTTAAAATTTGTTCGGCGGCGTCCTACTCTCCCACAGGGTCCCCCCTGCAGTACCATCGGCGCTGTGAGGCTTAGCTTCCGGGTTCGGAATGTAACCGGGCGTTTCCCTCACGCTATGACCACCGAAACACTGTGAAATTGTGAACCAGTTGCCTCGACTCCCTGTGGCCCAGGGAGGAGGCATGTCGTTCGTTATTTCAGAACTGACACAGTGGACGCGAGCAACTGAGGACAAGCCCTCGGCCTATTAGTACCAGTCACCTCCAGCGGTTGCCCGCCTTCCAGATCTGGCCTATCAACCCAGTCGTCTACTGGGAGCCTTAACCCCTCAAAGGGGGTGGGAATACTCATCTCGAAGCAGGCTTCCCGCTTAGATGCTTTCAGCGGTTATCCCTCCCGAACGTAGCCAACCAGCCATGCCCTTGGCAGGACAACTGGCACACCAGAGGTTCGTCCGTCCCGGTCCTCTCGTACTAGGGACAGCCCTTCTCAATATTCCTACGCGCACAGCGGATAGGGACCGAACTGTCTCACGACGTTCTAAACCCAGCTCGCGTACCGCTTTAATGGGCGAACAGCCCAACCCTTGGGACCGACTCCAGCCCCAGGATGCGACGAGCCGACATCGAGGTGCCAAACCATCCCGTCGATATGGACTCTTGGGGAAGATCAGCCTGTTATCCCCGGGGTACCTTTTATCCGTTGAGCGACGGCGCTTCCACAAGCCACCGCCGGATCACTAGTCCCGACTTTCGTCCCTGCTCGACCCGTCGGTCTCACAGTCAAGCTCCCTTGTGCACTTACACTCAACACCTGATTGCCAACCAGGCTGAGGGAACCTTTGGGCGCCTCCGTTACTCTTTAGGAGGCAACCGCCCCAGTTAAACTACCCATCAGACACTGTCCCTGATCCGGATCACGGACCCAGGTTAGACATCCAGCACGACCAGACTGGTATTTCAACGACGACTCCACCATGGCTGGCGCCATGACTTCACAGTCTCCCAGCTATCCTACACAAGCCGAACCGAACACCAATATCAAACTGTAGTAAAGGTCCCGGGGTCTTTCCGTCCTGCTGCGCGAAACGAGCATCTTTACTCGTAGTGCAATTTCACCGGGCCTATGGTTGAGACAGTCGAGAAGTCGTTACGCCATTCGTGCAGGTCGGAACTTACCCGACAAGGAATTTCGCTACCTTAGGATGGTTATAGTTACCACCGCCGTTTACTGGCGCTTAAGTTCTCAGCTTCGCACACCCGAAAGTGCACTAACCGGTCCCCTTAACGTTCCAGCACCGGGCAGGCGTCAGTCCGTATACATCGCCTTACGGCTTCGCACGGACCTGTGTTTTTAGTAAACAGTCGCTTCTCGCTGGTCTCTGCGGCCACCCCCAGCTCAGAGAGTAAATCTCGTCACCGGTGATGGCCCCCCTTCTCCCGAAGTTACGGGGGCATTTTGCCGAGTTCCTTAACCATAGTTCACCCGAACGCCTCGGTATTCTCTACCTGACCACCTGAGTCGGTTTAGGGTACGGGCCGCCATGAAACTCGCTAGAGGCTTTTCTCGACAGCATAGGATCATCCACTTCACCACAATCGGCTCGGCATCAGGTCTCACCCACATGTCATCCGGATTTGCCTAGATGACGGGCTACACCCTTACCCCGGGACAACCACCGCCCGGGCTGGACTACCTTCCTGCGTCACCCCATCACTCACCTACTACAGGTCTGGTCCGTCGGCTCCACCACTCCCCTTTGCCCGAAGGCTCCGGGGCGGCTTCACGGACTTAGCATCGCCTGGTTCGATGTTTGACGCTTCACAGCGGGTACCGGAATATCAACCGGTTATCCATCGACTACGCCTGTCGGCCTCGCCTTAGGTCCCGACTTACCCTGGGCAGATCAGCTTGACCCAGGAACCCTTAGTCAATCGGCGCACACGTTTCTCACGTGTGTATCGCTACTCATGCCTGCATTCTCACTCGTGAACCGTCCACCACTAGCTTCCGCTGCGGCTTCACCCGGCACACGACGCTCCCCTACCCATCCCAGCAGGCGTTGGCCCTATTACTGGAATGACACGACTTCGGCGGTACGCTTGAGCCCCGCTACATTGTCGGCGCGGAATCACTAGACCAGTGAGCTATTACGCACTCTTTCAAGGGTGGCTGCTTCTAAGCCAACCTCCTGGTTGTCTGTGCGACTCCACATCCTTTCCCACTTAGCGTACGCTTAGGGGCCTTAGTCGATGCTCTGGGCTGTTTCCCTCTCGACCATGGAGCTTATCCCCCACAGTCTCACTGCCGTGCTCTCACTTACCGGCATTCGGAGTTTGGCTAAGGTCAGTAACCCGGTAGGGCCCATCGCCTATCCAGTGCTCTACCTCCGGCAAGAAACACACGACGCTGCACCTAAATGCATTTCGGGGAGAACCAGCTATCACGGAGTTTGATTGGCCTTTCACCCCTAACCACAGGTCATCCCCCAGGTTTTCAACCCTGGTGGGTTCGGTCCTCCACGACCTCTTACAGCCGCTTCAACCTGCCCATGGCTAGATCACTCCGCTTCGGGTCTTGAGCGCGCTACTAAACCGCCCTATTCGGACTCGCTTTCGCTACGGCTTCCCCACACGGGTTAACCTCGCAACACACCGCAAACTCGCAGGCTCATTCTTCAAAAGGCACGCAGTCACGAGAGTGCATGCAAGCATGCACTCCGACGCTCCCACGGCTTGTAGGCACACGGTTTCAGGTACTATTTCACTCCGCTCCCGCGGTACTTTTCACCATTCCCTCACGGTACTATCCGCTATCGGTCACCAGGGAATATTTAGGCTTAGCGGGTGGTCCCGCCAGATTCACACGGGATTTCTCGGGCCCCGTGCTACTTGGGTGTCTCTCAAACGAGCCGCTGATGTTTCGACTACGGGGGTCTTACCCTCTACGCCGGACCTTTCGCATGTCCTTCGCCTACATCA